>NZ_BLPF01000001.1:4819390-5156269 GCF_011764425.1 Phytohabitans houttuyneae
GGGTCGACGTTTGTGCCCATCGCGATGTGCTCGCCGCGCCACTTGGGTGCGGCCAGCTCACGCCGCACCAGCTCACCCGCGTTGATCTTGACGACGACCTTGGTGTCGAAGTCGTGCCCGGCGTCGAGGTCCAGGTAGGTGTGCGTGCTGCGGGCGAAGCAGTTGTGGCTGACCACGCCGTTGGCGATGAAGTCGCCGGTGCCGGTGGTGATGTCGTAGAGCGGGAGGTCGACGCCGAGCGGCTCGACCGAGAGCACGTCGAGCCGCGTGTCCGACCCGACCGGCAGGCCCGCGATCGAGCGCTTGCGGCCGATCGCCGGGTCGACGAGATGGCAGAAGCGCATGTGCTCGGTGAGCCCGCCGCGCAGCCGGACCGCCGTGCCGGACTCCTCCGGCCGCGCGTCGAACCCGAACCTGGCGAGCGCCGCGGCGACCGCGTCGAGGGTCTCCTTGTCGTCGCTGCGGATGCGCAGCTCGTCGCCGTCGCGGCTGCCGTCGGAGTCGAAGATGCCGGCCAGGAGGCCCTTGCACCACTCGTCGCCGGCACGCTCGGGCCAGCGGACCAGGTCGCGGATCGCCTCGATCGTCGCGGCGCCGAAGCCGGCCAGGTAGTCGAGCGAGCGGTCGACCGCCTCCGGCACGTACGTCGCCAGATGTGCGTCGCCGCGGATCATGCCGCTCAGGTAGCCCCGCCGGTAGTCCGCCGAGTCCTTGGGCCCCTCCACGAACTGCCCGGTGCCCATGAACCGGTCGCCCGCGACAACGCCGCCGACCACGTGCTGCCAGCCCCGCTCGGTGAGAAACCGGTGGTCGCCGCTCGCGATCAGCTGCGTGCCGTCGGCGAGCGTGACCCGGTGGGCCGGCTTGGTGGTGCTCCAGTGCGCGAGGACGGTCGTCACCGTGTACCGCCGGGAGGCGCCGACCGGGACCGTGCCGTAGATCGCGTCGCCCACCTTGAGGTCGCGCAGGGGACGGGTGGTGCCGTCGGCCATCAGGATCGGCGTGTCACCGGCCAGGCAGTAGCTGCACGCGTGGCTGCACCCGCGGTACGGATTGATCGTCCACTGGAACGCCATGCGGGACGAGCCGGGCACCCTGTTGATGATGCTCTTGGCGCGCACCTCGAAGAAGGTCATGCCGGCGAAGCCCGGCGTGTCGAAGGTGCGCGCCACCGCGTCGGGAGGCAGCGCCAGCGGCAGGGGTGGAGCCGCTGGCGCCGGCCCGTCCGGGACCTCTCCGTCGGGGGAGCCGACAGATTGTCCCAGCGCATGCGGCCTATTCGAACACGCGTACGAGCCGAGCGCAAGCAACTACGGGCGTGGCGCGCCGGTGCTGTCGCGGCGGACCAGCTCGGCGCCGACCTGCTCGATGCGGGGTGCGATGTGGCCCGACGGCTCCTCCAGCGCGAGCGTCATCGCCCGCGCGCCCATGTCGACAAGCGGCAGCCGCACGGTGGTCAGCGCGGGGGTCACGTCACGCGCGATCGGCATGTCGTCGAAGCCGATCACGCTCACCTCGCCGGGCACCGCGATGCCGCGGGAGCGCAGCAGCGACAGCGCGCCGATGGCCATCGAGTCGTTGAGCGCGGCCAGGGCGGTAAGGCCGGGCTCGGTGTCCAGAAGGGCCGCGGTCGCCTCCGCGCCGCTGGTGCGGTCGAAGTCCGCGTACGCCACGAGGTTGGCCGGCAGCTTGCGACCGTGCTCCCGGGCGGCGCGGCGGAGGCCGGCGAGCCGGTCGGTCGTGGTGGTGAGCTGTTTGGGGCCGGCGATCACGCCGATGTGCTCGTGGCCCAGCTCGTACAGGTGGCTGGCGAGCAGGTAGCCGCCCATCTCGTTGTCCGGCACGACCGCGTCGCCGGCGTGCTCGTGCCGGCCGATCACGGCGACCCGGCCGCCGGTGCTCTCGTACACCCGGAGCTTGCCGTCGAGCGCCTTCGTGAAGTCTTCGTCGTGGTACCCGGAGCCGGCCAGCACGATCGCGGCGACCTGGTGCGCGCGGAGCAGCTCGACGTACTCCAGCTCCTTGACCGGGTCGCGGTAGCTGTTGCAGATGATGACCAGCCGGCCGTGCGCCGTGGCGACCCGCTGGAGGCCGCGGGTGATCTCCGCGAAGTACGGGTCGGAGACGTCGTGCACGATCACGCCGATGGCCGTGCGGTGCGAGCGGGCGAGGAGCTGTGCGTGCGCGTTCGGCACGTACTGCAGCTCCTCGACGGCGGCCAGCACGCGCTCGCGCAGCGCGTCGGTGACCGGCTTCGAACTGCCGTTGATGATCCGTGACGCGGTGGCCGGCGATACGCCAGCGCGCCGCGCGACATCGGCCAGCGTTGCCATCCGAGTCCTCCGCCCCACGCGCCCGCGGCGCCCGCCCACGGCACCCCAGAGCTCTGCCTACAGCGCTCGCGTTCGCTCGCTGCGGCCCTGACTGCCGGCGCGGTCCACCCTCGTCGCTGCGCTCCTCGGGGTGGACCTCGCCGGCCCCAGGTCCATTTGCCGAATGAGAATACCGTGGACCTGCCCATATATAGGAAAGGCCTTGCAGCGCAACAGCGACGGCCAGTACCGTGATCGAGGAAAGCGCTTACCTCAGAACGATTGGACCTCCGCATGGCCCGCAGGACGATCGGCATCGCGCTCAACGGCGTGACCGGCCGGATGGGATATCGGCAGCATCTGGTGCGGTCGCTGCTCGCGATCCGCGAGCAGGGCGGGCTGCCGCTGCGCGACGGCACCCGGCTCTGGCCGGAGCCGGTCCTGGTGGGCCGGAGCGAGACCAAGCTCCGCGAGATCGCCGATCGGCACGGCCTCACCGAGTGGACCACCGACCTGACGGCCGCGCTGGCCCGGCCCGACGTGCAGATCTACTTCGACTCGCAGGTCACGGCCCAGCGGGAAAAGGCGCTGCGTGCCGCGATCGACGCCGGCAAGCACATCTACACCGAAAAGCCGATCGCCGAAGACCTGGCCACCGCCGTCGACCTCGCCCGCCTCGCCGACGCCGCGCACATCAAGCACGGCGTGGTGCAGGACAAGCTCTTCCTGCCCGGCCTGCGCAAGCTGGCCCGCCTCGTCGAGGGCGGCTTCTTCGGCCGCATCCTGTCGGTGCGCGGCGAGTTCGGCTACTGGGTCTTCGAGGGCGACTGGCAGGCCGCCCAGCGTCCTTCGTGGAACTACCGGGCCGCCGACGGAGGCGGGATCACCGTGGACATGTTCCCGCACTGGCACTACGTGCTGGAGCAGATCTTCGGCTCGGTCAAGGCGGTGACCGCGCACGTCACGACGCACATCGACCGCCGGTGGGACGAGGCCGGCGAGGGATACGACGCGACCGCCGACGACGCGGCCTACGGGATCTTCGAGATCGAGGGCGGCATCGTCGCGCAGATCAACTCCTCGTGGGCGGTGCGGGTCTACCGCGACGAGCTCGTGGAGTTTCAGGTGGACGGCACCGAGGGCAGCGCGGTCGCCGGCCTGCGCAACTGCCGCATCCAGCACCGCGCGACCACGCCCAAGCCGGTGTGGAACCCGGACCTGCCGGCCACCGAGGACTTCCGCGCGCAGTGGCAGGTCGTGCCGGACAACGATGAGTTCGACAACGGGTTCAAGGCGCAGTGGGAGCTCTTCCTGCGGCACGTGGTCGAAGACGCGCCCTACACCTGGGACCTGTGGGCCGGCGCGCGTGGCGTCCAGCTCGCCGAGCTGGGCCTGCAGTCCGCCCGCGAGGGGCGCCGCATCGAGATCCCCGAGCTGTGAGCGAGCGAGTTGGCGCGGCTGTGAGCCGCTTCTCGTTCAACCAGGCGACGGCCAACCGGTGGCCGATCCCCGACCTGGTCGCCGGCTGCGTCGAGGCCGGCGTGACACGCGTGGGGCTGTGGCGCGAGCAGGTCGCGGAGTTCGGCCTGGAGAAGACCGCGGCGCTCGTGAAAGACGCCGGGCTCGAGGTCACGTCGCTGTGCCGCGGTGGTTTCTTCAACAAGCCCGATTGGTACCCGGAAAACGTTCGCGCCATCGAGGAGGCGCGCGTATTGGGGGCGCCGGTGCTGGTGCTGGTCTCGGGCGGGCTGCCGCCCGGCAGCCGTGACATCGACGCGGCCCGCCGGCACATCGGCGACTCGATCGGCCGCCTGGTGCCGGCCACTGTGGAGGCCGGCGTCCAGCTCGCGATCGAGCCGCTGCACCCGATGTTCGCCTCGGACCGGTGCGCGGTCTCGACACTCGGGCAGGCGCTGGGCCTCGCCGCGCCGTACCCGGCCGACGCGGTCGGCGTCGTCGTCGACACGTACCACGTCTGGTGGGACGACACGGTGTGGGCCCAGATCGAGCGGGCCGGTCGCGAGGGGCGGATCGCCTGCTTCCAGGCCGCCGACTGGATCACCCCGCTGCCCGAAGGCGTGCTGCTGGGGCGGGGCCTGCCGGGTGAGGGCTGCGTCGAGCTGCGCCGCTTCCGCGAGGCGGTCGACGCCACCGGCTTCACCGGGCCGGTCGAGGTCGAGGTCTTCAACGCCGACCTCTGGGCCCGCCCCGGCGCGGAGATCCTCGCCGACACGATCGCGGCGTACGAAGAACACGTGGCCTGACCGCCGCCGCATGCACAGAGGGCGCTCCTCAATGGCGAGGGGCGCCCTCTGCGGTGGGCGGTGACGTCAGTGGTTGTGCGCGGCGAGCTTCTTGCGGACGTCGTCCATGTCGAGCGCCTGGACCTGCTCGATCAGGGACTCGAGCGCCGACTCGGGCAGCGCACCCGGCTGCGCGAACACGATCACGCCGTCGCGGATGGCCATGATGGTCGGGATCGAGCGGATGTCGAACTTGGCCGCGAGCTCCTGCTGCGCCTCGGTGTCGACCTTGCCGAACACGATGTCCTCGTGCTTTTCCGACGAGCGCTCATAGATTGGCGCAAACCGGACGCACGGACCACACCAGCTGGCCCAGAAGTCGACCAGCACGGTGCCGTCCTGGCTGGTCACCTCGTCGAAGTTCGCCGTGGTCAGCTCAACGGTCGCCATTTGATCTCTCCGATCGCGGGGATTTGCCTACGCGTACTGAAACCTAGCGGGGCGAGCCAGCATTCCCGACGAATCGGACACGCGGCGCGGCGTGGCGGGTCTCACCAGGGGTTCTTCGGGTCCTCACGCGGGGCACCGAGACAGTGACGAACGGCGATGATCGACGCGTTACCTATGGTGATGGGAGCGATTCCATCAGTTTACGTGCCTGTAACAGGGAAACGGTCGAAGATGCTGGATAGCGCGGGCGACGAAGATCGGTAACGCAAGGTCACAAGTCGCTCGACTCTCACGGACTGTAATGTTACAAAAGCATAACTGTGACCTGCGTCTCCCACTGAAACCTTTCTCCAGTGCGAGTTGCACGGCAAAATCGACTCATCAAGCGTGGGCGGCGGGTGCCGGGGAGGGCCCCGCCGCTCATTGCGTCCGGGGTAGTTTTCGGCTTCGCGACCCGGGCCTCCGGCTTAACCATCGATAAGGCATCCTTTCCCTACGCGTAGGTGGCGTATGGGAGGCGTGGATGCAGTTCGGCCGGTATTACGAGGAGTTCGAGGTCGGCGCTGTGTACCGGCACTGGCCGGGCAAGACAGTCACGGAGTACGACGACCACCTGTTCTGCCTGCTCACCATGAACCACCACCCGCTGCACCTGGACGCCCACTACGCCGAGACGTCCACGCACTTCAAGCGCAACGTGGTGGTCGGCAACTACATCTACTCCCTGCTCCTTGGCATGTCCGTCGCCGACGTGAGCGGGAAGGCCATCGCCAACCTCGAGGTCGAGTCGCTGCGCCACGTCGCTCCGACCTTCCACGGCGACACGATCTACGGCGAGACGACCGTGCTGGACAAGCGCGAGTCGACCTCCAAGTCCGACCGCGGCGTGGTCTCGGTCGAGACGAAGGGGTACAAGCAGGACGGGACCCTGGTCTGCGTGTTCCGGCGGCGGGTGATGGTGCCGAAGAGGGAGTACACAGCGGCCGCGGTGCTCGCCGGCGCGGACCCGGACCGGCCCAGCTTTCCTGAGCCGAAGGCCTGACGAGCGAGCCGGAAGGCTATGGCCCTGCCTGCGACGGCGGATGAGCGCCGAGCGGTCGAGCACGGCCGGCCTGGTCGACACACGTAAGCCCAAGGTCGCAAGGCGCGCATCCCGGCAAAACTGGGCATATGCTGACCTCGGGAGGTCGCTATGCCGAGCCAATCCGCTTCCGGAGACCCGACACCCATGGCCGCCGGGAGACGCGGCCAGGTCGCCGCGATGGCTTTCCCGCCAGGCGAGTGGGAGCTGCTGACGCATCTGCCCGCCCGCGTGATCGTGGCCGCCACGTCAGCCGAGCCGGACGCCCCGCGCCGTACGGTCGCCGAGGGCCTCGCGGGCCTTGACGCGATCGCCGCGGGACGCGCGTTCGACAGCGACCTGGTGCGGGCGGTGGTTTCCGCGATCTACGCCGAGGCCGACGACGACCGCCCGGCCGCCGAGGAGTTCACCGACCGCGCCGCCGGCCTCGCCGAGGTGCTGGAGGCGTGCCGGCGGGCGACCGCAGTGCTGTCCGCGCGGGCCGATCCGGCCGACTCCGCGGCGTACCGCCAGTGGGTCCAGTCGGTCGCCGCCCGGGTGTGCGGCGCGGCCCGTTCCGGCGGGGTGCTGGGCTTGGGCGGCGAGAAGGTGAGTGCCGCCGAGCGCCGGTTCCTGGACGATCTGGCGGTCGCGCTCGCGCTGCGTTGACGCACCGAGCCGCCCGTCCGGCTGGGCGGCCGGGTGTTGCCCGTACCCTCTGATGACCGTGAGCGGCGATGAGCATGAGGTCGGGGTCGGACCCTGGCCCGGTGCGTGGCCAGCCGATCCGCGTTTCGACCCGGACCTGCTTGCGCACGGTGACCGGCGGAACGTGGTGGATCGCTACCGGTACTGGCGGCGCGAGGCGGTCGTGGCCGATCTCGACGAGCGCCGGCACGGCTTCCACGTGGCGATCGAAAACTGGCAGCACGACCTGAACATCGGGACGGTGGTGCGCAACGCCAACGCGTTCCTCGCGGCGGAGGTGCACATCGTCGGGCGGCGTCGATGGAACCGCCGGGGTGCGATGGTGACGGACCGCTACCAGCACGTACGCCACCACGAGACGATCGAGGAGTTCGTCGCCTGGGCACACGCGCACGACCTGCCCGTGGTGGGTATCGACAACCTGCCCGGGGCACACCCGCTGGAGGCGGTGACGCTGCCCCGGCAGTGCGCGCTGCTGTTCGGCCAGGAGGGCCCGGGCCTCTCCGACGTCGCGCGCGCCTCCTGCGACCAGGTTTTCTCGATCGCCCAGTACGGCTCCACCCGCTCGATCAACGCGGGCGTGGCCAGCGGAATCGCCATGCACGCGTGGATCCGGGCACACGCCGGTCCGCCCCCGGAAGACACGCCGCCACCGTCTGGAGACCTTGACGGGGAGGCTGCGAGCCCCGCACCGTAGGGAGGTGGGCGTTGCGGTGAGTTGCCCCAGATGTGGCGGTCCGGTGCGACCGCCGGACCTGATGCACACCGATTGGCGGTGTGACGACGACGGCCCGGTGCCGCCACTGCACGTGGCCGAGCACGTGAGCGCCGACATCGTGTCGAGCATGCTGGCGGCGGTGCAGAAGGCGCAGGAGGCCTGCGACCGGCCGCCGGTGCCCGTCTGGTGCCCCTGGCCCCTCCCTCCGGGCTGGATGATGACCGGCGCGGCCTGGGCGGGCGACGACCGCACCGGCGTGCGCGCCACCGCCGTGGCCTGCAGCGGACCGTCCCCGCTGCGTGGCGGGCCGGCCGACCTCATGTTCGTGGCGGAGGAGCCGGGCGTGGGCCTGGGCAACCGTTACGGCGGCCTTCCAGGGCTCGACCCGGGCGCGCTGATCGCCGACGCGCTCGGCGACGAGGGTCTGCCCGCGGGCGACCACGGTGGACCGCACGCGAAGATCAAAGTGGGCGGTCATCCGACTCCACTGTGGTCCGTGAAGTCGCCGACGGATCGGTGCGCCTATGCCGGAGAAGCCCGGGGAATGTGGCTGTATGCGATAGCCTGGCCAGCGAGTGCGGGTTACCTCCTCGCGGAGCATGTCGTGCTGCACGACCTCTCCGAGTGGTTGCCGCCCGAGCTCGTGTACGGCGCACCATCGCCGTACATGCACGGGAGAGCGTGAATGCGTTTTCCAGTATTGGATCAACACGTACAGACGCTCGACTGATACTCTGGGTACTGCCGACACCGGCTCGGCGGCGCAGTGCGGAGGGACGGCCCGCAAATGGTCAAGAAGATCCTCACCTGGGGCGGCATCGCGTTCCTGCTGTTCTTCATCGCGTACCGGCCAGATTCAGCGGCTGACGTGTTCCAGTCTTTGGGCAGCACGGTCGCCGACATTGGTCAGGGCCTTGGTGACTTCGTCACGAGCCTGATCGCATAGTCGTCCATGGGCAGCGCACCGGGCGGACCCCCGACGACCCTGACGAGCCCGATCGAATTCATCGCCAGCGCGATACCGAGCCCATCCCACGTACTCCGCGTGACGATGGCCCCGGCTACAGCGATGACGCAGGGTTCTCCACTGGCCCCTCCTATTCGGACGGCCCCTCCTACTCGGAGGGCGTCGGATACGCGGACAGTGGTCGCGGTGGCTACCTGCCCCCGGAGTTTTCCGAGGACGAGTTGGCCGGCCTGCGCACCGATGCCGCGGGCATGCCGATCGGGCCACGGCGTGTGTTGCCGCTGGAAGACGAGCCAAGCTCGCTGGTCGCCCGATACCTCTTCCCGACGGAGCGCTACCGCGGGGAGTGGAAGCGGCACTGGATCCACCTGACCACGCCGCTGCTGATCGGCACCGCCGCGACGTTCGCACTCGGTTACCTGTCCGGCTTCCTGGCCCGGCAGGACGTCCGCGGCCTCACCACGGCGGCGGTGATCGTCTGGTTCGCCGTCATGGGCTGGGTGGCGTGGCAGGTCGGCGACTGGTATTTCGACCGGTTCATCCTGACCAACAAGCGGGTCATGGTGGTCAACGGCATCATCACCCGCAAGGTCGGCATGATGCCGCTACTGCGCGTCACCGACATGAAGTATGAACAGTCGCCACTCGGGCGGATGCTCAACTACGGCACATTTGTGCTCGAGTCGGCCGGTCAAGACCAGGCGCTGCGCGAGGTAAAGCACTTGCCCAACCCCAACGAGCTCTATCTCCGCGTGGTCGAGGAGATGTACGAGCCGCAGGCGGTCGAGGCGCGTCTCGGCAAGGCCGACGATGACATCAAGGCCGACGACGGGGCCTGATCTGCGCTCATTCGCAATCGCCTAACGCCGGTTTAGCCATCCGTGCCATGGTCCTTGCCCGAAGGCTGTGACAACCTTCGGGAGGGCACCTATCACGGGGAGGCGATGAGTGTCGGCCGCCAGGCAGGAAATGGAGGAGGAGTTCCGCGAGTTCGTCGCGGCTCGCTCCGCCGCCCTGCTTCGCACGGCCTACCTGCTCGCCGGTGACTGGGCCACGGCCGAGGACCTCCTGCAGACCGCGCTCACCAAGACGTACCTGGCGTGGAAGCGGCTGGGCGAGATCGAGGCCGTCGAGCCGTACGCCCGGCGTGTCCTGGTCAACACCGCGACGAGCTGGTGGCGGCGGCGGTGGCACGGCGAGCGACCCACCGAGATCCTCCCCGAGCGGGCGGCGCCCGACCAGATCGAGGAGCAGCTCGAGCGCGACGCGCTGTGGCGGCACGTCAAGGCGCTCCCGGCCCGCCAGCGCGCCGTGCTCGTGCTGCGCTTCTACGAAGACCTGACCGAGGCGCAGACCGCCGCGCTGCTCGACATCTCCACCGGCACGGTCAAGAGCCAGACCTCGCGCGCCCTCAACACGCTGCGCCAGCGGCTCGGTGCCGAGGGTGCCGCGCCGGACATCAAGCCCGTCGAGGTGCCCAAGCCCGCCGCCGCGCCAGCGCCCGCCCGGGTGCGGCCGGCGCCGGTGGTGCCCAGCCTGCCGATGCCACCGATCCCGGCGCCCGCCACGGGTCTGGAGCGCGGGTGACGATGGGCAAGCCGGACAACCCTGGGCCGGGCCCAACGCGTCCATTGGGCGTGGCATCGGACGATCTGGAGCGGGCACTGCGGGAGACGCTGTCGCGTGCGGCCGATCCGTCGCACGCGGTGGGCCGCCACGACCCCGCCGGCCGGGCGATCGGAAAGGGACGCCGCATCAACCGGCGCCGTTCCGTCGTGGGCACCGTCATGGTCGTCGCCGCCACGGCCGCCGCCACCGCCGGGGTCATCCAGCTGCGCCCCGACGACCAGCGGTACGCGGGGCCGGCGTGGGTCGAGGACCCGCCACCGGAGATCCTCCAGTCGCTGCCCGCGATCGAGCCGACCACGGCTGTGCCGGTCCCGATGGGCACCTTCGACCGCGACAAGATGTCCGCGACGAGCGTGCCCGTCGACGTGGTCGTCGCCAGCCAGCTGCGCACCACCGGCGGCACCGCGATCACGCTGTCCCAGGTCGGCACCGTGACGCAGGCGCACGAGGCGAGCAAGGGCTGGCTTGTCGTCGGCATGCCGCCCTCGGGTGGCGCCACCCTTTGGTACGTGGCCTCAGACGGCTCCTCGATGCAGGTGCTGCCCGCCGTCGACGCGATCGCGCTGGCGCCGGACGGCCGCCGCGTGGCGTGGCGCGACAGCGCGCGACTCTTCACCGCGGTCGTCGACCAGGGCACCCTCAAGGGCGCCACGCAGACCTCCGCGCCGGCCGAAGGGCTTCCGGTGAGCTTCGTGGGCGACGGGGTGCTCATGCAGCGCGCCGGCTCCGGTGCGCACCAGGGCACCTACGACGTGTGGTGGCCGCGGCGCGGCACGTACACGCCAATGTGGAAGCCGGGCACCGCCGAGATCTACGGGCCGCTGCCCGACGGCCGTACCGTGGTCGGCCAGGTCTCCGCCGAGACCGGCGACCGCCCCTGCCTCGCCCTCCTCGACGCGGTCAACGCGCTGACCGTGCTCAAGACGGCCTGCGCGCTGCAGCTCAACCCGCGCGGCTCCGGCACTGTCTCGCCCGACGGCCACTGGCTCGTGGCAGACGGCGCGGGCCGGGCGCGGCTGGTCGACCTGCGAGTCGCCTTCGACGGCAGGGGCACCTCCGCCGACGCCGGTCCCGAGCTCAGCGACCAGGCGGCCTGGGCCAGCGGCAGCACGCTCGTGCACGTGTCGCGCGCGGGTGACCTGATGCGCGTCAAGGCGGGCAAGGAGCCGGAGGTCGAGGAGATTCCCGTGCCCGGCTCCGACCGCAACGACCGCCTGCTCGTGGTGGACCCCATGCTGGTCTGATGCGCATCGACCTGCACGCCCACTCCACCGCCAGCGATGGCACCCTCACCCCGGCCGAGCTCGTCGCCGCCGGTGCCGAGGCCGGCCTCGACGTGCTCGCCATCACCGACCACGACACGACGGCCGGCTGGGCGCCCGCGGAGGAAGCCAGGCCCGCCGGCCTCGCGCTCGTGCGGGGTGCCGAGCTCTCCTGCCGGTGGTACGGCCATTCGCCGGCCATCCCGCTGCACCTGCTGGCATACCTCTTCGACCCCACGGCGCCGGACCTGGTGGCCGAGCTCGCCCGGGTGCGGCGCAGCCGCGAGGAGAGGGCGCGGCGCATCGTCGACCGGTTGCGCGCCGACGAGGTCGATGTGACCTGGGACGAGGTACACGGGTACGCCGCCGGCGGCACCGTCGGGCGGCCGCACATCGCGCGGGCGCTGATCCGGGCCGGGCTGGTGGTCGACACCGACGAGGCGTTCGAGGACCGGTGGCTGGGCGAGCGCTACCGGGTGCCCAAGGAGGACACGGACGTCTTCGCGGCGGTGCGGCTGGTGCGCGACGCGGGCGGTGTGCCGGTCTTCGCCCACCCCAAGGCCACCAAGCGCGGCAAGGTCGTGCCCGACTCACTGATCGTGGATCTGGCGACGGCCGGCCTCTTCGGGCTCGAAGCCGACCACGAAGCCCACTCGCCCGCCGAGCGGGAGCACGTGCGCGGGCTCGCCGCCGACCTGGGGCTGGTGGTCACCGGCTCGTCCGACTTTCACGGCAGCCACAAGCAGGTCAAGCTCGGCGCGTACACGACGGGGCAGGGAGCCTACGACACCATCGTCGCGGCGGCCTCCGGTGTGCCCGTCGTGGGGCCTTGATCACTGCTCGGACGCGGTGACCACGGCCGCCTCGCCGCCGGACGGGGCCAGGACGCGGTCGACGGCTGCCCACGGCTCCTTGGCCGGTGCCTCCACGCCGGCCGGGCAGCTCTTGCGGAAGTCGCACCAGGTGCAGATCGGCCCCGGCGCGGTGGGAAAGGCCGCGTCGGGGTCGCCACCCGCGGCGACCGCGCGCTCGGCGGCCACGATGTCGCGGGCGGTGTCTTCGGCGCGGCTGACCTGCCGGGCCAGCGACTCCGGCGTGTGCTCGTGCGCCGCCACGGTGCCCGACGGGAGATGGTGCAGCTCGACCCGGCGGCACGGGCGGCGGAAGACGCGCTCGGCGGCGAACGCGTACAGCGCGAGGGCCTGTGACCCGCGCGCGTCATCGGAGTCGAGGCCGGTGCGGCCCGTCTTGTAGTCGACGATCGCCAGCTCGGGTCCCTCGGGCCCGGTGCGGGAGTCGATGCGGTCGGCCCGGCCGTTGAACGCCAGCACCGACGTCTTTACCGCGACCACGCGCTCGACGCCGAGCGGCTCGAAGGCCGGGTCGAGGGTCTCCACATAGGACTCGAGCCACTCCAGAGCGCGCCGGTAGGCGGTCCGCTCCTGCGCCTCGTCGCGGTAGCCCTCGCGCACCCACGTGCCCTTGAGCAGCGTGGGCAGCGCCTCCGGGTGGCGGCGATCGGCGGGCAGGCCAAACCAGTTGCGCAAGGCGGTGTGCACGCTGGCGCCGAGTGAATTGTGCGCCCAGGGTGGCCCCTTCGGCGGCGCCGGACGGTCCACATAGGAGAACCGGTAGCGGCGCGGGCAGTCCTCGAACGCTCCCAGCTTGCTGGGCGTGCAGACGAAGAGGCGCTCCGGCATGCCCTCGAAGCCGAGCTGCTCTGGCTCCGGCCGGCCGGAGCCGCCGCGTGGACGGGGAGTCGCGGAATGGGCCCTACGCACCCCACGATCCTCCCACCGCCGTACGACATCCCGCCCACCGCCACGGCGGTTGTCATCCCCCGTTCGAGTACTCCCGCACGAAAGCGGCCACCGCGTCGGCGATCAACTGCACCGCGATGGCGGCCAGCAGCAGGCCGGCGATGCGGGTGAGCACCTCGATGCCACTGGGGCGCAGCACCTTGACGATCCCGCCGGAGAAGCGCAGGGCCAGCCACACCGCGGCCATCGCCGCCACGATCCCGACACCGATCGCCACGTAGTCGGTCGCGCCGTCGGCCCGCTGTACGAAGAGCATCGTCGCCACGATCGCGCCCGGGCCGGCCAGCAGCGGGGTACCGAGCGGCACCAGCGCGATGTTGGAGGTGACCTGCTGGTCCGGGTTGTCGGTACGGCCGGTGAGCAGCTCAAGCGCGATGAGGATCAGCAGCAGCCCGCCGGCGCCCTGCAGCGCGGGCAGGTCCACGTGCAGGTAGTCGAGCAGCGTCTGGCCGGCGACCGCGAAGACCACGATCACGCCGAACGCGAGCGCGACCGCCTGGGTACCGGCCCGGTTGCGCTCGCGGGCGGAGAGGGTGCCGGTGAGTGCCAGGTAGATCGGCACCATGCCCGGCGGATCCATGATCACCAGGAGGGTGACGAACACCTCCCCGAACAGCTTGAGATCCACACGGTCACGCTAGTCGGGCGGGGGCAGGCGGTAGACGGAGACGTGCGATCGCGAGTCCTCGGTGAAGTCGGCGCCCGACCAGTCGGCGTGCCGGGACTCCAGCGTGAAGCCGGCCAGCTGGGCCATGAGGTCGAGCTCGGCGGGCCAGATGTAGCGGTGCGGGCTGCGGCTGAGCCGGGCCTGCCTGCTGTCGTCAAACCTGAAGTGGTGCGAGACCACGTGCTGGCGGAGCACGTCGTACGTGTCCAGGCCGATATAGCCGGGCTCGTTGTGCCACACCGTCGCCTGCTGGCCGGGCGGGAGCTTGCGCAGCTCGGGCACCCACAGCTCGATCACGAAGCGGCCGCCGGGGGTGAGGTGGCGGGCGGCGTTGCGGAAGCACTCGACCTGGGCGGCCTGGTCGAGAAGGTTGGAGATCGTGTTGAAGACGAGGTAGACCAGCGTGTACTCGCCCGGCGCGACCGTCGTGGTCATGTCGCCGACAAGGACTGGGAGTGCCTGCTCGTCCACCTTGGCGCGCAGGCGGTCGACCATCGGGCGGGACAGCTCGATGCCGGTGACGGGCACGCCCCGCTCGGCGAGGGGGATGCCCACGCGGCCGGTGCCGATGGCGAACTCGAGCGCGCGTCCGCCCTCCGCGAGCGCGGCCAGCCGGTCGACCGCGGGCCCCAGCACCTCCGGCGCGAACATGCCGGCGCCCGGCGTGTCGTAGCTCTGGGCGGCTTCGACGTCCCAGATGTCCTCTTGTCGCATGGCGCCCACGATCGTCGGGCGGGCACCCGCCGTCCAACGATTTAGCACTCAGGGCTTGGCGGCGACGAGGTCGGTGGCCGCCAAGCGGGCGGCGCGTTCCATCGCGCCCTTGTGGATCGGGCCGGTGCGGTAGCGCTTGGGGAGCGCGGCCAGCAGCAGCCGCAGTCCGCGCACGGAGATGTCGGCCGAGACGTCGGCGAGGGGCAGGCCGAGCGCGCCGTACATGCGGCGGGCCCAGGGCGGGAGCAGTGAGAAGGCGGTGGCGGCGATGCCCGCGTACGCCAGCCGGACCGGGGTGAGACCCAGGTGCCACGGCAGCGGCGGGTGGCTGAGGAAGAGGAACGTCTCGGCGCCAGCCTTGCTCATCCGCAGCTCGGAGCGGACACCCGCGTAGTACTCGGCGACCTCGGCGGCGGTGCCGGGAACGGTCGCGGTGTCGAGGCCGACGAGGGCAGCGGCGCGGCGCTGCTCGGTGTAGTACGCGTCGACGTCGGCCGCGCTCAGCCGCACACCCGCGCGGCGGGCCGTGGAGACGAACGACTCGACCTCGGCGACGTGCACCCAGCGGAGCAGGTCCGGCTCGTCGACCCGAAACTCGGCGCCGGTGCGAGGGTCGGTGCCACGCAGCCGGGCGTGCAGCGCGCGCACCCGCCGTCCGGCGGCCTCGGCCTGGGCCGTCGTGCCGTAGACGGTGGTCGCCACGTACTGCGAGGTGCGCACAAGCCGGCCCCACGGGTCGGTCTTGTAGTCGGAGTTTTGCACCACGGCCGCGACGGCGAGCGGATGCAACGCCTGGAGGTAGAGCGATCGGAGCCCGGCCACGAAGAGGATCGGCTCCTCGTGCACGCGCCAGGTCACCGAGTCGGGGCCGAAGAGGCCGAGATCGTCAGAAGTCATCGACCCTGCGGGCTTGGCAGACCGGGCACAGGCCCCAGTAGGTGACCTCGGCTTCGTCGATCTGGAAACCGTGCGAGACGTTGGGATCGAGGCAGGGTGCCTCGCCGACGGCGCAGTCGATGTCGGCCACCTCGCCGCAGCCGCGGCAGACCACATGATGGTGGTTGTCACCGGCGCGAGCCTCGTAGCGGGCGGGGCTGCCGGCTGGCTCGAGGCGGCGGGCGAGGCCTGCGCGGGAGAGGGCGCCGAGAACGTCGTAGACCGCCTGGGTGGAGACGGAGTCGAGGCGGGTGCGGACCCGCCGGGCAATTTCGTCGACCTCCAGATGGCCGCCGCCGGCCAGAACATCGAGCACAGCGAGGCGCGGTCGGGTCACCCGCAGGCCACGTGACCGCAGCAGCTCTTCGCCGTGCATCTAGCAATAACAGCACGCGAATACCAGACCGACAAGGCGCATGGAACCTGGATGAACTTATTCGACTCTCTTCGCGTAGCCACCCTTTGACAAGGCCATGATCGGCGACACGGACAAATCGTACGCTGATCTCGCGGTTACATAGATCCCCAGAGGAGGACTCGTGTTCGACGAGATCATGGGCCTGCCGATGCATCCCCTCGTGGTGCACGCCGCGGTGGTGTTCATCCCGCTGCTCGCGCTCGCCGCTGTCGTATACACGTTGGTCCCTCGGGTACGCGCCCGGATCGGCTGGGCCGCCGCACTGCTTGCCGTCGCCGGGCCGGCGGGTGCGTTCGTCGCGCGTGAGTCCGGGCAGGAGCTGAGGGAGCGGCTGATCGCCGCCAACTATGGCCAGGAGATCCTCGACCAGGTCAACGAGCACCAGGGCTACGGCGACCTGACCTTCTACTTCAGCCTCGGCCTCGGCGCGGGCACGCTGCTGCTCGTGCTCGTCACGAACGGCCTCACCAGCGGCCGAGGCACCGCCGGTGGCGTGCCACTCTGGCTGACCTGGGTGCTCGGCGCCGCCGTCATCGTCCTCGCCGGCGTCACCGGCGTCTACGTCTTCCTGACCGGTGACTCAGGCGCCAACGCCGTCTGGAGCGGCGTCTAGTGCGGTGACCACTATGGTTCGCCGGGGAACCCGGCGAACCAGGCCCTGCCAGGCGCAGGGTTTCTGGGTCCGCCCGCGCAGCGGGCAGACCCAGAAACGTTAGTGGTCACCGCACCAGCCCCGGATCCTCAGCGTTCTCAGAAGAGTGCTCGGGAGCAGAGCAGGCAGATAACCACGACGAGCACGGCGGCGGCGATCATGCCGATGCCGAACGTCAGCGTGCGCGCGCTGCGCTCCTCCTCGTCGATGCCGGTGGCGTCCTGGCGGGGGAGCTCGCGTGGCGCGGCCGGCTGCATCACGACCGGCGGGCGCCAGCCGTGCGGCGGGGGAGTGCTCGGTGGCGGCCCGGGGTAGGCCGGAGCGGCCGGCTCGGCGGGAGGCGGCTCGGGCGGGGGTGGGGTGCCCTCTGCCGGTCGCCGCCAGAACTCGTCGTCGGCCGGGCCACCGCTGCGCGTCGTCACGCTCACCGACGCTATCAACGCCAACCCGTCCCCCGCGGTTAACCATGCCTCGGTACGCTGCTTTGCGTGAACGGGGCGGAAGACCTGCGCGAAGATCCGGACCGCCTGGTCGACCTCGATGAGGACGGCCTTCCGGTGCTGCCGGACCAGACCCGCGACGACACCGATCGCGGGTGGGGCGAGTGGACGTATACGAACGACGACCGCTTGCTGGAGGACCGGCCGCCGCACTGGGAGTGATCACTTCGGTCGCACGATCACGCCGAAGCGGGTGCTGTCGGGCAGGCTGACTATCGCGCGCGCTCCCTCGGGGTTGAGCGCGAGCAGCACCGCGCCGTCCGCACCCACCACACCGAGCACGAGGGCGTCGCGCGCGAGGAGTGTGGAGTCGCGGCCGGGCGTGGGTGACGCGCCGCCGCCCGCCAGCAGGTCGACCCGGTCGCCGGGGTGGACGAGCGCCAGCACGGCCGGCTCGGCCAGCCGCACCGGCACGCCGACCGCGCCCGGTGGCACCGCGAGGCGACCGCTGGCGTCGACGGATGGTGCCGGTGTGGCCCCCGATGCCGCGGGTGCGCACGGTGCAGCCGCCGGCTCGCGGGCAAACAGCGCCGCGACCGCGGTCAGCAGGAAAGTGGCGACCAGACCGATGCGCAGCAGTGTGCGGCCGCGGGGCAGCCGGGGCCGGCGCACGGGGTCGAGGGTGGGCTCCCGCATGGCCCAGGACCGTAGGCGGTCGGCGGAGTGGGCCGCGCGCGCCGGCGGTACGGGCTGTGGACAACCGGCCCGGGTGTGGAAAACGCCCGGGCCGCCGGTGGATCTGCTAAGAGGTCGCGGCCGCGGCGGGCTTTGCCGAACTCGAAGACGACGAGCTCGAAGAGGCCGAGGTGGAGGCCGACGAGGAAGACGACTTGTCCGAGGACGACGAGGTGGAGGTCGACGTCTTGTCCGTGGACGAGGAGCTCGAAGACGACGCCGCCGAGGAGTCGGACGAGGACTTGTCGGCGGAGGAGCGGGAGTCGGTGCGGTAGAAGCCCGAGCCCTTGAAGACGATGCCGACGGAGTTGAAGAGCTTGCGGAGCCGGCCCTCGCACGCCGGGCACTCGGTCAGCGGCGAGTCGGTGAAGGACTGCACCGCCTCGAGCTGGTGGCCGCACTCGGTGCAGGCGTACTGGTAGGTGGGCAACGGATCCTCCGCAGGGGCTGGCACTCCACTAATCCGAGTGCTAATAATGCGCCAAAGACCGCCGCCGCGTCCACCTCAAGCGGGCAACATCACCAGGCCAGCACCTGGAGTGATCACCGCGTTGACCCGCCGGTCGTGCGGCTCGTCGGGCACCTGGTCGACCACCTCGCCGTCGTGCAGGAGCGCCACGACCAGCGTGTCCGGGGCGACGCGGTTGAGCGCCCGGTCGTACGAGCCGCCACCGCGACCCAGCCGCGCACCGCGGGCGTCGACCGCGACCGCGGGTACCACGACAAGGCCGGCCGTGGCGATCGAGTCGGGACCCAGCCGGCGGCCGCTCGGCTCGCGGAGGCCGTGCGGCCCGGGTGTCAGGGAGTACGGCCCGTGGTAGGCCGCCCAGTCCAGGTCGAGATCGGGCAGCAACACCGGCAGCAGCACCCGCGCCTCCGGACTGAGCATGCCGACGAGCGCGTCGGGCAGGCCGGGGCCGCCCGGCTCCGGCCCGACGGGCACGTAGCCGGCGACGCAGTGCGGCTCGACGCTCCGTACCAAAGTGGCGAGCTCGGCCACCACGCGCCCGGCAGCGTCCTCCAGCGCCGCCGCCGGCAGCGACCGGCGGCGGTTGAGGAGCGCGGCCCTGAGGGTCGCCTTACGCGGAAGATCCGATAAATCCGGCACGCAACACTCCTGCCATAACCCGCCCTAGTTATTCCCCCTGTGTCAGCATCCCATTGAGGAGGGAACTGTGACGCTCCGTGGGCGGTTGACAACCGCTTTCCTCGCGGTCGTACTCGGTCCTGTGCTGCTCGGGGCCTTCTTCGTCGGTGCGACGGTGGCGGCGGTGAGCCGCGACCGCTCGGTCGACCGGCTCGATGTCGCCGCCACCACCGTCCGTTCCTCGGTCGGCGCCCTCTGCCAGCAGCTGCAGGCGGTCGCCGACGCCGTCGCGCTCCCGCCCACGCCCGAGCAGCGCCTCGCCGTCGCCGACCAGGTCATCGCCCGTGGGCTCGCCGCGGTCGTGCACGTGGACGGCGTGACCACGCCCGGCGGCCCGGCGCGGCCGTGGGCCGACTGCTCCGGCGCCACGTCGGGCGGCTTCCAGGCGCTCGCCGTCCAGGTGGAGATGCGCGACGCGACCGGCGCGGTCCTCGGCTCGGTCGAGGTCGCGCAGACCGTCGACGCGGCCTTCGTCCGCCGGCTCGCCGACGCCTCGGGCGCGGCGATCACCCTGCGGTCGGGCCCGACCTACTCCACCGAGTCGGCGCGCCACCGCGAGGCCGTGGTCCAGGCGGCCGCCGGGGTACGCGGCGACGCCATCGCCGAGTCCGCACCCGGCCGCTACGTGCGGCGCCTCGACCCCTCGCCCGGGCAGCCGCTCCCGCTCGCCCTCTCGGTGCCGCGCAGCGAGCCCGGCGGCAGCTACGCGGTGCTGGTCGGCGCGGTTGTGCTGGCCGGCCTCTTCGCCGTGCTCGCCGCCTGGTGGCTGGCTCGCTCGACCACCCGACCGCTCGCCGAGCTTGGGCGCGCCGCCGACCGGGTCGCCGGGGGTGACCTGGCCGCCCGCGTGCCGGTGCGGGCCCGCGACGAGGTGGGGCGGCTGGCCGCGGCGTTCAACCGGATGACCCGCGAGACGCAGTCCTACGTGCGCGCGCTCACCGCCAGCCGCGACCAGCTCCGCAACCACCTCGCGGTGCTGGGTGACACGCTTTCGAGCACCCACGACCTGCACCGCATCCTCCAGGTGATCCTCCAGACGGCGCTCGCCGCGACCGGCGCGCGGGCCGGCGTGGTGCTGCTACTCGACCCGGCCACCGGCGCGCTCGTCGCGCACAGCGCGGAAGGGCTCGAGGACCCGGACCTGCGGGTACCGGTGGGCAGTGGTCTGCTCGGCACGGTGGCCGCCACCGGCGAGCCGCTGCGCGGGCGGGTGGACCGGGACGGCCCGCCGTTGCTGGAGAACGAGCCGCGGTGCCGCACGTACGTGGCGGTGCCGTTCGCCGGCCCCACCCACGGCGTCGACCTCGATCCTCCGGCGCTCGGCGTGCTCGCGCTGTACGACCGGCTGGGGCTGGACGAGTTCGACGACGCGGACCTCGTGACGCTGCGGACGTTCGCGGGGCAGGCGGCGGTCGCGGTGGACAACGTGCGGGTCCACGAGGAGGCGCAGCGCCTCTCGCTCACCGACCCGCTGACCGGCCTCTGGAACTACCGCTATCTGAAGGAATCGGTGCGCCGCGAGGTCGAGCGGGCCGGTCGCTTCGGCCGCATGCTCGCGGTGCTCGCCCTCGACCTCGACCGCTTCAAGGAGGTCAACGACACGCACGGTCACGCCGCGGGTGACGCGGTACTGATCGAGTTCGCCCGGCGGGTGCGAGCCGAGGTGCGCGAAGTGGACCTCGCGTTCCGGCAGGGCGGCGAGGAGTTTGTGGTGCTGCTGCCCGAGACCGACGCGCGGGGCGGCGCGATCGTGGCCCAGCGCCTCGGCGCGGCGATCCGCGACACACCGATCGAGTGCGGCGAGGATTCGATCGAGGTGTCGGTGTCGATAGGCATCGCCGTCTACCCCGACAACGGCGTCACGGGAGCGGAAGTGCTGGATGCGGCGGATGACGCCCTGTACGCGGCGAAAGCGGCCGGACGCGACACGTACCGCCTCGCGGCGCATGGTAAGCGTCCGGAGGCATTGGAGCTACCTGTGCCGGCCGGAGCGGCACCGCCAGACGACGATCTACCTCGTGCCGGCGGCGCGTCACCTGGGACTCACCCGCCGCGACAGAGCCGTGGCCGATAGTCTCGCGGCATGTCGGAGCACGCAGGCACCACCCTCCCTCTGGTCGGCGAGCCGTTAAGGCGGTCATCCCGGCCGCAGGCCTGGCCACCCGCTTCCTGCCTGCCACCAAGGCGGTCCCCAAGGAACTCCTGCCGGTGGTCGACCGGCCGGTCCTCCAGTACATCGTGGAGGAAGCGGCGGCCGCCGGGATCACCGATGTCCTGCTCATCACCGGTCGCGGAAAAACATCGATGGTCGACCATTTCGACCGCCAGCCGTACCTTGAGGCGCGGCTGGAGGAAAAGGGTGACCGGGACCGGCTCGCGGCGGTCCGCAAGCCCAGCGAGCTCGCCGACATCTACACCTGCCGCCAGCACGAGCCGCTCGGGCTCGGCCACGCGGTGGGGTGCGGCGAGGCGCACGTGGGCGACGATGCGTTCGCGGTGCTGCTCGGCGACGAGTTCGTCGACCTGGCCGAGCCGCTGCTGCCGCCGATGCTGGAGCTGCAGGCGCGCACCGGCGGCATCGTGCTGTCCTTCATGGAGGTCGCGCCCGAGGAGACCAAGCGGTACGGCATCGCCTCCGTCGCCGAGCCCGAGGCGGAGGTCGCCGACATCGGCGAGGTGGTGCGGGTGACCGGTCTTGTGGAAAAGCCGTCGCAGGAGGAGGCGCCGAGCAACCTCGCCGTGCTCGGGCGGTACATCCTGCCCGGCACGATCTTCGACGCGATCAAGCGCACCAAGCCGGGCAGCGGCGGCGAGATCCAGCTCACCGACGCGATGGCGCTGCTGCTGGAGGAGGGGACGCCCGTGCACGGCATCGTCTACCGCGGCACCCGCTACGACACCGGTATGCCGCTGGGCTACCTGCAGGCGGTCGTGCAGATCGCGAGCCAGCGTGAGGATGTCGGCCCGGCGTTCCGGGAATGGCTGGCGACATTTGTGGAGACATCGCCGGTGGTGAAGACGACATGACAGCAACGGCCGATGCCGAGGCGGCCGCAAACGAGCTGACGCCGCTCGCCGACTACCTGGGCAGCGTGCTGCGCAGGTTGCGGCCGCTGCCACCGCTCGACCTCGACCTCACCCAGGCGTACGGCAACGTGCTCGCCCAGGACGTGGTGGCCGCGCACGCCTACCCGGCGTTCGACCAGGCCGCGGTCGACGGGTACGCGGCCCGGTGGGAGGACGTCGCCGCGGCGTCCGCGTCGCTCGACGGCGCGCCGCGGGCCAGCGGCGTGCGGCTCAACGTCGTGGGTGACCTCGGTGCGGCCAGCTGGCGGCCGGTGCGGCTCACCGCGGGGACCTGCTTCTCGGTCGCCGCGGGTGCGCCGCTGCCGGCCGCCGCCGACGTGGTGGTCCCGGTGGAGTGGACCGACCAGGGCATGGCCGCCGTGGAGATCTTTCAAGCCCCCAAGCGGGGGTACGGGTTGCGCCGCGCCGGTGAGGAACTGCCCGCCGGCACGCTGCTGGCCCGCGCCGGTACCGAGATCAACCCGGCACTTGTAGCGGTGTTCGCGGCCACCGGCATCGGCCACGTGGTGGTCCGCTCCAGCCCGCGCGTGGTCGTGGTGGCCACCGGCGACGAGCTCGTCGACGTGGGCCGCGCCAGCCAGCCCGGGCAGGTGGTCGACGCCAACTCGCACGCGCTCACCGCCGCGGCGGTCGAGGCGGGGGCGATGGCGTACCGCGTGGGCATCTGCGACGACGACCCGAAGGGCTGCGCGGGCTTCTCGAAGACCAGACGCTGCGCGCCGACCTCATCGTGACCACCGGCGGCACCGGCACCGGGCCGGGCGACATGATGCGCCGCATCCTCTCCCGGCGCGACGGCGCGGTGACCTTCGAGAAGGTCTCCCTGTATCCCGGAACCACCCTCGGGTTCGGTACGGTCGGTGGAGAGGAGGTGCCGATCGTGTGTCTACCGGGTGAACCCGCGGCCGCACTGATCGGCTTCGAGGTGCTGGCCCGCCCCGCCATCCAGCTGCTCGCCGGGGCCGAGCCGGTCTTCCGGCCGAGCGTGCGCGCCCACCTGCTGGAGACCGTGCCGTCGCCGGCCGGGCTCCGCGAGTTCCGCCCGGCACACGTCGCCGAGCGCCGCGGCGGGGGTACACGGTGCAGCCGCTGTCCGGCGGGCCGTACACGATGTCCGGTCTCGCCGAAGCCAACGGGCTGCTGGTGCTGGGGGAAAGGGTCACCACCGCGACCGCCGGCTCCACTGTGGATGTGCTGTTGCTGGACAGGCGCAGATGATCTTTGGGGTGTCACCGGGGTGGCCGGTCGTACTTGTCGACGGCAACGTCTCGCTGCGCCCGTACCGCCGCTCCGACGCCTCGACCTGGTCCGAGGTGCGCCGCCTCAACCAGAAGTGGCTGGCGCCGTGGGAGTCCTCCCCGCCCGGCCCGTGGGACGACCTGAACTCGCCGAGCGCCTTCCGCTACGTGCACCGTGACCAGCGCCGCTCGGCCCGGCGTGGCGAGAGCATGCCGTTCGCCGTGTGCCTGCGCGGCCACCTGGTCGGCCACCTCAACCTGGGCAACATCGTGCGGCGGGCGTTCTGCTCGGCGTACGTGGGCTACTGGGTCGACTCCCGCGTGGCCGGGCAGGGCGTGATCCCTACCGCGCTGGCGCTGGCTGTCGACCACGCGTTCGGCCCGGGTGGGCTGCACCGGGTGGAGGTCAACATCCGGCCGGAAAACAAGCCGTCCCGGCGGGTGGTGGAAAAGCTCGGTTTCCGTGAGGAGGCCTACCACCCGCGGTACATGCACATCGACGGCGCCTGGCGCGACCACATCGGGTACGCGCTGACCAGCGAGGAGGTCGCCGCGGACGGCGGCCTGCTGGCGCGGTGGCACCGCCTGCGCGCCACCGCTGGTTGATCTTTGCGCGGCATGGTGCCGGCGCGGCGCACGTCTATCCTGGTCAGCCCCCTTTAACCTCAGTTAACTGGGACAACGGTGACGCGGCATTGAGGGTCACCGTTTTGGGGTGACGGGAGGGGTGAGGGTGCCGACCTCGGTGCTCCTCGCCGTCCTCGCCGCCGCCGGGCTGCTCGCCCTCGCGCCGGCGCTGGTACGCCGGTACGACGCCACCGAGCGCCTCGTGGCGGAGCGGGCGCAGTCGACGGCACGGGTGCTGCAACGCCAGCGCCGCCGCCGCACCGTGCCCGGCGCCCGCCCGATCCGCGCGTCGCGCGTGGTGGTCTCGCTCCGCCCGGCCGCTCCGGTCTCCGGCATCCCGGTCTCCGCCGCCCCGGTCTCGCCGGCACCCACCGGCCGCCGCGGCCGCCTGCGTCCCGTGCCCGCGCGCGCCCGCCGGCGCCCCCCGGTGAGGCGTCACACCCCCGCGATCTACCGCCGCCGGCGCGTGCTCGCCGCGCTCTTCCTGCTCAACCTCGTCGAGCTGGTCGGGGTCATCGTGGTCGGCCCCGGCTTCTGGATCAGCGTCACGGTGACCGGCACGCTGCTCGTGGTGTACGTGGTGCACCTGCGCAACCGGGCACTGGAGGAGCGCCGCCGGCGCCGCCACGAGGCGCGCGAGGCCGCCTGGCTGGCCGCCCGGCAGGCCGAGGTGCGCCGCGAGCAGGCCCGCCGCGCCGCACTGCGCCGCGAGCAGCAGCGCCGGCTGGCAGCCCAGCGCGAGGCGGTCCGCCGGGCCGCGATGGGCCTGGACACCGGCGGTCAGGCACCCTCGGTGTCGTACCGCCGGGCAGGAGGGCTGCGGGGCCGGGCGTACGAGGCCGGGCGCCCGGGAGCGGCTCACTCGGCCTGACCACGCGCATCGAACGGGCAGCGCGCGGCGCGCCGGGATCTGATTCGCGGTCGGGGTGGACGACCTGTTAGCCTTGGCGCCGGTCCGCTGCCAGCTTTCGCTGGCGTGCGGGCTGGCTTGCTGGGCTCCGGTCCAGCGGCGGGGCTGTGGCGCAGACCGGTAGCGCACCTCGTTCGCATCGAGGGGGTCAGGGGTTCAAATCCCCTCAGCTCCACCAGGAAACTGGTTACCTTCGATCATCATTTGGTCGAGGTAGCCACCGCATAGGCTCCGGTCATAGCGGTGAAGCGCAAGTGAAAACCAACGATTTGCCCTGCCTGTCGCATGGTGCAAGGTAGGCAAACATCGTATCTGCGGTGCTTAGGGCCAGCTAACCGGCTTTCTTCGTCTCCAGTCGGTGGTAGTGGTGCGGTTAGCCAGCCGGATCACCACCGTGACAAGACCTCGAAGACTCTCTATTCTCAGTTGCAGCGAGACATCGGATGCTGACATGTGGTGATCCCCTCGTGCCGATGTCGCCGAGTCCACCGTGGCCCGACCTTGGGGAGCTGTAGTGAGTCATCCACAGCGCACTTTGCGGCCCATCGACCTGGCCGAGGTCAGGAGATCCGAAGAGACTCCGATCGATCGCTTGGCGCCCAAGTATCCGGCGCTGAACGCGGCACTCAGGGGCCGTCTCGTCACCCGGGTCGACGATTCCGCAGCGGTTACGTTCTCTCCGTTCGGCTCGTCTGTCTAGGCGGTGGGTCCGGGCGTCGCGGCTGTTTCATCCGGAAAACCGCGCCCGCTAACGACGTTTGTGCTAAAGGTGCACAGCCGTTGCGACCTCGCATGCGATCACTGTTACATCTACGAGCACGCCGATCAGACATGGCGTGGGCGGCCTCGCGTGATGTCGCCGAAGACGGTCCGTGCCTCGGCCTACGCGATTGCCGATCACGCGATGGCGCACTCGCTGCCCGCGGCAACGGTCGTGCTGCACGGTGGTGAGCCGCTGTTGGTCGGCCCTCGCCGGCTGCGCGAGATGTTGTCCGTGTTGCGAGAGGTGATCTCCCCGGTTACCGCGCTCGATCTGCGCATGCAATCCAACGGGATATCGCTGACTCCGGAGCTGTGCGATCTGCTCGCCCAATTCCAGGTCTCGGTCGGAATCTCGCTCGACGGTGACCGCGCGGCGAACGACCTGCACCGTCGCTATGCCAATGGCGCCAGTAGCCATGATCGTGTGCTTTCGGCTCTCTGGTTGCTGCGCCGTGGCGAGCACCGCCACATCTACGGCGGCCTACTTTGCACCGTTGATCTGCGGGCGGACCCGCTCCGGGTCTACGCCGCGTTGCGCGAGCAGGAGCCACCCCGGGTGGATTTCCTCCTGCCGCACGCCACCTGGGATTCGCCGCCGCCTACCGGCGCGACCGCCACTCCGTACGCCGCGTGGCTCGGTGCCATATATGAGCAGTGGCTGCGGGATGGGCGCCCGATACCGATCCGGCTCTTCGACTCGCTCCGGTCGCTGGTCGCCGGTGGCCCGAGCCTCACCGAATGGGTGGGCCTGGACTCTGTCGATCTCGCCGTGATCGAGACGGACGGAAGCTGGGAGCAGGTCGATTCGCTGAAGACCGCATACCACGGAGCCGCAGCCACCGGTCTCGACGTATTCCGTCATTCGGCCGATGCCGCCGCAAGCCACCCAATGATCGCGCAGCGGCAGGCCGGCATCGCCGCTCTCTGTGCGACCTGCCGCGCCTGCCCGGTCGTCCGGCAGTGTGGCGGTGGACTGCTCGCTCATCGCTACCGCTCGGGATCCGGGTTCGACAACCCCTCGGTCTACTGCGCGGACCTCAAGGAGCTGATCACCAACGTGAGCGGTACCTCGTCTGTGGCCAGTGGTGAGAGTGCGGACGGCTACGGGGAGGTAGCGACGGAAGTACTCGATGACCTCGGCTCCGGATACGGTGCGGCCGACGTCCTGGACGCCCTGCACACAGCGGAGCTCTCGATGAGCCGGATGCTGGTGGCCCAGGTCTACGAGGATCTGGCCAGCGGCGGGTGGGATGGCGCCGACCTCGCCGACACGGTGCAGTCCGCGTGGCATCTGGTCCAGCGGCTCGACAGCACCGCGCCGCACGGTCTCCACCGAGTCCTCGGCCATCCATACGTCCGCTCATGGGCGATCGAGTGCCTCCGCAGCCGTCCGGCCGGGGAGAGAAGCGACGCCTTGGGCCCCGGCTATCTGGCCAACGTCGCCGCCGCTGCCGCCATCGCGGCCGATGTGCCGGCCGAACTCCCGGTGCCCGTACACAATGGCGTGCTGCATCTCCCCACGATCGGTACGATGGTGCTCGACTGGGGAACGACGGACACCGCACTGGTAGCGACCCGGCCCGGCGGCTTCCAGGTACGGGGTGACGGCGAGGCATACAGCGTCGGGCTGGGCGCCGACGAACCGGCCGCCGGATGGCAGCCGACGCGCCAGTTGGATTTCGCGGGCCGCGCTCTGCTGCTCGATGACACGGACCCGTTTCGGCATGGGCTCGGTTGGCCGCCGGCGGACCGCATCTCCTCGGCCGAGGCGGGGCGGCTGCAGAGCCTCTTGATCGAGGCCCGGGAGTCGGTTGCGAGCGAGGTGCCGCAGTACGCGGTCTCGCTGGACGTGACCATGCAAACGATCACGCCGCTCGCCGCCGACCCATCGGGGCGGTTGCGCAGTGGCTCGAAACGAGACGCATATGGCGCGGTCGGGATCGGACCGGTGCCGGATGCGGACGCCCTGGCCGTCCTGCTCGTACACGAGGTGCAGCACCTCAAGTTCGGCGCGCTTGTCGACGTTTACGACCTGGTGGACCACAGCCGCCGCGCTTTCGTCCGGGTCGGCTGGCGGTCGGACCCACGACCTGTCGAGGCGGCCCTGACCGGCACGTACGCCCACCTGGCGGTCGCCGAAATCTGGCGGGCGCGAGCGGATCGGACCGCCGCGGCAGCCGGAAACTATCTGCGGTACCGGCAATGGATCACGTCCGCCCTCGCGGCGGTGGAGCGCAGTGGCGCCCTGACCGAAAGCGGTCGCCGTTTCGTGATCGCGATGCGTCAGACGATTGCGTCCTGGGGCCGAAGCAATCACCGGAATAGTTGATCGAATACTCGTGCCAAGAGAGATCAAATAGTCGACGAGACCGGTATTGCTTGGAATAATTATGATGGCGGCGGAGCGTCCACAGTCGGCAGGGGAGCGCACCGTGATCGACAAAGAGCCTGATGTCGACCGACCCGCGCCCTTATTCTTTGTCAGCTATGCGCATACGCGCTCGTCCCACTTGATCGGCACCTTCTTTGAGGATCTTTCCGGTCACGTCCAGGAATTGATCGGTCGCATCCCCGGCGATGATCCGGGCTTTTTGGACAGATCGATGGCGGGTGGTCGACGGTGGGCGCCCGAGCTCCTGCGTGCGGTGGCCACCTGCCAGGTCTTCATTCCTTTGCTCTCCGCGTCGTTGTTCGAGAGCGCCTGGTGTGGATACGAATGGTACGCCTTCTCTCGGCGACAAGTGCTCAACAGGCGTAGTGGCCGGCCCGATATGGAGACCGCGATAGTGCCGGTGATCTGGGTCCCGCATGGCACCAAGAGTGAGCCGGCGGTGGTCGGACAAATTCAACGGTTCTCGCCGAGCGGCCTGCCCGAGGAGGTCGTCAAGAAGTATCAACTTGAAGGCATCTATGGCCTGAGCTTCGTGGATACAAATGCATATCGAGCGGTGGTTTGGAAACTGGCGCAGCGCGTGGTCGGCCTCCATCTGTCACATTATGTGGAACGTGCTCCGATCCCCGACGAAACCCAGCTCCGCAATGCGTTTACGGAGGAAAGCGGATGAGCTCGTCCAATCGTGCGGCTTCGACGCGGCGGGTCGACCCGGGGCCATATTTCTTCCTCAGCTATGCACATTCTCCCCCCGGTGTTCAGGTGCCGACCGGCGCCCATACGCCGCAGGACCCCTGGGTGCACACATTCTTCCGCGACCTTGTCGAAGCCGTCGAACATCGTGCTTTACCGAGGGTCGGCATGCGACCGGGATTCATTGACCAGGAGGTGGAGCCCGGCTCCGACTGGAATGCTACGCTGACGGATGCCTTGGGCTCCGCTGAGGTGTTTGTGCCGCTGTACTCGCCGATGTACTTCAAAAATCCCTGGCCGATGAAGGAGCGCGCGGCCTTTCGGCGGCGTCTGGTCGCGGCGACCTTGCGCGCACCCGGAGATCGCATCATTCCTGTGCTGTGGATTCCGTTCCGCTCCTGGGACGTGCCGCCTGAGGTCCAGGGCGCGCTGGCGCTGGGCGAGGACGTGCCTGACTACGCGGAAAACGGACTGCGAGCCCTCTGCATGCTCAGCTACTACCGAGACCAGTACCTACAGGTGGTAAAACGGCTCGCCGACCGCATCGTGTCAGCGGTCCGGGATTCAGAGTTGACGCCGACGTCCGACCTGGTCCTCGAGCGTTTCCCCGCACCTCACGTCGCGCCGAAGTTCGTCGCGTCCGTGCTCGCCTCGACCGACCGCCACCCTTCGACGGCACACGCCCCGGGCATCTATGGTGCGACCAGCAAGGCGTGGCGGCCCTTCGGCGAGGAGCAGGTGCTGCCCGCCGCGGAGTACGTGGCCAGCACCGCTGAGCGCCTCGGGCTCCTCCCCACCAGGATCGCCGACTTCGCCGGCTCGGAGGAGCTCTTCCGGGCGTATCCGACGGTGCTTCTGATCGACCCGTTGACGCTGGACGGAGATGGCGGGGAAGACGTTCTGCGCGCGGTCGCGAAGACCCTTCCGGCTTGGGTTCGCCCTCTGGTGGTGATCGACGAGGCCGCGCCGGACTCCACGCGTGCCGACCGCCTTGCCGCCGAAGCGGTGGATATGCTCGTGCGCGCCGGTGTCGCGAAACCGGCCCGGGTAAGTCAGCTGCGGGAGTTCGTAGACATCATGCCGAGCTTGGTCACCGAGGCTCGGCGTCAGTTCTTGAAGCATGGACCCGTTTCGCCACCCCCTGGTGAGTCCGGAGCGCGTTTCCGTCTCACCGACACGGAGAATCCGCCGACTACTAGTGCTGGGACGAGTAACGATGAGTGAAGACCGCCGAGGCAGCGTAATCACCTTCTATTCGTACAAAGGTGGCACAGGGCGGAGCATGGCGCTCGCCAACGTGGCGTGGATTCTGGCCGCCAACGGCAACCGTGTGCTCATCGCGGACTGGGACCTCGAGTCGCCCGGCCTGCACCGCTTCTTCAAGCCCTTCCTGCGTGAGGAAGACCTGCGCGGCACGGGCGGAGTGATCGACCTGATTCGCGAGTACGAAGACGCGAACCTTCCCGAGGCGCCAGCGGAGCGCCCGGACAACTGGTTTGAAGACTATGCCAAGGTGCGATACCCGTTCACCATCGGCTGGAGCTTTACCGGCGGAGGCAGCCTCGATTTCCTGTCGGCCGGACGGCAAAACGACCATTACGCGGTCACGGTCGGTGCACTGGACTGGGAAAACTTTTACAACCGGCTGCATGGCGCCCGATTTTTCGACGCGCTGCGGGCGGACATGAAGCGTCGCTGGGACTACACGCTCATCGACAGCCGCACCGGACTGAGCGACGTCGCGGACATTTGCACATTGCATTTGCCTGACACGCTGGTCGACTGTTTCACGCTGAGTGATCAAGGCATCGAAGGTGCGGCCCGAGTCGCGCACAGCACGCGGAAACTGCGCGCCAAGATGAAGCGGCAGCCGCGGATTCTCCCTGTCCCCATGCGGGTGGACCAAGCGGAGAAGGAGAAGGCCGAGGCCGGCCGGGCTCTCGCGGTGCGCTTCTTCAACGACTTGCCGACGGGCATGACCGACAGCGAGCGGCGGCGGTACTGGTCGGAGGTGGAGGTGCCCTATCGCGCCTTCTACGCCTATGAGGAGACGCTGGCGGTCTTCGGTGATCAGCCCGGTTCGCGCACCTCACTTCTTGCCGCCTACGAGACCTTGACCTCGTACATCACCGACGGGAAGCACACCTCGCTGCCAGTGATGGATGAGGGCGTCCGGATCCGCGAAAAGGGTCGCTACGAGCGCCGCTACCCCGACCTGCCCGACGATGAGATCATCCTGCGCTACTCGGCGGAGGATCAGGTGTGGGCGGAGTGGATCGAGCGGCAACTGCTCGCTGTGGGCGCTCGGGTGCGGGGCAGCCAAGTGGAGGGTGCCAAGGCGGAGGAGCGGCGGGCAACCCGGTCGCGCACCTTGACGATCATTTCCCACAACTATCTGGCCGCCGAGCCGGGCTCCATGCCGCCGCTCGAGCCGCCGAATTCCGGCGCGCCGCTCGCGGTGTACGTCTCGGACGTGCGCCAGCTGCCCGAGTTTCCGCCGGAGAAGACGGTCACGGTCGTCAACCAGGCGGCGTCCGTGGCGGTGGATCGCATCCAGCGGCTCATCGGCCGGCAGCCGGACCCGTCCCAGCTGGTTAACGGGCAGGTGGGACCGCGGTACCCCGGCCTGGAGCCCAGGGTGTTCGGCGCGCCCGCGCGAAACGCACGATTCACCGGCCGCGAGGGCGAGCTGACGCGCCTGCGTGAGCAGTTGCTCTCTGGTGGCCAAGCTGTCGTGCTGCAGCAGCAGCGCAACCAGCCCACCGCGCTGCCGGTAGCGCTACAAGGGATGGGTGGTATCGGCAAGACGCAGCTCGCGATCGAATACGTGCACCGGTTCCGAAACGCGTACGACGTGGTGTGGTGGGTGCTGGCCGACCCGCCCGAGTTTGTCGATGCCGCCCTCGCCGACATGGCGCCGCAGATCGGGGTCGTCATCGAGGGGACGGACACCGCAGCGGACACGGCTCGCGCCGTCCTCCAGAAGTTGCGCAGTGGCGAGGCCGGACGCCGCTGGTTGATCATCTACGACAACGCCGAAGCCGTGGAGCGGATCTCCCCGTTCATCCCGCCGGTGCCGCAGGACGGCCGCGGCCATGTGATCGTCACGTCGCGAAATGTCGCCTGGTCGGAGAGCGCTAATCCCATCCCGATCGATGTATTCCGGCGCAATGAGTCTATCGCTCACATCCGCCAGCGCGTGGAGACGGTGACCGAACAGGAGGCGAACAGCATCGCGGAGGTGCTCGGAGACCTCCCCATCGCCGTCGCGGTCGCCGGTGCGTGGCTCGCGGAGACGGGCGCGACACCGGCGGAGTACCTGCGTGAGGTGGAGCGGCACGGCTCCCTCGCCCTCTCCGCCCAGCGGACCTGGGATCTGTCCCTCGACCGCCTCAAGCAGCAGTCGCCGGCGGCCTACCGGATGCTGCAGTTCTGCTCGGTGTTCGCACCTGAGATCGCTTCTGACCTGTTGACGAGCGATCGCATGGCGGAAGCGTTGGCGCCGATCGACCCGAGCGTCAACGAGCGCGTGATGCGCGGCGCACCTATTCAGCAGATGAGCCGGCTGGCGTTGATCAAAGTGGACCCGCACGCCGGCCAGGTCCAGATGCACCGGGTGTTGCAGGCGGTCGTCCGCGACCGGATGGCTGAGGACGAGATCGAAGCGGCACGGCGCCAGGTGCAGCTCGTCCTCGCCGGATCACGGCCGATCGGTGACGTTGACGACCGGCGCACGTGGCCGCAGTACCGCCGGTTGTGGCCGCACTTGGACGCCTCCGGTGCGGTCAGATCGACGGAGCCGTCGGTGCGGCAGTTGCTGATCGACCGCGTCCGGTTCCTGTGGCTCGGCGGCGACTTGCAGCAGGGCGAGCAGGTGGCCCGACTGACCGTCAACGCCTGGCAGGAGATGCTGTCGGATAGGCCCGATGATGCCTCGTTGGCCCGGCAGTTGCTGCATCTGCAGTTCAACCTCGGCAACATCCTCCGTGCCTTGGGGCGCTTTATCGAGTCACGAAATCTCGACGAAGAGGTGCTTCGAGACCAGCAGGCGCTGTTGGGTGAGGAGCATCCTCACACGCTGATGACAGCTGGCAGTCTGGCGGCCGACCTGCGCGCACTCGGCCGCTACAGTGAGGCACTTCCGCGAGACGCCGCGACAATGCAGGCGTGGCACAAGGTCCTGGGTGAGGACCATCCACGCACGCTGGTCGCGGCGAGCAACCTCGCGGTTTCTCACCGCGCGCTGGGTGACTTCCGGGCCGCGCGAGCGCTGGACGAGCAGGTCTACGAGCGGCGGCGCCAGGTGCTCGGTCGCGATCACCAGGACACCCTGCTGTCGGCCTCGTCCCTCGGACGAGACATGCGCGAGGCGGGCGAGTACAAGCGATCGGTCGACTTCCTGGAGCGCGTACTAAACCTCTACCGGGAGGCGAGCGGTCCGGACGACCGGGGCTCGCTTAACGCACAGGTCAACCTCGCGGTGTCACTGCGTAGCGCCGGCCGTGCCGAGGACGCCACCAAGCATCTGGAGGACGCGTACCGCCGGCTCACCGACAGGTTCGGTCCGACGAGCCCCGATACGCTCGCGTGCCGCCTCAGTCGGTCGGCCAACCTCCTCGTCAGTGGTGACGAGACCGGAGGCCGCGCCGAGCTGATCTCAGTGGAGAAGGCCTACCGGTCGACCCTCGGCGAGAGCCATCCACACTCAGTCGTCTGCCTCAACAACCTTTGTGTCGCGGCCCGCATGGTCGGCGATCACGAGGCGGCGCTCGACTGGGCCGCGCGGGCGACCGGAGAGTTTGAGCGGACGCTCGGAGATCAACACCCCTACAGCCTCGCCGCTGCAGTCAACCTGGCCGGCTGCCTGATGGAGGTGGGCAAGCAGGTGGCCGCGTACGACCGGATGCGGCAGGTCACGGAGCTGATGATGCAGACCCTGGGTCCGAACCACCCGGACACGCTCGCCTGCAAGACGAACGCCGCGCTCGCCAGGAAGCTCCTCGACGGGCAGGCACTCGACGGCACTCTGCCCGATCCGGGCCTTCAGCTGGTCGAGACCATCGGCGACGACCATCCGACCGTGCGGGAGCTGCGCACCGGCACGCTGAGCCGCCGAATTCTCGACCCGCATCCTTACTGAGCCCTGGCGTGGACCCGATCCACCGCGTCCGTCAGGGCGAGGGTCTCGGGATCGGTGAGCGACGCGAGGACCTCAGGCAGGATTTCGACGGCCGCGAAATGGCCGGCCTCTGGCTCGATCCACACGCGCGCGCGGAGAATCTGCTTCCCGAGCCACAGCGTGTGGCTGCGCGGGGCGAGTCTGTCCTTCTCTCCGTGCCAGAGGAGGACAGGGCATGCGATGTCCCCGAGGCGAAAGCCCCACGGCGTCCGGAGGGCGTAGGTGTCGTCGATCCACCCGATCGGGCCTTGCCGGACCGCGACCCTGTAGCTGCCCTTGATCAGCTTCCGCAAGGCCCTGTCATTGACGACGCGCTCGTCCAGCGTGCACAACGACGACCTGATGAAGTTGACCAGGCTTTCCGGGTCATCCTGCATGTCGTAGGCGCGCTTCTTGATGTCTTGGATGAGGTCGCAAAGCTCATTGTCCGCCCTCATGTAGTCCGAGACGTTTTGCTCGGCCATTCCCTCGTACCAGTCCAGGTCAGCGGCATCGGCCGGGGCGAAGCAGACCAGAGCGGCCGCGCTCGTCACCCGTTCGTGCAGGATCGCCGCGCACGCGAGCGCGTGTGGGCCACCACCGGAGCGGCCGACGACAGCGAATTTCTCAATACGCAGGTGGTCGGCGATGGCTTCGACGTCTTTGGCCGCGTCCGCGACCGACCGTTCATGGAGGGGGTCCGACCCGCCATAGCCAGGGCGATCGTAGGAAATGAGCTTGATCCCCATCCGGTGCAGGACGATCGGTCGTGGCTTCGGCCCGCTCTTGCTGCCTGGGGTGCCGTGCATCAGGAAGATCGGATAACCGTCGGGATCTCCGGTGACGTCTATCGCTAACGTGCGCCCGCCCAGGTCCACATAGGCCTCGTCCACCTCGGCCTCTGAATGCGCCTCTTGCAGCGCCACCCGGGCCTCCTGTCAGTCGTGGTACGTGAGCCTGGTTCAACCCCAGGAACGCATACATTGCCCAGGTATGGACCAAAAGCCCGATTCTAGCTCAGAACCTATCGGCGATGTAGTACTGTCCGCAACTTGTCGTAGATTCCAAAGCATCGCATCAACTTTGGTCGTTGGATACCCCTACGCTTGCTTCTTGCCTTTGTGCGACAACACTGCCCGCAGACCTTGCCAATGGTCGTAACTGGCTCAAGGCATAACAACGCTCTGCCGGAAATTTGATAAAAGCCTGGCTGTATGGGCGGACTCGGTGATCCGAGCGGCCTGCGCGGCCGGCCGGAAGTCTGGACGTGGCGTGGGTCATCTTGGCGAAGGTCGTTAGGTCGTCTAATGTTAGGAGCACTAACGATCGCGGTGACGGGGAGCGGGACTATGGCGACGTTGGACATGACCATGATGTACGCCTTCCACGAGGCGCTGCGGCGCGACGTGGAGCGGATCGCGCGGATCGGTGCACGCCAGGACGGTGACCCGCGGGAGGTGCTGCGCACCGCGGTCGGGTGGGAGATGTTCAAGGCGTACCTGACCGTGCACCACACCTCCGAGGACGACGCGCTCTGGCCGCCGCTGCAGCGGGAGTTGGCCGGCAAGCCCGACGACCTCGCGCTCCTCGATGCCATGGAGGCCGAGCACGCCGCCATCGACCCGCTTCTTGAGGGCATCGACGCGGCGCTGGCCGACCGCGAGTCGGGGGTTGAGCGGCTCGGCGGGCTCGTGGACGCGCTGGTCACGGGGCTGGGCGGGCACCTGCGCCACGAGGAGCGGGAGGCGCTGCCGCTGATCGGGGCGACCCTGGACGAGGGGCAGTGGGCGCGCTTCGGCGAGCTGCACCGGACGCGGATCGGTGCGGACCTCAACCGCTACCTGCCCTGGGTGCTCGACAGCGCGAGCCCGGAGCGGACCGAGCGGATCCTGGGTGGGCTGCCGACGCCGTTGCTCGCGGCCTACCGCGACGAATGGCAGCCTGCCTACGCGCGGCTGCAAATATGGGGGCATGACGGATCCTGACGAGGTGAGCCGGCAGCTCGCGGCCGAGTCTCTGGCGGTGGACGACCCGACCGGGTGGTTCGAGCGCCTCTACTCGGCCGCGGACGCCGGTGCGGCGGTGGTGCCCTGGGACCGCGGGGCCGCCCACCCGCTCATCGTGGAGTGGGCCCAGGGGCGTGGGCGGCCACAGCAGCAGGAGCAGGCGCAACAGCGGGAGCGGGCGCTCGTCGTAGGGGCGGGGTTGGGCTTCGACGCGGAGTACATCGCCGGCCTCGGGTTTGAGACCACCGCCTTCGACATTTCGCCCACGGCCGTGCGGCGGGCGCAGGAGCGCAGCGAGCGCGTGCGCTTCCGCACCGCCGACCTGCTCGACCCGCCGGCTGAGTGGCACGGCGCGTTCGACCTCGTGGTGGAGAGCCTCACCGTGCAGTCGATGCCGGTCGGGCCGCGAAAGGCGGCCATCCACAACGTCGCCGGCTTCGTGGCGCCGGGTGGCACGCTGCTCGTCGTCGCGTTCGCCAGGATGAGCACGACGAGCCGTTCGAGGGGCCGCCGTGGCCGCTCACGCGTGCCGACATCGCGGCCTTCGGCGAGGGCCTGGAGACGGTGGCGGTCGAGAGGGTGGAGGGCCGCTGGCGGGCGGAGTTCAGGCGTCCAGCCGCTTGACCAGGGTCGCGGGTGCCACGGTGCGGTACGCGTCTTCGCACAGCTCGGCGATCTCGGCCCAGTCGACGGTGCCGTCCAGGCGGACGCCCAGCCAGCCGCGGTGCCCCACGTAAGGCGGGCGGAAGAAGCGCTCGGGCGCCTCGGCGGTCAGCTCGCCCTGCACGCCGGCCGGCGCGGCGCACCACAGGTGTGGAAACTCGTTGTCGTGGTGGCCGTGCTCCCACAGCGTGACGAACGTGCTCTTGCCGCGCACAAACCAGGTGGGCGCCCCGTGGCTAGGGCGCTCGGTCACCTCCGGAAACCGACCGCAGATCTCCCGTAGCCGCTCGACCGCTCCCATGCCACAAGGCTAGACGTGCGGGGCGGCGGGCGGAGACGTCCTCGATCCAACCGAGCAGCAGCACGGGGCCGAGCAGCAGGGCCAGCGCCACCGCCAGGTAGCCCGCCTGGCCGAGCCGCCACGCGCCGATCGCGTCGCCGACCGTGAAGCAGGCGGCGATGGCCAGGTTGTGCCAGAGGTAGATGGTGACGGCGCGCGAGTTAACGGCGGACACCACGCGGCCGAGCGCGGGCCACCGCATCCGGGGCGAGAGCCGCAGCAGCACGAGCACGAAGCCCAGCGAGTACAGCGCCTGCGCGGGCGGGACGTCGTTGAGGTCCCACCCGCCCGGCGCGAAGACCAGGACCCACCCGACCCCGGCCGCGACGCACGCGGCCGCGAGCGCGGCGAGCAGCGGTGCCGCCATGCGGCGCAGCGCGCCGTCGCGGTGGGCGAAGCCGGCGATCCAGCACGCGCCGAACGTGGCCAGGTCGCTCACCACACCGGCGTCACCCACCGCGAACACAAGGCACAGCGGGGCCAGCAGGGTCCGCAAGGGCCATCGGCGGTACGCCCACAGCAGGATCGGTGACAGGACGACAAGCCAGAGGTACGTGACGATGTACCACAGCACCTCGGTCGCGGGCAGTGCCCACGCCGTGCCGGGCGGCGAGGCGAGCGGCACCAGCCACAGCAGCAGCTTTGCCCAATGTGGACGGTCGGCCCAGCCGTGCCAGAGCATCGCCGGTACGAGCACGGCGGCCAGTGCCCAGAAGGCGGGCAGCAGGCGCCGCAGCCGGGCGGCCAGCACATGGTCGGGCGCGCCGTTCGAGCGGTCCAGCGACAGGGCGATCAGTGAGCCGCCGATGCCGAACATCACGCCCATTGCGGGAAACGCGTAGCCGAGCCAGGCCGCGGGGAACGTGTGGTAGACGATGACTCGCACGATCGCGGCGGCGCGCAGCGTGTCGAGGTAGTGGTCACGCACGGCCGGACACCGTCGCCTGGCCGGTGCGGTGCATCCGCTGCCAGCGCAGCCGCGCGCCGGTCACCGCGGTCACCACCGACTGGATCAGGACGAGGTACATCAGCTGGCGGTAGACGATCTGCTGCAGCGGCAGTACCCACAATGGACGGTGGTCCTCCCGGTCCAGCCGGAAGGCGACCGCGGCGGTGACCACCTGCAGTGCCAGCATGCCCGCCCACGCGATGGCGGTCTCGGTCCAGCCGAGGAAGGCGAGGCCGTACACGGTGAGCAGGTCGATGACCGGCGCGAGCAGCGGCAGCGCCACGCCGAACAGGGCGAGGAACGGCAGGCCGAACCGCCCGAACGGGCCCTTCTCCACCAGCGCGCGCCGGTGCTTCCACATCGCCTGCATCGTGCCGTAGCTCCACCGGTACCGCTGCTTCCACAGCTCGGCCACGGTGGCCGGCGCCTCGGTCCAGGCGCGCGCACTCTCCTCGTACACGACGTGCCAGCCGGCGCGGAGCAGCGCCATCGTGAGGTCTGTGTCCTCCGCGAGCGTGTCGTCGCTGAGGCCGCCGGCGCTGATCAGCGCGCGTCGCCGGAAGGCGCCGATCGCGCCGGGCACGGTCGGCATGCAGCGCAGCGTCTCGTAGAGGCGACGGTCGAGGTTGAAACCGATCACGTACTCGATGTGCTGCCACCGGGCGACGAGGCTGTGCCGGTTGCCCACCTTGACGTTGCCGGCGACCGCGCCCACCGAGGGGTCGGCGAACGGTTGCACGAGGCGGCGCACCGAGTCCGGTTCGAAGACGGTGTCGCCGTCGACCATCACGACGAGCTCGTGACGGGCGGCCGCGACACCGGCGTTGAGCGCGCTGGCCTTGCCGCCGTTGGGTTTGCGGATGACATCCACGTTGGGCAGGCGGAGCGCCTCCACGATGTCCGCCGTGCCGTCCGTCGAACCGTCGTCGACGACGATGACCTCGATGCCCGGGTGGTCGCCGGCGGCCAGCGACCGGACGGCGGCGGCGATGCCCTCCTTCTCGTTGTACGCGGGCACGATCACCGACACCGGCTCGGTGACCGGCGGCCCCCAGGACCACGCGGGCGAGCGGCGCCGCCGGGCGTGGCGGCCGGCGAGGGCGAGGAGCAGGAGGGTACGCGCGATGGCGAGCACGCCCACCGCCACGAACACGACCGTGATCCCGACGAGTACACCGTCGGCGATCCCCACCGCCCAGACCAGCGCGGTGCCGCGCCAGCGGTCGGCGCTGGAGGCCGGCGGGTTCGGTGCGAGCGCGGGGCGGGCGAGCGCCCGGTTGAGGCCGCCGCTCACGGTCGTGAAGTGGTAGCCGCGGGCCAGCAGCTGGGGGATGAGCCGCTCCAGCGCCGCGACCGTCTGCGCGCGGTCGCCGCCGGCGTCGTGCATGAGCACGATCGCGCCCGAGTCTCCGGGCGGGGTGGCGTCGCGGACGATCGCGTCCACGCCGGGCCGCGCCCAGTCGCGGCTGTCCCGGTCGTTGACGACGACCAGGTAGCCGAGCCGCCCAGCCTCGCGGATCAGCTCCCACTCGCCGTCGTCGACGGCGTCCGGCTGCGAGGAGTACGGGAAGCGCAGCAGCGGCGTGCGCACACCGGCGGCGCGGGCGATGGCGAGCTGGGTCTGCGAGTACTCGGCGTGCCGCCGCCACCCGGCCAGTGTGGACAGCCGCGGGTGGGTGAACGTGTGTACCCCGATCTCGTGGCCACCGGCGACGAGCCGCTGTACCAGGTCGGGGTGGCGGGCCACCTGGGAGCCGACGACGAAGAAGGTGGCGTCCACGCCGTACCGGTCGAGCACGCGCTGGATCCGGGGCGTCCACCATGGATCGGGACCGTCGTCGAAGGTGAGGGCGATGGTCTTGTCGGGCAGCCGGTACGACCTGGGTGCGCCGTCGCCGGCGCTGAGGATAGGCCCGCCCTCGCTGATCTCGGCGGGCACCGAGTCGCTGCTGCCCTTGTCTGGCGCGGTCGCGTCCGGGCTGAAGCGCGCGCTCGCGTACGCCTCGACGAACAGGACGCTCAGGAAGACCGCCAGGAGGGTCAGCGTGACAGCGCGCCTCATCGGTCCGCGGACTCCGCGGTGAGCAGGTCGAGGATGGGGCCGACCACCGGCAGGCCGCCGCCCGGTTCCTCCTGGGGCGCTTCCGGGGTCGGCTCGGGCGCCGGGGGATCGGTGGGGCGGGGCACGGGCGGGTCGCTCGGCACCGGTACCGGCGGGTCGGTGGGCTCCGGGTCAGGTGGCGGCTCCGTCGGTGCCGGCGGTTCGGTCGGCGCCGGCGGCGCGCTGCTCGGTGGGGGCACCGGTGTGGACTCCGCGCGCGGCAATGCCGGGGTGCGCGGCGGCGGGGGCGTCGAGGCTCCGCCGGGCTCGCGCGGCTGCAGGCGCATCGGGAGCGCCTCGACCTGGGGGCGGTCGCCGCCCGGCAGCGGTACCCCGGAGGCGCGCTCCGGCGGCTCGGTCTGGCGCACGGCCGGCGCCGGGCGGTCCGTCGGCGCCGGGATCAGGACGAGCGCGCCCGGGCGGGCCGGGTGCCCGATGACGCTGGCGGCGACGAGGCCCGTGTAGGCCAGGCAGGCCGCTCCGACGGCGTACGCGATGCGGCGCACCCGCCGCCGGCGCCGCCCGGTGGCGTCGACGAACACCGGGTTCGAACCCTCTGGTCGAGTCACCAGGGGAGGGTAAGGATCGATTGACGGCTGACCCCCATTTCAGGTCCTTCCAATGGGGCCGCCAGAATCGCGGAAAGAATTGTCCAAAATGGTGGCGTGGCGCTCCACGCCCGTTTTCGCAAGCCTGTGAGCAGCCGTGATGCCCAACCCGGAATGTGGTTACTGTCCGGATGGCGACGTTTCTAGGGATAGAGGCCATGTGGCACGGGAGAAACCTCAAGATCTATGCCGTGGTGAGTTCGGTCCCGTCAGGGCACGTCGTCAAACCTCCTCCTTATTCGTATATGTCGGATATGCCAGCACGTCGCGCGACCCCGAACAGGGAAAGTGATCGATGTCATGGTCGTTGCGTCAGAAATCTGACCAGCCGTGACCCGTTGTGCGGTTGATCCGGGGTGACTAAGCTGACCGGTGCGCGCCCCTATCGCCCGCTTCCCCCGTGGCAGGCGATCGGGGCGCGCCTCTTTGTATCCAGCCCCTCCAGCCCACCTTGATCTTGCGCTTGGGTATTTCGGACATAGTCGGGCACAAGATCATAAGGTTGTCACCCATAGACCCGCTTGTGCTGTCCCGCTGATATTCCCGGTGTCAACTAACATGAATGTTCGGCTTGAGTTTCTTTCACGCGAGTTGACATTGGGCCCCCTTGGTCGCGAGGCTGTTCCCGGACCGCCGGCCATTACGGGGGGCGCTCTCGTCTTCGCAAGAGCGTCGAGGGCGCGTGTCGGCGGCGGTCACCGGTGTGGACCGGGACGGTCTCCTGGTCCACACCGGTCGGCCCTCTCCCTCGGAGGTGAGCCCCGGTGACGACTCCAGGTGAGCCGCGCACCCTCGCGGACAAGATCAACCAGCTCTTCCGCACGATTCACCCGCGTGACCGGGGGCCGTACAGCAACGAGGAGGTCGCCTCCTCCATCCGCGACGGTGGCGAGAGCATGTCCGCCACGTACCTGTGGATGCTCCGCCGCGGTGAGCGCACCAATCCCACGATGCGCCACCTCCAGGCCCTGGCCGGGTTTTTCGGCGTCGCCCCGGCGTACTTCTTCGACGAGGCCGTCACCCGCCGCACCGACCGCGACCTGGAGTTGCTCTCCAGCCTGCGGCAGCTCGGCGCCAAGCGGGTGGCCCTGCGCACCGTTCTGGAGAGCGCCGGCCTTTCCGAGGCAAGCCAGCGGCTCGTGCAGCAGGTCGTCGACCGCTGCCTCGAGCTGGAAGGGCTGAGCGAGGAGGACAGCAAGGACGCACCGAGCGACGAGGTCGGGCGGGAGGCGCGGCGATGACCCCATGGCTGGGCCGCGACGACGGCAACGACGACCGGCGACGGATGCGCCGCCGCTGCGCCCGGCTCGTGCGGGACATCAAGGTGCCGGTGCCGTTCGACGCGGAGACGCTGTGTCGCGAGGTGGGCGACCGGATCGGCCAGCCGATCCACCTGCTCGGGGTCCCGATGCCCGCCGACGGCCCGTCCGGTTTGGTGATCAGCGGCTCCCGCGCGCACTACCTCTGCTACGACAGCGGCACCCGGCCGCTGCACCAGCAGCACATCATTGCCCACGAGTTGGGACACCTGATCGCCGGCCACACGACCGGCCACGTCGAGGACATCGAGCCCGGCACGCCCGCACTGCTGTCCACACTGGATCCCGGCGTGGTGCGGCAGGCGCTGGCCAGGGACGCCGGATACGACCGGCGGGAAGAGGCAGAGGCCGAGATCATCGCCGACCTCCTGCTGCAGCGGGCGCACTCCTGGGCACCGGAGCGGACCTGGCATGTGCCGATGGACGCTGCGGATGTGGTGGCACGGATCGAGCGCTCACTAGGGTGAGCCCGTGAACGAGGTGCTGTACCCAGCACTGGCGGCGGTGGCCTGGATCGGCCTCGCCGTCAAGATCCGTGACCTGCGCCGGGGACGCAACCCGTCGCGGGTCGCCGTGTGCGGCGCGTTGGCCCTGCTCGGCTCCACGTTCACCGTCTCGACGCCGGTGGTGTGGAGCTGGCTCGACCGCGTCACCGGCGTTGCCAACCTCGCCGCGCTGTGGGCGCACCTCTGCGTGGTCGGGTTCTCCGGGACGGTGCAGCTGCTCGTGCTGTGGTGGGTCAACCCGCCCGAGGTGGCCCGGCGGCGGGCCCGCGCCCGGCTGGCCCTCCTCGCGGTGACCGCGGTCGCGCTCGTCGTGCTCTTCCTGGCCGCCGGCCCGACCGAGCCGCGCACGACCGACTTCGTCGCGACCTACGCCGAGCGGCCGATCTTCGCCGCGTACCTGCTGGTCTACCTCTCCGCCTTCGCGGTCGGCATGGTCGACGTGGTGCGCCTCTGCTGGCCGTACTCGCGCCTGGCCGGCCGCTCCTGGCTGCGGCGAGGGCTGCGCACCACGGCGGTCGGCGCGGCGAGCGGGCTCGTCTACGCGGTCGTCCGGGTCGCCGACGTGGTCGGCGCGCAGGCGGGTGTCGACATCAGACGGTGGGAGCCGCTCGCCCCGCCCGCCGCCAGCCTCGGCGCGCTCCTGGTCATCCTCGGGCTCACGATGCCGGCGTGGGGGCCGAGGCTGTCGGAGTTCCGCGGGTGGTTGCGCCGCCGCCGGCAGTACCGCCAGCTCCAGCCACTCTGGTCGGACCTGCACCGGCTGATGCCCCAGATCGCCCTGGAGCCGCCGGTGGCCGCCCCGCTGTCCAACCTGGACCGCCGCCTCTACCGGCGGGTGATCGAGCTCTACGACGGCTCCCTGGCCCTCCGCCCGTACCTGGACGAGGCCGCCGCCGGCCGCGCCGGGCGGATCGGCACGCGGCTGGGCTTGCGCGCCGACGACCTGGCCGCGGTGATGGAGGCGGCCCGGCTGCGCGGCGCGGTCCGGGCGTACGCGCACGGCGCGCCGCGCTCACTCCCCGACGACGAGAGCGCGGACGAGGCGTCACCGGCCCGCTTGGACGAGGGAGCCGACCTGACCCAGGAGGTGGCCCGGCTGGTACGCATCTCGCGCGCGTACGCCGGCTCCCCGGTCGTGGCCGCCGCCGTCGCCGGCCGTGAAGCTCTGCCCGCCGAAGAGACCGAGGTGGCGATGTGAACTCCGTGGGCCCCGCCCGCCGGACCGCGCTGCCCGACGGGTCGCCCGTCTGGCTGGTGACGCGCTACGCGGAGGTGCGGGCGGCGCTGGCCGACCCGCGGCTCTCCCTCGACAAGCGGCACGCGACGGGGTGGGCCGGCTTCACGCTGCCGCCCGCGCTCGACGCCAACCTGCTCAACATGGACCCGCCCCAGCACACCCGCATCCGTTCGCTGGTCAGCCAGGCGTTCACGCCGCGGCGGGTCGAGGAGCTGCGGCCGGGGTACAGCGCCTCGCCGACCGGCTGCTCGACACGCTCCCGCAGGGTGGGCCGGTCGACCTGATCGCCGCGTACGCCGAGCCGCTGCCGATCGGCGTGATCGGCGAGATGTTCGACGTGTCGATGGAAGACCTCGGCCGCCTGCGCGGCTGGACGAACGACATGGTCACCGGCTCGCGGGAGGCGGCCGGCGCCGCGATCGTGGCGATCCACCACTATCTGGCCGAGCTCGTCGCGCACCGCCGCGCCGCGCCCGGTGCCGACCTGCTCTCGGCGATGATCGCCGCGCGTGACGAGGGCGACCGGCTGTCCGAGGACGAGCTGACGTCGCTCGCGTTCCTGGTGCTCTTCGCCGGGTACGAAAACACGGTCAGCTTCATCGGCAACGCCGCGCTGGCTCTCATGCGTGACCCGGGCCTGGCGGAGGGGTTGCGCGCCGACGAGTCGCTCCTGCCCGCGGCGGTGGACGAGCTCATGCGGTACGAGCCGCCGGCGCCCGTGTCCATCCGCCGCTTTCCGACCGAGGATCTGACGATCGGCGAGGTCACCATCCCCAAGGGCGAGACGGTCCTGCTGGGGCTGGCGGCCGCCAACCGCGACCCGGAGCGGTGGGCCAACGCGGAGGCGCTCGACCTGACCCGGGCGGAGAACCCGCACGTCTCGCTCGGCCACGGCATCCACTACTGCCTGGGCGCGCCGCTGGCCCGCCTGGAGGCGACCGTCGCCGTCGGTGCGCTGCTGCGCCGCCTTCCGGACATGTCACTGGCGGTGCCGGTCGAGGAGTTGCGCTGGCGGCCGACGTTCCGCGCCAGGGGCTTGGTCGAGCTCCCGGTGCGCACCTCTTCGGCCCGCTGATGAGGTGCGCGCTGTCCGCCAGGCGTGCGCGGACTCCGGGCCAGGCCTACAAGACCCGCGCTAGATCCAGCGGCCGCCCAGCCACATGCGGGCAGACCAGTCCTCGTACGGGATGACCTGGCCGACGAATATCGGATAGAAGTACGCGAAACAGATCGCGACCAGCAGCACGTAGGCGCCGGCGATCACGGCGCCCACCATCCTGCGGTCGACGCCCGACTGGGTTTCGGCGCCGTCGCTCGTGGTCAGGGATCTAGCGGGTGTCATGATCGCGCCCAGCACATAGACCACCGCCAGGACCAGGAACGGCTCGGCGGGCAACGCGTAGAAGGCGAACATCGTGCGGTGCTGGGTGGCGAAGTAGAACCACGGCAGCAGGCCGGCCGCCACGCACAGCAGGATCGCGCCGGCGCGCCAGTCGCGGCGGGCGATGCCAAACCACGTCAGCGCGGCCAGCGCCGGGATGAACGACCACCACAGCAGCGGCGTGCCCAGCAGCAGGATGTGCGAGGCGCAGCTTGAGGCGCCGCACGCGCCCTGTGTCGACCAGTAGAACGCGATCGGGCGGCCGAGCAGCAGCCACTGCCAGGGCCACGACTGGTACTGGTGCTTGTCGTCAAGTCCACTGTGGAACTTGAGGGCCTCGACGTGGTAGTGCCACAGGTTTTGCAGCGCACCGATGATCGGCGCCTCGGTGCGGCCGTTGTCGGCCAGCCAGTGGCGGAAGTAGCCGTCGTCGGTGAGGAACCATCCGGACCAGCTGGCCAGGTACGTCACGACCATCAGCACGCCGCACAGCACGAGCCAGCCGACCTCGCCGATGAACGTGTCCCGCCACGGCCTCGCCACACCCGCGGAGCGGCGGGCGCCGACCTCCCACAGCACGATCATCAGGGCGAACACCGGCACGAACCACACCGCGCTCCACTTGACCGCGATCGCGCAGCCGAGCAGCGCGGCCGTGGCCAGGCGCCACCACGGCACGGCGATGGGCAGGCGCGAGGCGGGCCCGCTGGCGGTGGGGTCGAGGCCGTTTTCCAGCGCGCGCAGCCAGCGGGCGCGGCGCGAGTCGCGATCCATGATCAGGGTGCCGAACGCGGCCACCACGAAGAACATCACGAAGATGTCGAGCAGCGCGATGCGGGACAGCACCAGGTGGAAGCCGTCGAGGGCCATCAGCAGGCCGGCCGCGCAGCCCAGCACCGTCGAGTGGAACATGCGGCGGGCGACGCGCACGATGATCAGGATGGAGAGGGTGCCGATCACCGCGCCGGAGATGCGCCAGCCCCACTCGTTGTACCCGAAGATCTGCTCGCCGATCGCGATCATCCACTTGCCGAGTGGCGGATGCACGACGTAGGCCGGGCCGTTGCTCTTTTCGTCCCACTCCACGCCGTGCTGCAACATGTCCCAGGCGTCGGTGGGGTAGTAGACCTCGTCGAAGATCAGGCCCTTGGGGCGGTCGAGGTTGACCAGCCGCAGGATGCCCGCGATGAGCACGATGACGCCGGTGGCCAGCCACGAGTACGGATCCAGGCGCGCGTCGAACGGCAGCAGCCGCCGCCGCACGATCTGGGCGACGCCGGAACGCTCCGTCTCGCCTGCGGGCCTCTCCTCGCCATGGGCCTCGCCACCGGTGGTCGTGGCCGCCTCAGGGGCGGTCTCCGGTGCCGTGGGGCTGGCTGTCTGTGCTGTCGCCGCCGGGGTCACCCCGCGATCGTAGGCTGCCGGAGTGTGATCTGGCGCGCACTGCCCATCTGTTGGTGTCATGAACGTCGATGAAAGGCCGTTGGTTGTGGGTGAATCGTCCGGTACTGGGAGATTGTTGCTGGTTGGCGCACCGCTCGGCAACGTCGCCGACGCGTCCCCCCGCCTCCGCGACACCCTGACCACCGCGGACATCGTGGCGGCCGAGGACACCCGCAGGCTAACGCGGCTGGCACGTGACCTCGGCATCCACATCGCCGGGCGGATCGTCTCGTACTTCGAGGGCAACGAGGAACGCCGTACCCCCGATCTTGTCGACGCACTCCGCGAGGGGGCGTCCGTCGCACTGATCACGGACGGCGGCATGCCGAGCGTCTCCGACCCCGGCTACCGGCTCGTGCGTGCCGCGCTCGACGCCGGCGTACCGGTCACCGCCGCCCCGGCCCCAGCGCCGTGACCACCGCGCTCGCCGTCTCCGGCCTGCCCGCCGACCGGTTCTGCTTCGAGGGCTTCCTGCCCCGCGGCGGCGGCGCCCGCCGTGCCCGCCTGCGCGAGCTGGCCACCGAGCCGCGCACGATGGTCCTCTTCGAGGCGCCCCACCGCGTGGCCGCGTGCCTGGCCGACCTGGCTGAGGCGTTCGGGGCGGAGCGGGCGGCGGCGGTGTGCCGCGAGCTGACCAAGACCTACGAGGAGGTGCTCCGCCGCCCGCTCGCCGAACTCGCGGCCTGGGCCGCGGCGGCACCGCCGAAGGGCGAGATCACGCTGGTCGTCGCAGGGGCCGCACCAGCCGACCGCGCCGCACCGCCCGCGGGCGAGCTCAGGGCCGAGGTCGCTCGCCTCGAGGAGGGGGTACGAGCCGTCGCGATGCCATAGCGTCGGTGGCGCAGCGGCACGGGCTGCGAAGGCGTGACGTCTACGAGATCGTGCACGCCCCGGATTAGAAAGTCGCCGCGAGGAACGCGATCGCGACGAGCACCGGCCCGGCGAGTCCGGCGAGCGTGGCCCGCCGCCGCGCGCGGCGCGTTTCCAGGCGGAGGCTGCCGGTGGCCCAGACGATGCCGACGCCGCAGAGCAGGACGAGGGCCATGCCGAGCGCCCACCGCAGGTGGATGACCCCGCTGGCGGCGTCCACGTACGCGCGCCCGCTGTCCGGGGCGACCATCTTTGCCGCCACGGTCGTACCTTCGCCGTCCCGGTCACCGACGCCGAGCAGCCGCACCCGCTCGGCCGTGAACGCGCCGCTCGCCGCCGTAAACTCCCCCAGGCACCGCTGCGACACGCCGTCGCCCGTGCACTCGGTCACCGTGGCGGTACCTTCGTCGCCGTGGCCGACGGCGAGCCAGAGCGGTTCCGCGCTGACCCACGCGAAGAACGTCGCCACCAGCGCCAACACCAGCAGCGCGACCAGCCCGGTAGCCGGCCGCCGCGGCGCCTTGGGCGGCCGCCCGGGCCGCTCGCGCATCGGCGGGCGCCGCGAGCCGCGCGGCATCTCCTGTACCGGCATCCAGAAGGGCCGCTCGTCCGGCGGGGGCGCGGACTCCCGCTCGGGCACCGCGATCCGCACCGTCTCCCGCGTCTCGCGGCCCGCCTCGCGCACCCCGATCGGCTGCGTAGGCGCCGCGTCCGGCTCGATGAGCAGATCGATCTCCTCCGTCGCGGGGCTGTCACCGCCCGCGCGCCCGGCACCCTTCAACTCGGCCGTAGCAGGCTCGGCCGCAGCCCGGTCCGCCGCTGGTGCCGCACCGCTCGCGGCTCGCTCGGCCGCTGGTGCTGCACCGCCCGTGGCTCGCTCCGCCGTTGGTGCTGTGCCGTCTGCTGCCTGCTCTGCCGTTGGTGCTGTGGCGCTTGAGGTCCGCTCCGCGCGTGTGATGCGCCTGGGCCGCTTCGGGCTGTCGGTGGCGGCGAGGTCCTTCTCGCCGGTCAACGCGTCGCTGGCGGCTGCCACGGACGCCGCGCCATCGGTCTCGACGGCGGCCTGGCTGGCGCCGGCCCTGGGCCGTTCCGCGACGTCCGCTTCGGCGGTGGCCAGCTCGGACGTTCGCGCGTCCTCCGGCTCGGTTGCGGCCGGGACGGCGTGGGTCTGGGCGGCGTCGGAGAGGTCCGGCCAGACCGCCGTGCGTTCCGCATCGTCGTCGGGGGTTCCGGCGTCGGGGGTTCCGGCGTCGTGGGCCGAGGCGGCGTGAGCCGGGCTGGCCTGGTCGGTGGGATGAGTGGTCGGTGGCCGTGTGGCCGTGCCTTCTGCTTCGAGGGCCAGGGAGTCGGTCGCCCCGGGGGAGTCGGGACCTGCACCGGTGAGCGGCATCGTCTGAGTGCTGTCCGGCTCGGCTGCCGGCGGGTCGTCTTCGGCGGTTGTCGTGCCTACCGCTTCGAGGGCTGGTGAGTCGTCCTCGGCGGGGAGGCGGTGGCTGGCCGTGCTGTCGTGCGTTCCGCTTCAGGTGCCAGCAGGTGGGCCTCGGCGGGGAGGCGGTGGCTTCGGACGCACCCGCGCCGGTGGCAGAGGGCTCGTCGGCGGGCTCGGGCTCGGGTTCTGGCAGGGTCTCCGGCAGCGTGAGCCGGTCAGCGGAATGGGCGGCGTGCGGCTCTGGTTGCGCCGGCTCGTCGGCTGCTTCGGGCATGTCCGGTTCGTGCGCCGCGCGGGCACCACCCGGTTCGTGCGCCGCGCCGGTTAGGGCCGGTTCGTGGGCCGCCTCGGGCACGTCCGGTTCGTGCGGCGCGTCGGGCACGCCTGGCTTGTCGGCCGCGCCCGGCGTCGCGCTGGTCGTCGCGGGCCTGGCGTCCGCCCAGGGACCGGTCGCGGTGCGGGCGCCGGACGTCTTCGCCGGCGGCTCCGGCGAGATCCTCGGCGTGGGCTCTTCGTGCGGATTGCGCGTAAAGCTCGTCATGGACTCTCCGTCCGGGGTGGGCGAGATGGTCGCCGTGTCCTCCGCTGACGGGTCCGGTCCGACGCTTGGGTCGGGCATCCCCGGCGAAACGCTCAAAGCAGGCTCGTAGCGCGCCTCAGTCACAGCCGCTGCCTCAGGCTCGCCGTACACCGACCCGACCACCGCGATCGGCTCGGCTCCGCCCGCAGGCTCGCTGTCCAACGGCATGGCCGCCGTGATCGGTTCGCGCTGCGGCTCGACCCCGGCCGCAGGCTCGCCCCCACCAGCCCGACCGCCGCGACGGGCTCGAACTGCCGCTCAGCTCCGGCCGCGGGCTTGCGGTCAGAAGGCCCGACCGGCGTCGCGCGGTCGCCGTCAGTAGGGCCGGCCGTCGCGTTGGGCGACGATTCGCTGGGTGATGGCGGCGTGAAGGTCACCGTCGGGGCCGGCGAGATCGGCTCCATCGGGCGCACCGCGGCGAACCTTGCCGCCGCGGCCGCCGGGTCGCCGCGCCACCAGGCGCCTTCCGGGCCGTCCGATGCCCACGGACTGCTCCCCGCCGCGCTGCTGGGCAGGGGCGTTTCGCCTGGTTGCGGCGTTGATCCGGTCACAACCTTCATTGGACAACGTCAAGGCGCGCCCACCGCGTAGCGTTCCGCGCGTGTCGGGCGATTCTGCGCCAACACCCAAAGCCGCCGCCCAACCGCCGCCCGCCGCCACCGCAGCCGCCGCCCACCGCAGTCGGAGCGGGCCTCGGGCCTGCCACCCGGCGCCACCGGGTGTGCGGAGCGTAGGGCCTAGGCTTGAGCGCTATGAGTCACGTTCTCGCGGCGGTCGCCTGGCCGTACGCCAACGGTCCGCGCCACATCGGTCACGTCTCCGGCTTCGGGGTGCCCTCCGACGTGTTCAGCCGGTACATGCGGATGGCGGGCCACGACGTGCTCATGGTCTCCGGCACCGACGAGCATGGCACCCCGATCCAGGTGCAGGCCGACAAGGAGGGCGTGACGCCGCGCGAGCTGGCGGACCGCTACAACCGGGTGATCGTTGAGGACCTGCACGGGCTCGGCCTCTCCTACGACCTGTTCACCCGCACCACCACCGGTAACCACTACGCGGTCGTGCAGGAGCTGTTCGAGGGGCTGCACCGCAACGGGTACATCGTTCCCAAGGTCACGATGGGTGCGATCTCGCCGTCGACGGGGCGGACGCTGCCCGACCGGTACATCGAGGGCACCTGCCCCATCTGCGGCTACGACAGCGCGCGCGGCGACCAGTGCGACAACTGCGGCAACCAGCTCGACCCGGTCGACCTCATCAACCCGCGTTCCAAGATCAATGGTGAGACGCCGCAGTTCGTGGAGACCGAGCACTTCTTCCTCGACCTGCCCGCGTTCGCCCAGGCGCTGGGCAAGTGGCTGGACTCGCGGGAGGGGTGGCGCCCCAACGTGCTGCGCTTCTCCAAGAACCTCCTCGACGACCTCCAGCCCCGCGCGATCACGCGCGACCTGGAGTGGGGGTGCCGATCCCGCTCGAAGGGTGGCGCGACCGCTCCGACAAGCGCATCTACGTGTGGTTCGACGCGGTGATCGGCTACCTGTCCGCCTCGATCGAGTGGGCCCGCCGCTCCGGCGACCCCGAGGCGTGGCGCAAGTGGTGGTCGGACGACGCCGCGCGTGGCTACTACTTCATGGGCAAAGACAACATCGTCTTCCACTCGGTGATCTGGCCGGCGCTCCTGCTCGGCTACTCCGGCGAGGGCGACCACGGCGGCGAGCCGGGTGAGCTGGGCCGCCTGAACCTGCCGACCGAGGTGGTCTCCAGCGAGTTCCTGACGATGGAGGGGCGCAAGTTCTCCTCGTCCCGCCAGGTCGTCATCTACGTGCGGGACTTCCTCGCCCGTTACGACGCGGACGCCCTCCGCTACTTCATCGCGGTCGCCGGGCCGGAGAGCCAGGACACCGACTTCACGTGGGCCGAGTTCCTGCGCCGCAACAACGACGAGCTGGTGGCCGGCTGGGGCAACCTGGTCAACCGCTCGGTGTCGATGGCCGCCAAGAACTTCGGCGCGATCCCGCCCGCCGGTGAGCTGACCGCCGAGGACCGCGCGCTGCTGGAGACGGCGCGGGCGGCCTACGGCAGCGTCGGCGGCCTGATCGAAAGGCACCGCCAGAAGCAGGCCATCACCGAGGCGATGCGGGTCGTGGGCGAGGCCAACAAGTACCTGTCCGACCAGGCGCCCTGGAAGATGAAGGACGACCTCGATCGGATGGGCACGGTGCTGCACGTGGCGTTGCAGGCGGTCAGTGACTGCAACACGCTGCTCACACCGTTCCTGCCGCACAGCGCGCAGAAGGTGCACGAGCTGCTCGGCGGCGAAGGCGTGCACGCGCCGATGCCCTCGATCGTGCAGGTGGAGGATCTGGACGGCGGCCCGTCGTACCCGATCCTGACCGGCGACTACTCGACCGGGTCGCGCTGGGAGTCGGTGCCGATTGAGTCCGGCCGCCCGCTCGCGCCGCCGAAGCCGGTCTTCCGCAAGCTCGACCCCTCGATCGTCGAAGAGGAGCTGGCGCGGCTCGACCCGGGAAGTAGGGGGCATCTCAGGGTGTCGCACGTCGCGGCGGACCCGGGAGACTAGCGGGCGTGAGGACACCGGCCGCCGCCCTGACCGGTGTCGTGGCGTTGGCGTTCGCCGACGCCTCGATCGTCGCGCTGGCCCTCCCCGCGATCTACGGCCGCTTCGACACCACGATCGTCGGCGTCTCCTGGGTGCTCACCGGCTACGCGGTCGCGGTGGCCGTAGCCGCGGTGACGCTGATCGCTGTGCGCCGGTGGCTGCCGACCGGGCCGCTCACGATGGGTGGGCTGGCACTGTTCGCGGCCGGCTCCACGTGGTGCGGCGTCGCCGGCTCGCTCGGCGGGCTGCTCGCCGGCCGGGTGGTACAGGGCATCGGGGCGGCGGCGCTGCTGTCCGGCGCGTTGGAGCTGCTCAGCGCACACGTGGGCCGCGAGCGTGGCCGCCGCCTGTGGAGCGGCGCCGCCACGGCCGGGCTGGCGGTGGGGCCGGCGTTGGGCGGCGCGCTCACGGAGGCGTTCGACTGGCGTGTGATCTTCATCGCCCAGGTGCCGGTGGCCCTGCTCGCGCTGGTGGTGCTCGCGCTGTCGCGGGCACCTGCGCTGGAGCCGGAGTCCGGCGAGCCCACCACAAACCCGCTGTGGGCGACCGCCGGCTACGTCTCGCTCTTCGCCGGGCTGGTCGGCGCGCTCTTCCTCGGCGTGCTGCTGCTCGTCGAGATCTGGCGGTTCAGCCCGCTGGCCGCCGCGTGCGTGATGATGGCGCTGCCGGCCGGCACGATCGCCGCCGGCCGCCTGACCGCGACCGCCGCGCCCGCGGTCCGTGTGGTGGGCGGCACGCTCGCGCTCTGCGCCGGGCTGGTGGGTCTGGCGCTGCTGCCCTCCGCGAGCCTCGCCTGGGCGGCCGCGGCGCTGTTCCTGTGCGGCGCGGGCTCCGGTGTGGTCGCGCGGGTGCTCTCGCCGGCGGCCGTGCCCACCTCGGCACCGCTCGTGCGCTCCGGCGGCGCCGTCGTCGCGGCCAAGCACGCCGGCCTGGTGCTCGGGTTGGTCGTGATCGCGCCGCTGCTGGCCGGCTCGCTCACCAGCGGCGCCGAGCAGGCCGTCGTCACCGGCACCGGCGTGCTGCTCGACGCGCGGATGCCGGTGCAGGAAAAACTGTCGCTCGCGCTCTCGGTGCGCGACACGTTCGCCGAGGCGCCGCGCGGGGCCGTGCCCGACCTGGCCGCCGCCGTCGACACCACCAACCGCAGCGAGGCGACCACCGCCGTGGTCAAGGAGGTCGACCACCGGCTCAGCGCCGTGCTCACCCGGGCGTTCCGCCCGGCTTTCCTGGCCGCCGCCGCGCTCGCCCTTTTGACCGTCCTTGCGGCTTTCGCCGTCCGCAAGACCCCCATTGGGTACCCGCGATGGCGTGCCGCCCCGACGGCGATCCTTGCCGTCCTCGTCCTGGCCGGCCCCGCCCTGGTCGCGGCGGAGGTGGCCGGCGGCGCCCTCGACCACGGCCGCTACCAGGAGACCGACCCGTGCGCGGCGCCCGCCGACCCGTACCCCGGCGACGGCGTCGACGCGCTGGTCCAGCGCGTGGCCTACGGCGCCCTGCACGGCGCGGCGTGCGAGCTGGGCCTGTCCCGCGAGCGGTTCCTGCTGGCGCTGGCCGGCCAGCCGGGCTTCGCCGGCGTGGAGTGGGACCCGTCGACGGTCGAGCGGACGGTCCGCGCCGCGGCCGACCGGGCCCTCGACGACGTCCAGCAGCGCGGCGACCTGCCCGGCTGGACGATCACGCTGGTCCGCGCGGCGGTGCGTTCGATGCCGCTGGAGGAGCTGCTGCGCGTCGTCGGCCTCAGGTGAGGATGTACTCGATGTTGACCGTGCGGTGGTCGGTGATCTCGGCGGCCGGCGCCCACGCCTCGTAGACGCCCCGCTCGTAGCACTGCGCGCCCAGCGCCGCCACGCTGTCCGGGTTGGGGCGGCACAGGCGCAGCCGGGTCCAGCCCGACTCCTGCCGCAGCACCAGGCAGTCGGCGCCGCGCCACCTCGCGTACGCCGCGCGGCGGGCCAGCGCCTCCACCGGGTAGCGCGCCGCCCGGGTCATCGCCAGCACCCGGAACTCGCCGGGCGGGTCGGCCACCGCCTCGTACTCCTGGCCGCGGTAGCGCCCCACCAGGTGGGTGGACTTGGTCTTTTCGTCGCTCGGCACGTACTCCTGCTCGGGCGCGATGTCCGGCACCCCGTGCAGCAGGTGGCGCCACTGCGGGCCGACCATGCGCAGCCAGCCCCGCTGCTCCGGCTGGTACGTGTACAGCACGACCTCGGCGCCGTCCGGCGTATACGCCAGCAGCGTGGCATTGGCCGGCAGCGGCAGGTCGGCAAGGTCGGTGGTGACGAACTCGGGGATCACGAACCGCCCGCTCGGCGTGAACCCGGTGCCCAGCACCGGCGCGCCCATGCGGTCGTGCGACGGCATGCCGGCCAGCCCGCGGTGGTTGTCGCCGAGCGGGATCTCGAAGTCATACGGATCGACGGCCCGCCACCGGATGGCGAAAGCCACGTCCGGGTCGTCGCGCGCCGACTCGGTGTCCGTGCGCAGCAGCGCGAGGTCGCCCGGCGTGCGCAGGTGGGCGACGTCGTGCTCGCGGTAGCAGAACCCGTGCGGAAGCCATCCCCGCAGGTAGCCGGAGAGCTGGCGGGCGGAGAGCACCTTGAACATGCGCGTGCCGCGCCGGATCGCCGCCGTGCGCCGGATGCCGCCCAGCGTCGGGTCGTGCGAAAACGCCGGCGACTGGCTCAGCGTGTGGACGTCCTGCCACCCGCGGGCCCGGTTGAGCGGCACCATAAGCGGCGCCTCCAACCCCTCCGGCGGCTCGGACCGCATCCCCTGCACCACGGTCACCTCGGTGACGTGCGCGAACCGGTGCCACGGGTAGCCCGCGCCCGGCCGGGGGTTGCGCTCGAACCCGTCTGCCGGGTCGGCGCTGAACAGCTCGTAGGCCGCGCCGTGGGCAAGCTCCTCGGCCGGGTAGACCACGCCCTCGAACGTGACGTGCAGCCCCGCGCCAGCCATGTGCGGCTGCGTGGGTGAAGGCGTCACTGTCACCCGCCCGACAATAGGGCGCAGCGTGTGCGCGCGGGTGAACGCAGGGTTACGCCTACCTGTGACACCTGGCACCGCTCGCGTTCGCACCCGCTCGCCGGGCGCCCCCGGCATCCGCCGAGCTGAGCACGACACCACCGTGGGATGCTGGGCGCGATGAGGAGTACCCGCCGCCAGCGCCAAGGTGAGTTCCCGCCGGCACCGGAGCCGCTCGCGGTCACCGTGGTCGACAGCCACACGCACATCGACATCACCGTGGCCGAGGAAGGCGCACCCGGCGGCGTCGCCGAGCTCGTGCGGCTCGCCGCCGACGCCGGCGTCGACCGGCTGGTGCAGGTGGGCGTCGACGTGCCGTCGTCACGCTGGGGCGTCGACCTCGCCGCCGCGCACCCGGCCATCGTCGCCACCGTCGCGCTCCACCCCAACGAGGCCCCCGCCTGGGCGGCGACCTCGACGAGGCACTGCGCGCCATCGAAGAGCTGGCCGCCGGCGACCGGGTCCGCGGCATCGGCGAGACCGGCATGGACACCTACCGCACCGGCGACGAAGGCCGCGCCGCGCAGGAGACCAGCTTCCGGGCGCACATCGCGATCGCGAAGCGGTACGGCAAGCCGCTCGTCATCCACGACCGCGACGCCCACGCCGACGTGCTCCGCGTCCTCGACGACGAAGGCGCACCCGACACCGTCGTGCTGCACTGCTTCTCCGGCGACGCCGACTTCGCGGCCGAGTGCGTGCGGCGCGGACACCTGCTGAGCTTCGCCGGCACTGTCACGTTCGCCAACGCGGTGGCGCTGCGCGACGCCGCCCGGGTCACCCCGATCAAGCAGATGCTGGTCGAGACCGACGCGCCGTACCTGACGCCCATGCCGTTCCGGGGCCGGCCGAACGCCTCGTACCTCATCCCCCTGACCGTCCGCCACCTCGCCGAAGCGACCGGCGCCGACCTCGACGAGCTCTGCGCCGCGATCTCCGCGACCGGCGACCGCGTCTTCGGCCCGTGGTAGCCGACCTGCTCGGCCCGGCGGAGATCCGGGCCCTGGCCGCGCGGCTCGGCGTCGCCCCGACCAAGCGGCTCGGCCAAAACTTCGTCCACGACCCCAACACCGTGCGCCGCATCGTCACGGCCGCCGCGCTCGACCCGGCCGACGTCGTGGTCGAGGTCGGGCCCGGCCTCGGTTCGCTCACCCTGGGACTGCTGCCGGCGGCCCGCCACGTGCACGCGGTGGAGATCGATCCGGTACTGGCCGGAGCGCTCGCCGACACCGCCGGCCACCCCGCCAACCTCACCGTCCACCACGCCGACGCGCTGCGCATCACCGCCGCCGCGTTCGACCCGCCGCCGACCGCGCTGGTGGCCAACCTGCCCTACAACGTGGCCGTGCCCGTCGTCCTCCACCTGCTCGCCGAGCTGCCCACCCTGCGGCACGGCCTGGTCATGGTGCAGAAGGAGGTCGCCGACCGGCTGGTGGCCGGCCCCGGCTCCAAGGTGTACGGCGTGCCCTCCGTCAAGCTCGCCTGGTACGCCAGCGCGCGCACCGCCGGCCGGGTCCCGCCCAGCGTCTTCTGGCCCGTACCCAACGTCGACTCCGGCCTCGTCGCCTTCACCAAACGCGAGCCGCCCGCCGCACCGCGGGAGCGGGTGTTCGCGGTCGTCGACGCCGCGTTCGCCCAGCGGCGCAAGACCCTCCGCGCCGCCCTGGCCGGCTGGGCGGGCGGCGCCGACCGCGCGGCCACCGTGCTCACGGCCGCCGGCGTCGACCCCGGCGCACGCGGTGAAGCACTGACCGTCGAGGAGTTCGCCGCCATAGCGCTTGCCGCGCCCGTGCCCAGCCGGGCCGCCGAGTAGTCTGACGACGTGCGAGCGCGAGTGCAGGACATCACTCCGTGACCGAGGCTTGGCGGCCGGACGAGGAGCTGGACCGGCCGCGCCTCGCGGCGTCCGGGCCGGTAAAGGTGCGCGTCCCCGCGAAGATCAACCTGCACCTCGGCGTCGGACCGGTGCGGGCCGACGGCTACCACGAGCTCAGCACCGTCTTCCACGCGATCTCCCTCTACGACGAGATCAGCGCCCGCCGCGGCGACACGCTCACCCTCACCATGGAAGGCGAAGGAGCCGGCGAGCTCGCCCTCGACGAGAGCAACCTGGTGATCCGCGCGGCCCGCACCCTCGCCGCCCACGCCAAGGTGCCCGCCCACGCCCGCCTCCACCTGCGCAAACAGATCCCCCTCGCGGCCGGCCTCGCCGGCGGCAGCGCCGACGCCGCCGCCGCCCTCGTCGCCTGCGACGCCCTCTGGGGCCTCGGCCTGTCCCGCGACGAGCTCGCCTCCGTCGCCGCCGGCATCGGCTCCGACGTGCCCTTCCTCGTCTACGGAGGCACCGCCCTCGGCACCGGCCGCGGCGAAGCCGTCAGCCCCGTCCTCGCCAGGCCCAGCTCCTGGCACTGGGTCATCGCGATCGCCGACGGCGGCCTCGCCACCCCCGACGTCTACCGCGAGCTCGACCGCCTCCGCGAGGCCGGACAGGCACCCCGCCTCCCCGGCCACGCCAGCAACCCCCTGCTCGGCAGCGCCGACCAGCTCCTCGCCGCCCTCCGACAGCGCGACCCCGCCGTCCTCGGCGCCGCACTCGACAACGACCTGCAGGCCGCCGCCCTCTCCCTGCGCCCGAGCCTCGCCGACGTGCTCAAGGCCGGCCACGCCGCCGGCGCGCTCGCCGGCCTCATCTCCGGATCCGGCCCCACCTGCGTCTTCCTCGCCTCCGACGGGCCACACGCCTCCCGCATCGCCGAAGAGCTCACCACCGCCGAAGTCTGCCGCGCCGCCCGCACCGCACACGGACCGGTCCCCGGAGCCCGCGTCATCTGATGGCCAACATCGTCAATCTGGACCGGGTGTCCAAGGGCTACGGCGCGGCCGGCCCCCTGCTCACCGACGTCTCCCTCGGCCTCGACGACACCGACCGGGTCGGCGTCGTCGGACTCAACGGCGCCGGCAAGTCCACACTGCTGCGGCTCCTCACCAAACTCGAAGACCCGGACGCGGGGCGGGTCACCCACCGCCGCGACCTGCGGGTCGCCTGGCTGCCACAGTCCCTCGACCTGGCCGCCGACGCGACCGTCCACGATGTCGTCATCGGCACCGCCTGGCTCGGCGAAGGATTCGCCGCCGAACACGAATGGGCCGGCGACGCCGGCGTCCGCGCCATCCTCGACGGCCTCGGGATGCCCCACCTCGGCCTCGACCAGCCCGTCGGACCCATGTCCGGCGGCGAACGGCGGCGCGTCGCCCTCGCCGCCCTCCTGGTCCGCGCCGCCGACCTGCTCATCCTCGACGAGCCCACCAACCACCTCGACGTCGCCGGCGTCGACTGGCTCGCCCACCACCTCACCACCCGCCGCGGCGCGCTCGTCGTCGTCACCCACGACCGCTGGTTCCTCGACGCCGTCTGCACCGCCACCTGGGAGGTCGCCGACCAGACCGTCCGCGCCTACGAAGGCGGCTACGCGGCCTGGACCCTCGCCCGCGCCGAACGCGACCGGGTCGCCGCCGCCACCGAGGCCCGCCGGCAAAACCTGCTCCGCAAGGAAATCGCCTGGCTGCGGCGCGGCCCACCCGCCCGCACCTCCAAGCCACGCTTCCGCATCGACGCGGCCAACGCGCTCATCGCCGACGTGCCACCCCCGCGCGACACCGTCTCCCTGCGCAGGCTCGCCACCGCGCGGCTCGGCAAACAGGTGTACGACCTGGCCGACGTCACCCTCCACGCCGGCCCCAAAAAGATCCTCGATCACGTCACCTGGCAGGTCGGCCCCGGCGACCGCATCGCCATCCTCGGCGCCAACGGGGCCGGCAAGACCACGCTGCTGCGCCTGCTCGCCCAGCGACTCGAGCCGACCAGCGGCACGATCCGTGTGGGCTCCACCGTGCGCACCGCCTTCCTCTCCCAAGAGCTCGCCGAGCTGCCCGGCCACCTGCGCCTGCTCGAAGCCGTCGAAGAAGTCGCCAAACGCGTCAAACTCGGCGACCGCGAGCTGTCCGCCGCCCAGCTCGCCGAGGTCTTCGGCTTCACCGACCGTCGCGTGTGGACACCCGTCGCCGACCTCTCCGGCGGCGAGCGGCGGCGCCTGCAGATGCTGCGCCTGCTCGCCGGCGAGCCCAACGTCCTGCTCCTCGACGAGCCCACAAACGACCTCGACACCGACACCCTCGCCTCCCTCGAAGACCTGCTCGACAGCTGGCCCGGCACCCTCGTGGTCGCCAGCCACGACCGCTACCTCGTCGAGCGGGTCACCGACACCGTGTACGGGCTCATGGGCGACGGCCGCATCCGCCACCTCGTCGGCGGAGTCGAGGAGTACCTGGCCTCCGTCTCCACCGCCACGCCGCCACCCGAGACCCCGCGCGCCGCGACACCCGCACCCGACCGGCCCTCCGCCGGCGAGGCCCGCGCCGCCCGCAAAGAACTCGCCCGCCTCGAACGCACCGTCGCCAAACTCGAACAGCGCGAGGCCGCACTCCACGACGACATGGCCCGCCACGCCACCGACTACGCCAAAATCGCCGACCTCGACGCGCAGCTCAAAGCCGTACAGGCCGAACGCGCCGAAGCCGAAGAAGCCTGGCTCGCCCTCGCCGACGAGGTGCCAGATCACTGACCGAGGGGCTGCCCGGCGCGGCTCCGGCACGATGGTCCACAATCAGCGGCCATGGCGCACTTTCCCGTCAACCACCCGCTGCGACCCACCTACCGGGCACTCGGCGGGCTGACCGGCCTCTACCTGATCGTCTTCGGCATCCTCGGACTGATCGAGACGAGCGGCGAAGAGTTCTTCGCCCAAAACGACGCCGAGGCCCTCTGGCAGGGCACCAACCTCGGCCACTCGGTCATCTCCATCGCCGCCGGGCTGATCATCCTGATCGGCATCGGCATCGGCCGCAACGTCGACGCCGCGATCCACAAGTGGCTCGGGTACGGGCTCTCCGCGCTCAGCCTCGCCGGCCTCGCCGTCATGCGCACCGACGCCAACTACCTCAACTTCACGATGCCCACCGTCATCGTCACGATGGCGCTCGGGCTCGTGCTGCTGACCGCCGGCATGTACGGCAAGCTCGGCACCCACGAGCAGGCCGAAGCGTCACGGCAGGCCAGGCTCTTCCTGGAGTAGCCGTTGCGGCTGCGCGCGGGCCGCGGCGGGGTGACAATCCAGGTATGGCGCACATCCCGATCAACCACCCACTGCGACCGCTCTACCGCACGCTCTCCGGACTGATCGGCCTGTACATCCTGGTCTTCGGCATCATCGGCGTCATACAGACCGCCGGTGACCCGCTCTTCGACCGGGGCGACGTGTGGGTGCTCGGCCTCCGCACCAACCTGGCCTTCGCCATCCTGTCGGTCATCTACGGCGCCGTGCTGCTCGCCGCCGCCGTCATCGGCGGCAACGTCGAACACATGGTCAACCTCGGCGCCGGCCTCGTCTTCATCGCAGTCGGGCTGGTCATGATGACGCTCATGCAGACCGACGCCAACATCCTGAACTTCTCGATGGTCAACAGCATCGTGTCGTTCATCTTCGGCCTGCTCGTGCTCACCGCCGGCCTCTACGACAAGGTCGGCTCCGCCGACGACGTCGAAGCCGAAGAACGCTACCGCCACGCCACGAAACCGACGCCCGCCGCCGCTACTTCACGCGGCGAGTGAGCAAGGTCGGCTTCGCCTCCAGGTGAGACAGGCCGTTCCACGCGAGGTTGACCAGGTGCGCCGCCACCGTGTCCTTACGCGGCTTGCGCACCTCCAACCACCAGCGGCCGGTCAACGCCACCATGCCCACCAGCGCCTGCGAATACAGCTCGGCAAGCTTCGGGTCATAACCCCGAGACTTGAACTCCGCCCCCAGAATGTGCTCCACCTGATGCGCCACATCGTTGAGCACGCTGCTGAAATTCCCCGTCGCCGACAGCAGCGGCGACTCCCGCACCAACACCCGGAAACCATCGGTCTCCGACTCGATGTAGTCCAGCAGCGCCAACGCCGCCTGCTCCAGCAGCTCGCGAGGGTGACCAGCCGTCAACGCGTTCGTGATGCGGTCCAACAACGCCCGCACCTCACGGTCGACCACCACCGCGTAAAGGCCCTCCTTGCCGCCGAAATGCTCGTACACGACAGGCTTGGAAACCTTCGCGCGAGACGCGACCTCCTCGATGGAGGTCGCGTCAAACCCGCGCTCCGCGAAAAGCTCACGGCCAATCGCGATCAGCTGCTCGCGGCGCTGCGCCGCGGACATCCGCACCCGGCTACCGGTCTTTCCCGGCACCGCCCCGTTGGCGCTCACGCTGTCAGTCACGAGGCCGGTTTAACCAGCTTCGCTGCCAGACGCTCCGGCTTCGGCCAGCGCACGTTCGACGCCCAACCGAACTTCTCGAAGATCCAGATCGTGCGCGCCGAGATGTCCACCTGACCCCGCAACACACCGTGCCGCGCGCACGTCGGGTCCGCGTGGTGCAGGTTGTGCCAGCTCTCACCGAACGACAGGATCGCCAGCGGCCAGAAGTTCGCCGCCCGGTCGCCCTGACGCATCTCGAACGGACGCTCCCCGTACACATGGCAGATCGAGTTGATCGACCACGTGATGTGGTGCAGCAGGCCGATCCGCACCAACCCCGCCCAGAAGAACGCGGTCAGCGCACCCTGCCACGACCACGTCACAAGCCCACCAGCCGCCGCCGGCGCCACCAGCGAGATCGCCACCAGCAGCGGAAACAGCCGGTCAACCCGGTTGATGTCCTTGTCAGCCACCAGGTCCGGCGCGAACCGGTCACGGTTGGACAACTCGCGGTGGAACAGCCAACCCATGTGCGCAAACCACAGACCCTTGGTCAACGCCCAGAAACCCGTACCGAACCGCCACGGCGAGTGCGGGTCACCCTCCAGATCGGAGAACATGTGGTGCCGGCGGTGATCCGCCACCCACTGCGTGATGTTGCCCTCGACCGCGAACGAGCCGGCCACCGCCAGCGACACCCGCAGCCACCGCTGGGCCTTGAACGACCCGTGCGTGAAGTAGCGGTGGAAACCCACCGTGATGCCAAGGCCGGAAACCGAGTACATCACCAGGAAGATCGCGACGTCGGTCCAACCCAACCAGCCGCCCCAAGCGATGGGCACGGCGGCGAAGACCGCCAGGAAAGGGATCACCACGAAGGCCCACAGGCCGATCAGGATGCCCTTGGACTGGGTGCCGTCGGTGAGCGGCTTGGGATTCTTGACCGGGGTGTCGTCAAGGGTGGCGGTGGTCATGGCACCTCGCTGCGCTGATGTGGGGCTATGGGGCGTCCGGGGGACGAAAGCTACGCCTACGTCACCGTAACTTACGCACCCGTAGTCTGACAGAGTCCTACCCCGATTCTTCGCTGATAATCACCTGAGAAACCGGGCCAACATCACCCGAACGCCAGTTCTAACCTCCTGGCCATGACACACCCCCTCCCCGCCGAAACGCCCCGCCCACGCCGCCACCCCAACGCCAAGGACGAGCTGCGCGCCCAAGCCCTCCAGCTGCGCGGCCAGGGCCGATCCGTCAACGACATCGCCGACCAGCTCGGCGTATCCAAGTCCACCGCCTACCTGTGGGTCCGCCACATCCCCATCGACCAGGACGACGAAGCCGCCCAAGAGCGGCGGCGCGCCCACTCCAAGGCCATGACCGACGCCAGATGGGGCGAGTACCGGGTCGCGCGCGACGAGCTGGAGTCCGGCATCCGCGACAAGGCAACCCAATGGGTCGGCCGGCTCAAGGACCGCGAGCTGTTGATCGCCGGCGCCGTCCTGTACTGGTGCGAGGGCGCGAAGACCAAGCAGTGGCGGAAGCAGACTCACCTCGACTTCGCCAACACCGATCCCATGCTGGTGGAGCTCTACCTCCGGTTCGTGGAGGCGCTAGGAGTCGATCGGCAGCGGCTCAGCTATCGGGTGTACATCCACGAGTCGGCCGATGCGCTCGCCGCGACGCAGTGGTGGGCGGACCGGATCGGCATCGCCGCTGGCGACATGCGGCGACCGAGCATCAAGCGGCACAAGCCATCGACGAAACGCCACAATACGGGCGATGACTACCACGGCTGCCTCATGGTCAAGGTCCCGCGTAGCCGACGCCTCTACGTTCGCGTCGAGGGCCTGATGGCGGGGATTTTCGCGAGCATCGCGCGCCAGTAGGTTCTCTTTGCGATCTGCCGAGCGCTACGCTGGCAGGCGCGAAAGCAGTCGGCTGTGGTGTAATTGGCAGCACTGCGGTTTTTGGTACCGTATGTCCAGGTTCGAGTCCTGGCAGCCGAGCTCTCCACATATGTCCGGTTCGTGACATCGGGCCTTCCGGCGGGGCGCAGACCCCGCGCGACTACCATGAGGCCGCAGCCCAGACCCGCCCCTGAGGGAGCTACCTCGTGACGTCCTCCCAGCCCCGTACCGTCGTCGTCCTTGCCGCCGGTGAGGGCAAGCGGATGAAGTCGGCGCTCCCGAAGGTGCTGCACCCGCTGCTCGGCCGCACCCTCGTCGGCCACGTGCTCGCCGCCGCCGCCGGTCTGCAGGCGCGGCGCACGCTCGTCGTCGTCGGCCACGGCGCCGACCAGGTCACGGAGCATCTCGCCGAGGTGGCGCCGGGCGCGGAGCCGGTGTTGCAGGCGGTGCAGCACGGCACGGGCCATGCGGTGCGGATCGCGCTGGAGGCGGCCGGCGAGGTCGGCGGCACGGTGGTGGTGCTCAACGGTGATGTGCCGTTGCTGCGGCCGGAGACGGTGCGCGACCTGGTGGAGGCGCACGAGGCGGCGGGCCTGGGCGCGACGGTGCTGGCGGCGGAGGTGGCCGATCCGACGGGATTGGGCCGCATCGTGCGGGACGAGTCGGGTCGCCTGGAGCGGATCGTGGAGGAGCGTGACGCGACCGCGGAGCAGCGGGCGATTCGTGAGATCAATGCGGGGATCTACGCGTTTGACGGTGCGGCGTTGCGTGCGGCGTTGGGCAAGTTGTCGACGGACAACGATCAGGGTGAGGAGTACCTGACCGACGTTTTCGGGCTGCTGTCGACGGATGGTCGGGCGGTGGCTGTGCACGTGGCGCCGGATGCGACGGAGACGCTGGGTTGCAATGACCGGGCGGAGCTGGCGGGCTTGCGCGCGTTGTTGCGGGACCGGGTCAACAGGGCGTGGATGCGGGCGGGTGTGACGATTCTGGATCCGGCGACGACGTGGGTGGACGTGTCGGTGGTGCTGGAGCGTGACGTGGTCCTGGATCAGAACACGCAGTTGCGGGGTGCGACGTCGGTGGCGGCGGGTGCGACGGTGGGGCCGGACACGACGTTGATCGACTCGTCGGTGGGCGCGGGTGCGTCGGTGGTGCGTGCGCATTCGGTGGGTGCCGAGGTGGGGCCGGGGGCGAGTGTGGGGCCGTTCGCGTACCTGCGGCCGGGGACCAGGCTGGCGCGTGGTGCGAAGGTTGGCACGTTCGTGGAGACGAAGAACGCGGAGATCGGCGAGGGGTCGAAGGTGCCGCACCTGTCGTATGTGGGTGACGCGACGATCGGTGAGCATTCGAACATCGGGGCGGCTTCGGTGTTCGTCAACTATGACGGGGTGGGCAAGCACCGCACGGTGATCGGCAGTTACGCGCGTACGGGTTCGGACAACATGTTCGTGGCGCCGGTCGAGGTGGGGGACGGGGCGTACACGGGTGCGGGCACGGTGGTCCGGGAGGATGTGCCGCCGGGTGCGTTGGCGGTGTCGGCGGGTGAGCAGCGCACGTTCGAGGGTTGGACGGAGCGTAAGCGGCCGGGTACCCCTTCCGCAGAGGCGGCGGTTCGCGCAAGGGCTGCGAGAGGTGAGACTGCGCACGGCGGGGGCGATGCCGGGCGGGATGGGCTGACCTCGGGAGATACTGCAACCGAGTGACTCGTAGGACCCATTGACCCACGGGAGCGGATTGCCGATGGGCAGCATCGTCGCGGAAAACCGTAAGAGCCTGATGCTCTTCTCCGGTCGCGGTTTTCCGGAGCTTGCCGACGAGATCGGCGCGGCTTTGGGAGTCGCGCCCACACCGACGGATGCGTACGACTTCGCCAACGGCGAGATCTTCGTGCGCTACCGGGAGTCCGTGCGTGGCTCGGACGCGTTCGTGGTGCAGTCGATCTCGCAGGGCGTGAACAAGTGGGTCATGGAGACCCTCATCATGATCGACGCGTTGAAGCGTGGGTCGGCGAAGCGGATCACGGTGGTGTTGCCGTTTTATCCGTACTCGCGGCAGGACAAGAAGCACCGGGGGCGTGAGCCGATCTCGGCGCGGCTGGTGGCGGACCTGTTGAAGACCGCGGGTGCCAACCGGATTTTGACGGTTGACCTGCATACGGCGCAGATCCAGGGTTTCTTCGACGGGCCGGTGGATCACCTGTTCGCGATGGACACGCTCGCGGGGTACGTGGAGCGTAAGTACGCGGGCCGGCCGCTGTCGGTGGTGGCGCCGGATTCGGGTCGGGTGCGGGTGGCCGAGCGGTGGACGGACCGGTTGGGCGGCTGCCCGCTGGCGTTCATCCACAAGACGCGGGATCCGATGAAGCCCAACCAGGTGGTGGCTAACCGGGTGGTGGGTGATGTCGAGGGTCGGGTGTGCCTGATCGTCGACGACATGATCGATACGGGTGGGACGATCACGCGGGCGTCCGACATCTTGTACGACTCGGGTGCGGCGGACGTGGTGGTGGCGTCGACGCACGCGCTGTTGTCGGATCCGGCCACGGAGAAGTTGAAGAACAGCCGGATCAGTGAGCTGGTGGTGACGAACACGTTGCCGTTGCCGGCGGAGAAGCGGCTCGACAAGATCACTGTGTTGTCGATCGCGCCGTTGCTGGCGCGGGCGATCCGTGAGGTGTTCGATGACGGTTCCGTTACGACCCTGTTTGGCGGTTTGAGCTAGACGGGCCTCCCCCGGCGGATCACAGCGTGGGGCTCCGCTAAACTGGATCGGTTGCCACGGCGAGGGTGTCCTGTGGGTCGCTGTTGACACAGCGTTAACCGCAAGGCGCACCGTGATCGACGCGGTGCTCCGGGCCCCTGCCCCGCGCGCCCCCGCCCGGCACCGCCGACCTCTGCAGCAAGACGAAACATCAGGAGTACTCCCGTGTCCGAGGTAAAGATCAGCGCCGAGCCCCGCACCGAGTTCGGCAAGGGCGGTGCCCGTCGCACCCGTCGGGCCGGCAAGGTGCCCGCCGTCCTTTACGGCCATGGTGAGAAGCCGCAGCACATCGCGCTTCCCGCCCGCGAGTTCGCCGCTGCCATCCGGCACGGCGGTCTCAACCAGGTCTTCGCGATCGACATCGTGGGCGCCAGCACGACGCTGGCCCTGCCGAAGGCGATCCAGCGTGACCCGATCAAAGACACCTTCGAGCACGTCGACCTGCTGATCGTCAAGCGCGGCGAAAAGGTGACCGTCGACGTTCCGGTGCAGCTGACCGGTGAGGCTGCCCGCGGCACGCTGGTGGTCACCGAGAGCACGACGCTTTCGGTCACCGCTGAGGCGCTGCACCTGCCCGATCACCTGGAGGCCTCGATCGAGGGCCTGGAGTCGGGTTCGCGGGTTACCGCCGCCGACGTCCCGCTGCCGCGTGGCACGGAGTTGGCCGCCGACCCCGAGCTGGTCATCGCCATGGTGACCGTGGCGCCGAGCGCCGAGGATCTGGAGGGCGAGACCGCCGAGGCCGTTACCGAGGAAGAGGCCACCGAGGAGGAGTCCTCCGAGGAGCAGCCGGCCGAGGCCGCCGCGTCGGCCTGATTCGACAGGCGATGAAAGGGGGCCCCTGCCGGGCCCCCTTTTGCGTATGAAAAGGCAGCGTGATGGACGAGAGCTGGCTCGTGGTGGGGCTGGGCAACCCCGGCCGGGAGTACACGGGCAACCGGCACAACGTCGGCTTCATGGTGGCTGACCTGCTGGCGAAGCGGATGGGTGCGCGTTTCGGCCGGCACAAGCGGGCGGTGGCGGATGTGGCGGAGGGGCGCCTGGTGCCGGGTGGGCCGCGGCTGGTGCTGGCAAAGCCGTTGACGTACATGAACCTGTCCGGTGGACCGGTGGCCGCGCTGTCCCAGTTCTACAAGATTCCCGTGGGCAACATCGTGGCCGTTCATGACGAGCTGGACCTGGGGTTCGGCACGGTGCGGGCGAAGGTCGGCGGCGGCGAGGGCGGTCACAACGGGCTGCGTTCGATGTCAAAGTCCTTGGGCAGCAAGGACTATGTGCGGGTGCGCTTCGGGATCGGGCGGCCGCCGGGCCGGCAGGATCCGGCTGATTACGTGCTGTCGGACTTCTCGTCGACGGAGCGCAAAGAGTTGGAGTTCCTGGTCGATCGGGCGGCTGATGTCGCCGATGTGGTTGTCACTCGCGGTGTGGAAGTTGCACAGAACGCCTATAACGGGGCGTGACGCTCAGACCGGTCAGCGCGTTGGTCACGACAGACGCGATCATCGGGGGGCAGGGTGCGGCAGCTGTGGGACGTCGATGAGCTGGACCTCTTTCCCACGCCGCTGCCGTCCCGTGCCGCGGCTCGCCCGCTGCGGCGGGTGCCCGGGCGGCATGTGGCTCTCCCGAGGCGCGGGGCGTGGGAGTCGCGGTACGTACGCCGCCTGCTGATCGGTGACCTGCTCGTCGGGCTGGGTGCGGGTGCGCTGGCGTTCGAGGTGCGTTTCGGGCAGACGGTGACCTCGTACAACCGGGTGTACCTGCTGCTGTCGCTGCTGTTGCCGGCGTTGCTGGTGGGGATGCTCGCGCTGCACCACACCTACGAGCGGCGCTTCCTGTACGTCGGCGCCGAGGAGTACCAGCGCGTCATCCGCTCGGGTCTCAGCCTCATCGCGGCGGCCGCCATCGTGTCGTACGCCTTCGACCTGCCCACCGCCCGCTTCTACGTGCTTGTGGCGCTGCCGGTCGCGACGGCGGGCACGCTGGCGGTGCGGTTCGCGGCCCGCAAGCAGCTGCACCGGGCGCGTGAGCGGGGGAGTGCCTGCGCCGCGTGATCGTGGTGGGGCACGAGCTGGCGGTCGTGCACATCACGCGGCAGCTGCGGCGTGAGCGGTACCACGGCTTGGAGGTTGTCGGCGCGTGCCTGCCGGCCGGGGGTGACGGCGCGGTCGGGCTGCCGGTGTACGGCACGTTCGACGACGTGGCCCTCGCCGTGGACGCCGCCGCCGCGGACACGGTGATCGTGCTTTCCTGCCCGGAGCTGGACGGCCATGCGCTGCGGCGGCTGGCGTGGCGGCTGGAGCGCGACGAGGTGGACCTGATCGTGGCGAGTGCGCTGGTGGACGTGGCCGGCGACCGTACGACGATCCGTCCGGTCGACGGGCTGCCGATGCTGCACGTCGAGCACCCGCGGCTGGAGGGTGGTGCGCGGGTGGTGAAGGAGATCGTGGATCGGGTGGGGGCGGCGGCGCTGCTCGCGCTTTTGTCGCCGCTGTTACTGACTCTTGCTGTCCGTATCCGTCGGGACTCGGCCGGGCCGGTATTCTTCCGTCAGGTTCGGGTGGGCCGGGACGGGCAGCCATTCGTGATGTTCAAGTTCCGCAGCATGTACCTCGACGCTGAGGCGCGGCTCGCGGAGATCCGTCACCTGAATGAGCACGACGGTGTGCTCTTCAAGGTGCGCAACGACCCGCGGGTGACGCCCGTCGGTCGGTGGCTGCGCCGCCTGTCGCTCGACGAGCTGCCGCAGTTGTTCAACGTGCTATGTGGCCAGATGTCGCTGGTGGGCCCGCGCCCGCCGTTGCCGGAGGAGGTGGCGGCCTACCCGGACGACGTCCGGCGCCGGCTCGCGGTCAAGCCCGGCATGACCGGGTTGTGGCAGGTTTCCGGTCGATCGGACCTGCCGTGGGAGGAGGCGGTCCGCTTGGACCTGCGGTACGTGGAGAACTGGTCCTTGTCGTTCGACCTCGTCATCATGGCGCGCACCGTGTCGGCGGTCGCCAGGTCCGCGGGGGCGTACTGATGGCGCCCCCGGTGATCGACGGCGCGTTCGCCCGGTGGCTCGCCGCGCGCGCCGGTGAGCTGCTGCTGGAAGTGCGGGCCGAGCGCGGGCACGAAGACCCGGCGGCGTTGAAGGCGGCCGGCGACAAGCTTTCGCATGACCTGATCCGCACCGAGCTGGCGCGGTGGCGCCCGGCCGACGCGGTGCTGTCTGAGGAGGACGACCACGCGCGCAAGGCGTGGGTCGAGGGTGACGGGCCGAAGCCACCGGCCCGCCTCGAGTCCGACCGCGTGTGGATCATCGATCCGCTCGACGGCACTCGCGAGTTCGCCGAGGAGGGGCGGACCGACTGGGCGGTGCACGTCGCGTTGTGGTCGAAGCAGGCTAGCGGTCCGCTCAAGCTCGCGGCGGGCGCGGTCGCGCTGCCCGCGCAGCACCGGGTGGTGGGCACCGACTACCCGCCGGCGTACCCGCCGATGACCCTCTCCGCCGCCAGCGGCGGACCGGTGCGCCTCGCGGCGAGCCGCAGCCGGCCCCCGGCGTTCCTGGCCGCGGTCGCGGAGGAGGTGCGCGCGGAGCTCGTGCCGATGGGGTCCGCCGGCGCCAAGATCGCCGCGGTCATCAGCGGCGAGGTCGACGGGTACGTGCACGCCGGCGGCCAGTACGAGTGGGACTCGGCCGCGCCGGTCGCTGTGGCGACTGCCACGGGGCTGCATGCTTCCCGGATCGACGGGTCCGCGCTGAAATACAATCAGGCCGATCCCCGCCTGCCGGATCTGCTGGTGTGCCGCAAGGACCTCGCTCCCCGGCTGCTGGCCGCGGTGCGGCGACAGCTGCAGGTAGAGTGATCCGGAGTTAACCAACCGGAAAGGTCTGGAACCGTGAGCGAGCGCAGCGAGCGTGCCGTCAAACGCAGCGCGGACGGGCGCCGAGCGACGGAGCGTGGTTGGCGATGAGCGGAGCTCAGACGTACCGGGTTTCCCACCTGGCCGCGCTCGAAGCCGAGAGCATCTTCATCATGCGCGAGGTCGTCGCCGAGCTTGAGCGGCCGGTGCTGCTCTTCTCCGGCGGCAAGGACTCGATCGTGATGCTGCGCCTGGCGGAAAAGGCGTTCGCGCCGGCCCGCATCCCGTTCCCGGTGATGCACGTCGACACGGGGCACAACTTCCCCGAGGTCCTCGCCTACCGGGACACCCGCGTCGCCGACCTGGGCCTGCACCTTGTCGTCGCGAGCGTCCCGGAGGCGCTGGAGGCCGGCCTGGTCCGCGAGCCGGCCGACGGCTCGCGCAACCGCATCCAGACCCCGGTGCTGCTCGCCGCCGTGGAAAAGTACCGTTTCGACGCGCTCTTCGGCGGTGCCCGCCGCGACGAGGAGAAGGCCCGGGCCAAGGAGCGGGTGTTCAGCTTCCGCGACGACTTCGGCCAGTGGGACCCCAAAAACCAGCGCCCCGAGCTGTGGTCGCTCTACAACGGCCGGCACCACCCGGGCGAGTCGATCCGCGTCTTCCCGCTGTCCAACTGGACCGAGCTCGACGTCTGGCACTACATCGCCGCCGAGGGCCTCGCGCTGCCGGAGATCTACTACGCGCACGAGCGTGAGGTGATCGAGCGCGACGGCATGCTGTACGCGGTCAACGAGTTCTTCACCGCGCGCGCCGGCGAGACAGCGTTCACCGAGACCGTGCGATACCGCACGGTCGGCGACGCGTCCTGCACCGCCGCCGTCCGGTCCACCGCCGACTCCGTGGAAAAGGTGATCGAGGAGGTCGCCGCCACCCGCATCACCGAGCGCGGCGCCACCCGCGGCGACGACCGGGTCAGCGAGGCCGCGATGGAAGACCGCAAGCGGGAGGGCTACTTCTGATGACCGCGTCCGTCACCGAGACACGCACGATGGACCTGCTCCGCTTCGCCACCGCGGGCTCGGTCGACGACGGCAAGTCCACCCTGATCGGGCGGCTGCTCTACGACACCAAGTCGCTGTTCACCGACCAGCTGGAGGCCGTCGAGGCGGTCAGCCTGGCCCGCGGCGACGAGTACACCAACCTGGCGCTGCTCACCGACGGCCTGCGCGCCGAGCGGGAGCAGGGCATCACGATCGACGTGGCCTACCGTTACTTCGCGACCCCGCGGCGCAAGTTCATCATCGCGGACACCCCCGGCCACATCCAGTACACGCGCAACATGGTCACCGGCGCCTCCACCGCCGACCTGGCGCTGATCCTCGTGGACGCCCGCAAGGGCCTTGTCGAGCAGTCGCGGCGGCACGCGTTCCTCTGCTCGCTGCTGCGCGTGCCGCACGTGGTCCTGTGCGTCAACAAGATGGACCTCGTCGACTGGTCGCAGGAGGTCTACGAGCGGATCGCCGACGAGTTCACGAGCTTCGCGGCCAAGCTCGAAGCGCCCGACCTCACGGTCATCCCGATCTCCGCGCTGCACGGCGACAACATCGTCAGCCGCTCCGACAAGACCCCGTGGTACGAAGGCCCGTCCCTGCTGCACCACCTCGAGCACGTGCACATAGCCTCCGACCGCAACCTCGTCGACGTGCGCTTCCCCGTGCAGTACGTGATCCGTCCCCAGTCCACCACCGTCACCGACTACCGCGGCTACGCCGGCCAGGTCGCCTCCGGCGTGCTCAAGCCGGGCGACGAGGTGATGGTGCTGCCCTCCGGCCTGACCAGCCGCATCGCCGCGATCGACACCGCCGACGGCCCGGTCACCGAGGCGTACCCCCCGATGTCGGTCACCGTCCGCCTCGAAGACGAGATCGACATCTCCCGCGGCGACCTGATCTGCCGCCCGCACAACGCGCCCGCCGTGGCACAGGACATCGAGGCGATGGTCTGCTGGATGGACGAGAGCCGCCCGCTCACCGTCGGCGGCAAGTACGCGGTCAAGCACACCACCCGCGCCGCCCGCGCCGTGGTCCGCGGCCTGCAGTACCGCCTCGACGTCAACTCGCTGCACCGCGACGAGAGCGCCACCCAGCTCACCCTCAACGAGATCGGCCGCATCCGCCTGCGCACCACGGTCCCGCTCCTCGCCGACGAGTACCGCCGCAACCGCACCACCGGCGGCTTCATCCTCATCGACGAGACCACCAACCGCACGGTCGGCGCCGCCATGATTATCGAGACCTCCTAGAAGCGGATATGCCCCGGTCCGCCTCACCTGCGGACCGCACGCTCCCGCGGGCACCGCTGCGGTCGGCGGCTCGCCAGGGCTCGCCGAATCCCCCGACCTCCGCTGCCAGGCCCGCGGGTCCAGCCCAAGCTGGTGCGCACCGCGGCCCGGTCCGGGCCCAAGCAGGGGCGCCCGCCCGGATGGCGCACGCTAGTGGCGGCCGGAAAGTGCGCACGCTAGTGGCGGCCGGAAGTGCGGCCGCTGACACCGGCCGCTCGGCCGGGTCGGCCGGTCCCGCTTGGCGTCGGCTGGTCCGCGCGGGGTGGGCTGGTCCGCGCGGGGTGGGCTGGTCCGCGCGGGGTGGGCTGGTCCGCGCGGGTCGGCGGGTCCGCGGACCCGCGCTCAGGTCGTTGATGGCTGGCGCCGTCCCGGACATGCCGCGCCGATCGAGGGCGGACCCGCGTTCTGGGCAGTGGTCACCGGCGGGTGTGCCGGACACGCCGCGCCGATCGGGGGCCGCGGCCGGGCGGTCCGTCGATCGGGGGGCCTGGCGTGCCCGGTCAGCCTGGCTACCGCGGCGGCGACGGCCCCGCGCCACTGCGGCCGGCTAGGGAGCTGTGTGGTCAAGGTGGGCGAATCCGTCCACAACCGAGGGGGATGGTCGCCGTCGCTGACGCCGATCTGGGTGGCCGCAGGGGTGAACAAACGGTCTGGACCACGCTGGTTCCTTGATCGGTGTCAACAAAGGCCCCTCACAGCAGATCGTGGTCGTTTGCTGCCCTGTAGGGGCAGTAGACGTCCACGATCTCAACGGGACCCGGGATTGAGCTTGCCCACCGCGGAGGGTGAGGCCGCGGGAGCAACGGTCCGGACCACGACGGGCGTCGCGGTAGCCCGGATCTGCTTCGAATTAGATCTTCTGAAACGGGCTACCACGATGGCAGGCGGACCGCGCCTGGGCCGGGGACCGCGACGAAAGGCTCGGGAGCGTGGTAGCCGCGCTCCGCGAAGGCGGCGGCGACCGCGGCCGTGACCTTGTCGGTGGCGTCCGCGTCGACCAGGGCCAGCACGCAGCCGCCGAAGCCGCCGCCGGTCATGCGGGCGCCGTAGGCGCCGGCGGACAGGGCGGCCTCGACCGCGGTGTCCACCTCCGGGACGGTGATCTCGAAGTCGTCGCGCATCGAGGTGTGTGAGGCGGTCATCAGCGGGCCGATCTCGCGCACCCGGTCTTCGCGCAGCAGCGCCACCGTGTCCAGGACCCGCTGGTCTTCGGTGACCACGTGGCGGGCCCGGCGCCGCAGCTCCGGTGAGGTCAGCGCGGACAGCGAGTCGAGCGTCGCGTCGCGCAGGGCCCGCAGGCCCAGAGCGCGGGCGGCCTCCTCGCAGGCGGCGCGGCGAGCCGCGTACTCCCCGGTGACGTGGCGGTGCGGCGCCTTCGTGTCGATGACCAGCACCGCGAGGCCGGCGCTCGCCACGTCGAACGGGATGTGCTCGACCTCGAGCGTCCGGCAGTCGAGAAACAGCGCGTGGCCCTCGCGGCAGCGGATCGACGCGGACTGGTCCATGATCCCGCAGGGCATGCCGGCGTAGTCGTTTTCCGCGCGCTGCGCCAGCGCCGGCCGCTCGTCCACCGGCAGGTCGAGCCCGCCCAGGTCGACGAGGGCGGTGAGCACCGACGACTCCAGCGCCGCCGACGACGACAGGCCGGCGCCCAGCGGCACGTCCGAGGTGATGGCCATCCGGGCGCCGGGCACGTCGAACCCGGCCTCGCGCAGCACCCACACCACGCCGGCCACGTACGCGCCCCAGCCCGACACGTGCTCGGACAGGTCGAACGTGATCTGCTCGTCAGCCTGCTCCGACCAGACCGTCCACTCGGGAGTGTCCACTCGGGACGCCCCGACGACCGTGCGCTGCGGCAGCGCGAACGGGAGCACAAAACCGTCGTTGTAGTCGGTGTGCTCACCGATCAGGTTGACCCGCCCGGGCGCCGCCCAGGCGCCGTCGGGCTCGGACCCGTACACCTCCACGAACTGCTTCACGATACGTGCTCCTGGTAGAAGGCCCACGCGTCGGAGACCATGTCGTGCAGCGTGGTCTTGACCGGAGTCCAGCCCAGCTCCTCGCGGGCCAGGTCGGAGGAGGCCACCAGTGCGGCCGGGTCGCCGGAGCGGCGGGGGCGATCTCGACGGGCAGCGGGTGGCCGGTGACCTCGCGGACCACCTCGGCCACCTTGCGGTTGGAGAAGCCGCTGCCGCTGCCCAGGTTGTAGATCTTGTGCTCGCCGGGGGTGGCCTTGTCGAGCGCGAGCAGGTGGGCGCGGGCCAGGTCCTCGACGTGGATGTAGTCGCGCACGCAGGTGCCGTCGTCGGTCGGGTAGTCGTCGCCGAAGATCTGGAGCTTGTCCCGCGTGCCGGCGGCGACCTGCAGCGCGATCGGGATCAGGTGGGTCTCCGGGTCGTGCCGCTCACCGATCGACACCCCGGCCGCAGGTAGGCGCCGGCCACGTTGAAGTACCGCAGCGACACGGCGGCCAGCTCGTGCGCGAACGCCTCCGACGTCAGCGCCAGGTCGAACGCCAGCTTCGTCGCCCCGTACGTGCTCGTGGGGTGCTTGACCGCCGTCTCGCGGATGGGCAGCTCGGTCGGGTTGCCGTACACCGCGGCGGTCGAGGAGAAGACGAACCGCCGCACACCGGCCGCACGCACCGCGTCGAGCAGGGCGAGCGAGCCGATCACGTTGTCGTCCCAGTACAGCTCGGGCTTGGCCATCGACTCGCCGGCCGCGATCAGGCCGGCGAAGTGGAGCACCCCGTCGAAGCCCGCCTCCGGCGTGATCACCTGCGCCGCGTCGTGGATCGACCCCCGCACGAACGTGGCCTCCGGCGGGACCGCGACCGCGTGCCCCGTGCGCAGGTCGTCGAGGACGACCACCTCGTGGCCGGCGTCGAGGAGCATCCGGCTGACGACGCTGCCGACGTATCCGGCGCCGCCGGTGACGAGCAGTTTCACGAAGGTGGCCTCTCTCCTGGAACGTGTGGCGCGTTGGCAAGGCTACGACCCCTACTATTCCACCAGATTCGAGCAAGAGTAAACAAGTTCGAACACTGGCCGGGAAAGCACGCTCGCCGGCGCCTGTCTACCATTTCCCCATGCAGGAGACGGGCGGCGGCAACGCCGGGCCCCGACGACATACAAGATCGTCGGGGCGTTCCCGACGAGAGCCCGGTCCGGTGAGGCGCGCCGCCGCCCGGATCGTCATCCGGCTGGCCGACGCGGTCGCCGGACTGCTCGGAGCCGACCGCACCGCCGGCCGCGAGCAGATCAGCGAGGCCGAGCTGCGCGACCTGGTCGCGGCCAACACGCTCCTCGACCCGGTGGAACGCCGGATCATCGACGAGGTGCTCACCGCCGGCGCCAGCCTGGTCCGCGAGGTGATGATGCCGCGCACCGACGTTACCTTTCTCGACGCCGGGCTCACCCTTGACGAGGCGGCCCGGATGGTACGGGCGGAGACCCACACGCGATACCCCGTGATCGACGGCACACACGACGACGTCGTGGGCTTCGTCCACCTGCGCGACCTGCTGATCCGCCCGCCGGGCGACGGGCGTGGCACGGTCCGCGAGCTGACCCGCGAGGTCAAGCGGCTGCCCGGCAGCAAGCGGGTCCTCGCCGCCCTCTCCGAGATGCGCCGCGAGCGGCACCACCTCGCCGTGGTCGTCGACGAGTACGGGGGAACCGCCGGCATCGTCACCCTCGAAGACCTCATCGAGGAGCTGGTCGGGGAGATCCACGACGAGTACGACGCGGCGCCCGACCCGGCCTCCGCCGGCGCCGAGGTCGACGGGCGGCTCAACCTCGCCGACTTCGCCGAGCGCGCCGGCTTCCCGCTGCCCACCGGTCCGTACGAGACGGTCGGCGGCTTCGTGATGGCGCGGCTGGGCCGGCTCCCGCTCGTCGGCGACGAGGTGACCGCCGTCGTGCCGGAAGACGGCGACGGCGAGCCGGCCGCGTGGCGGCTGCGCGTGCTCGAGCTCGACGGCCGCCGGGTGGCCCGGGTGGGCCTCGCCGTACACGCGCCGCCCCGCCGCCCGTGCCGGCCTCACGCGTCCCGGTCGAGGTGACCTTGACGGAAAACGCGTAGTCAGTACACCTGGAGCTTGCGCCAGGTCGAGCCGTCCGCCGAAAACGCGGTCCAGTGCGAGCCGAACAGGTCGTACGCCACGTAACCGGACGGCGCCCGGACGATCCGCCCGATCTGCGGGAGGCTGCCGTCGGCCTGGCTGAACGTGCGGCCGTCGTCCTCGCTCAGGTACCACCGGTGGTCGAGGCCCACCGCCAGCAGCCGCCCGTCCAGCAGCGGCACCACCTCGCCGGACAGCCCGTGCGGGGTGGTGACCCGCCCGTGCCGGTGGGTGCAAACAGGCGGCCCGCGTCGCTCGAGCGGTAGATCGCCGAGATCTCCCGGTCCGGGCCGAGCACCGTCACATACACGCGGTTGCCGAGCACCGACACCTGCGCGGTCGAGCCGGCCGCGGCGAACTCGTGCACCTCCCAGCCGCGCCCGCCGTCGCGGGTGACCGCCGCCGCCGGACGCCCGTCCCGGGTGCCGCCGACCCACCACCCGCCGGTCGCCGTCGGGGCTCCCGCCACCCAGTTGACCGCCATCCGCTCCGGCTGGCTGGTCAGCTCGCCGCGGTCGCCGTACATCGAGCTCCAGACCTCGATCGCCCCGCCAGCGCCCAGCCGCAGCAGCTGGCCCTCGGCGACGGTCGAGGCGGGGCCGGTGCCGCGGCCGACGGCCTGCCAGGTCTGCGCGCCGTCGGTCGTGACGTAACCGCCGAGCACGACCCGCCCGTCGGAGAACGCGGCCAGATCCGCGGCGGCGTCCCGCGCGGGCGGCATCGCGGCGAGCCGCCAGGTGATCCCGCCGTCGGTGCTGCGGGCCAGGCTCGCCGGGCAGGGATCCTCGCCCGCCAGGCACTCCACCAGCGCGTACCCGTTGTCCGGGTCGGCGAACGCGACGTCGGTGACCCGGCCGCGCGGGTCGAGTACCCGGTCGCCGGTCAGGCCGTTGATCGTGATGCCGGCGTCCGTGTAGACGACGCCCGGCGACGGGCTGGGCTCGGCCACCGGCGCCGGCTCGGCGTCGGTGCTCCACGGCCGCAGGCCCGCGAAGCCGGCCACCGCCAGCACGGCCAGCGCCGCCCCCGCGCGCCGCGCCCGCCGGCGGCGCCGGATGCTCGCCGCGCGCCCGGCGATGAGCGGAAGCGGCGGCTGCTCGATCGTGTCGATCAGCGCCTCGCGCTCGCGGGCGAGCCGGGTCGAAAGATCAGGCACGGGCCACCTCCGTCGAGCTGGTGCCGAGGTCGCGGTAGTCGCCGAGCCGTTCGGCGAGGGCCGCCCGGCCGCGCGACAGCCGGGACTTCACCGTGCCGACCGGCACCTCCAGCACCGCCGCCACCTCCTCGACAGGCAGGTCGGCGAAGTAGTGCAGCACGATCACCTCGCGGTACGTGGTGGGTATTCCGGCGAGCGCGTCCCGCAGGTCGGCCCGCTCGGGCCCCGGCGCCGGCTCGACAGTGCGGGCGATCGGGCGGTCGCGGAGCAGGATCGTGTCCAGCAGCTTGCGGCGCCGCCACCGCCGGCGGACCACGTTGATCGCCACCGTCCGCAGCCACGCCTCCGGGTTGTCCACGTCGGTCAGCCCGCGCGGCCGGGCCAACGCCCGGGCGAATGCCTCCTGCACCACGTCCTGCGCCTCCGTCAGATCGGTGGTGAACGCGTAGACCTGCGCGACCAAGCGCCGGTAACAGGCGTGGTAAAGCTCGCCCATCGCCTGTTCCGCCGCGGTCCGCGCGTCCCGTCCCGGCACGACCACCGCCCTCTTGTGAGATCTCTGTGCATACGAGCCGTGGCCGGCTTCGGCGGTTCCGGCCACTGCTGTCAGAATGGCCGGCATGTCGGTGTCTGACGCAACCCCCCGCCCACGGGTGCTTTCCGGCATCCAGCCGACCGCCGACTCATTCCATCTGGGTAACTATCTTGGCGCGGTGCGCAACTGGGTCGCCATGCAGGAAACCCACGACACCTTCTACTGCGTCGTCGACCTCCACGCGATCACGATGGGCCACGACCCCGCGCTGCTGCGGCAGCGCACGCGGCTGTCGGCGGCCCAGCTGCTCGCGGCCGGCCTCGACCCGGAGCGGTGCACGCTCTTCGTGCAGTCGCACGTGCCCGAGCACCCGCAGCTGAGCTGGGTGATGAGCTGCATCACCGGGTTCGGCGAGGCGAGCCGGATGACCCAGTTCAAGGACAAGTCGGCCAAGCAGGGCACCGACCGGGCCAGCGTCGGCCTTTTCACGTACCCGATCCTGCAGGCCGCCGACATCCTGCTCTACCAGGCCGACGCGGTGCCGGTCGGCGAAGACCAGCGGCAGCACCTGGAGCTCACCCGCGACCTGGCGCAGCGCTTCAACACGCTGTTCGGCAAGACGTTCACGGTCCCGTCGGCGTTCATCGTGCGCGACACCGCCAAGATCACCGACCTGCAGGAGCCGACCGCCAAGATGTCCAAGTCGGCCTCGTCGCCGGCCGGCATCATCGAGCTGCTGGAAGACCCGGCCCGCTCGGCGAAGAAGATCCGCTCGGCGGTCACCGACACCGGGCGCGAGATCATCTTCGACCCGGCGGCCAAGCCGGGCGTCTCCAACCTGCTGACGATCTACTCGGCGCTCACCGGCCGCCCGATCGACGACCTCGTCGGCGCGTACGACGGCAAGGGCTACGGCGACCTCAAGAAGGACCTCGCCGAGGTCGTGGTCGAGTTCGTGCGGCCGGTGCAGGAGCGCACCCGGGCGTACCTCGACGACCCCGCCCAGCTCGACAAGCTGCTCGCGATCGGTGCGGAGAAAGCCCGCGCGGTCGCCGTCGAGACGCTGCGCGCGGCGTACGACAAGGTCGGCTTCCTCGCGCCGGCGAAAAACATCCAGCACAGCCTGGCGCCGGCGCGGAACGCGTAGCCGGGTGTCCGCCGTCGACGACCGGGTCACCCGGATCGGGGTGGCCATCGACATCCCCGAGCCGTGGGGGAGCACCCTCACCCGCCGCCGCGCCGATGCGGGTGACCCGCAGGCCGCCTACGTGCCGGCGCACCTGACCCTCCTCGGGCCGACCGAGATCGAGCCCGACCGGCTCCCCGCGATCGAAGACCACCTGGCGGCGGTCGCCGCCGGGCAGCCACCGTTCTCGCTGCACCTGCGCGGCACCGGCACGTTCCGGCCGCTCACCGAGGTCGTCTTCGTGGTCGTCGCGGCCGGCATCAGCGAGTGCGAGCTGCTCGCCGCCGCGATCGGCCGCAGCGGCGACCTGAAGCGCGAGACGCGCTTCCCGTACCACCCGCACGTCACGGTCGCCCAGGACGTGGCGCCCGAGGCGCTCGACGCGGTGTACGAAGACCTCGCCGGATTTTCCGCACTGTTCGAAGTGGACGCGTTCACCCTGTTCTCACACACAGGTGAGGCCCGCTGGCAGCCGCGGCGGGATTTTCGTCTGGGCGGCTGACGCGCGCGCCGTCCGCGCATCCGTCAGGATGTCGGCGTGAACATCGTCACCCGGGTGGAAGCGGGCATCAACGGGCGGCTCAACGCGGCCCGCCGCCGTTCCCGGGCATTCGACCACCTCTATCGCGCCCTCGACCGCTACGGCGCGGTGCTGGCCGGCCGGCTCGCGGCGGCGATCGCCTACTACGGCTTCTTCGCGGTCTTCGCGCTCGGCCTCGTCGCGTACTGGGCGTTCGGCTTCGTGCTCAACCGCAACGAGGCCCTGCGCCACGCGGTCGACGACTTCCTCAACCAGAACCTGCCGTTCCTGCAGCTCCAGCAGATCCAGGAGAGCAGCGGCACGGTCGGCATCGTCGGTCTGCTGACGCTGGCCGTCACCGGCATCGGCTGGGTGGAGGCGATCCGATCGTCCCAGCGCGCGCTGTACGACGTGCCCCAGCAGCCTGGCAACCTCGTGGTGCGGCGGATCATCGACATGGCGGTGCTTCTGTTCGTCTTCTTCCTGCTGGCGCTCTCGGTGGCCGCGGCGGACACGGCTGAGGCGCTGGTCGGATGGCTGATCGTCGGAGACGGCTCGTTTCTGCTCGTCGTCGTCCGGTGGGTGCTGACCGTGGCCTTCAACCTGGTCCTGGCGACCGCCCTGCTGGTGGTGGTGCCGCGGCTGCGCATGCCGATCCGCCGCTTCCTGCCATCCGTGCTGGTGGTCGCGGCCGGCATCACGCTGCTCAACACCCTCGGGCGGGAGTGGGTCATCCGGATCGACCGCAACCCGGCGTACACCGTGGTCACCGGCGCGGTGGGCCTGCTGGTGTACCTGTACCTGCTCAACCAGCTCCTTCTCTTCGGCGCCGCGCTGGCCGCCACCAGCACGCACGGCCAGGTGACCGACCTGGCGGCCGAGCAACCTCCCGACGATTTGTCCGAAAACGAGGATCCCCGGCAGCCAGACGCCTCATGATGACTGGAATGGGGGCACTGGTGACGCTTGAGCTGCCGGAGGACTCGCCGGCACGCGATCTGCCGTGGATCGTGACGTTCGGCCCGCTCGGCGAGGACGAGGAGTGGGAGCCCGTGGTCTGCGGACCGTACGAGCGCCCACACGCGCTCGCGCTGGCCGAGTCGGTCGTCGCGGACGAGGACCTGATGGCCGTCGTGGAGCCGCTGCTGCCCCACGTGACCGTCGAGGAGATCCAGGGCGAGATCGCGGCGGCCCGGATAGCGGCCGAAGACGACCGCGCCGAGGCCGACGACGCGGCTGACTTCGAGGACTACGGCGAGTTCGGCCTGGACGGGACCGCCTCGACCGAGTCCGAGCAGATGGTCGAGGCATCGCCGCCGCCGGAGCCGGAAGAGATTCGGGCCGGAATGTCACGCATAGCCGCCCGACTAGCGGGGTAGGACCAAGAGGAGCCCGGTCGTTCGTTGCGCTTCGCGCCGACGGGCGGCTGGTAGTGGGTGGCTCCCGGGTCGCCACGGGCCGCAGGGAGTCACTTTCCTCCCCGCAAGTGGGCCGACCTGCCGAAAGGCGGGCCGGCCCGCTGCCTGCGCGGGTCAGGCCGCCACCGGCACGGGCGCGGCGCCGGTCGAGGAGCGGACCACGAGCTCGGGACGGAAGACGTACTCGGAGCGGTGGGTGCCGTGACCGTTGATCTCGTCGATCAGTGCCCGCACCGCCGCGACGGCCATCGCGGTCACCGGCTGCCGCACGGTCGTCAGCGGCGGGTCGGTGAACGCGATCAGCGGTGAGTCGTCGTACCCCACCACGGACACGTCGTCCGGGATGGACAGTCCACGCTGGCGGGCAGCCCGGATCGCGCCGAGCGCCATCAGGTCGGAGCCGCACACGATACCGGTCACGCCGCGGTCGAAGAGGCGGGCGGCGGCCGCCTGCCCGCCCTCCACGCCGAAGAGGGACAGCGAGATCAGCTCGTCGAGCTGCGCGTCGTCGAGCCCGACCAGCCGCTTCATCGTCGCCCGGTACCCGGCGATCTTGCGCTGCACGGGCATGAAGCGGCTGGGGCCGGAGATCAGCCCGATCCGCCGGTGACCCAGCGCGTACAGGTGGGCCACGCCCAACTCGCCCGCCTCGCGGTCGTCGCACGACACGAACGGCGCGTCGATCCCCGCGACGTACCCGTTGACCAGCACGATCGGCAGCGGCCGGGCGAGCAGCTTGTGGTAGCGCTCGTGGTCGGCCGTGGTGTCAGCGTGCAGGCCCGACACGAACACGATCCCGGAGACCTGGCGGTCCAGGAGCATCTCCACGTACTCGTCCTCGGTCACCCCGCCCGGCGTCTGTGTGCACAGCACCGGCGTGTACCCGCTCTGGGCCAGGTTGGACTCGATGATCTGGGCGAACGCGGGGAAGATCGGGTTGTCCAGCTCGGGCACGACGAGGCCCACCAAGCCGGCGCTGCGCTTGCGCAACCGGGCCGGACGCTCGTACCCGAGGACGTCCAGCGCGGTCAGCACCGCCTGACGGGTTTCGCTCGACACGCCGGGCCGGTCGTTGAGCACGCGGGACACGGTGGCCTCGCTGACCCCAGCCTGCTGGGCGATGTCGAACAGTCGTGCGGCCATGACCATCACGCTAGCGCACCAGCAAGTTCTTACGCCGTTCGCGGCAAAGCCTGGACAGCGGGTGCAAGAGCTTTCTGCGCGCCCGTCGCCCGCACGGCATCCTCACGCGCCGAGCAGCACCCGGATCGCTTCCGCGTACGCCTTCTTGTCCGGGCCGTTGCCGAGGATGCGCTGGAGCGCGAAGCCGGGCACCATGCCGAAGAGCGCGGCGCCGATCGCCTCCGGGTCGGCGTCGGCCGGCAGCTCGCCGGCGTCCTGCGCGCGGCGGGCCAGCGCGGCGAAGAGCTTGCGAAACCGGGTGTACTTGTCCTCGACGAAGGCGGCCAGCACCGGATCACGCAGCGACTCGGCCCACACCTGGATCCCGATCCGCAGCGCGCCGCGCTCGCCCGTCTGCGACTCGGCGAAGTCGAACGCCCGGTCCATCGCCTCGGCCAGCGGCAGCGGCGGCTCGTGCGTGGTCAGCCCGGCGAAAATTTCCTCGGCGCCCTCCAGCGCACCCTCGGCAATCGCGGTGATCAGGTCGTTCTTGCTCTTGAAGTACCGGTAGACGGCACCGACCGAGAGGCCGGCCTCGACGATCACGTCCTGCATCGAGGTGTTGTGGAAGCCGTTGCGGCTGAAGCAGGTCAGCGCGGCGTCGAGGATCTGCCGCCGCCGCGCGGCCAGGTGTTCGTCCGAGACTCGGGGCATGCCGGCAAGTATAAAACGAACGCTCGTTCGAAGCTGCTGCTCCGCTCCACCGAACGGTGCCGACAACCGGTATTGTCACCCGCCGTGGAGGCTCTGCGACTGATACTGCTGTATGCCCATCTGATCGGCTTCGCGCTGCTGCTCGGCGGCGTGGTGGTCCAGTACGTCTCGGGCCCGCTCCGGATCAACCCGCCGATGCTGTGGGGAGCGATCACCCAGGTCGTCACCGGCATCGCGCTCGCCTCGCCGCTGCGTGACGAGGGCGACGAGCCGGCCCCGGCCAAGCTCGGGGTCAAGCTGGTCGTCGCGCTGATGATCTTTGTGATGGTGTTCTTCTCCCGCAAGCGGGACGTGGTCAACAAGGGCCACTTCCTGGCGATCGGCGGGCTCACGCTGGCCAACGCGGCGGTCGCCGTCTTCTGGCGCTGACGCCTTGGAGAAAGCTACAACACGGCTGGAACGCCGGAGGGTTTCCTTTGGACGCTCCGGGCATTACCGGGTGCCAGGGGGACTGTTCTACTACCCGGAACGCGGCTCACATTCGTAAGTGATCTCTGAACCTGCCGGTCACAGGCGGGTAACAGGGGTTCAACAACCGTGTACGAATCTCAGCCGTCGAGCGTACGGAAGCGTACGCTCCCGACCGTGGAAGCACCGCAATCTTTGCGGTGTGCTTTGGGGAAGGAGACCGTCTTGCGCTCTGCGCGTGGGATGCGGGTCGTCTCGTTGTTCGCGGTGGGCGGGCTCGCGCTGAGCGCCGCCGCTTGTGGAGACGCGCCTGAGGAAAGCGGTGACTCGGGCACCGCTGAGAAGTACACCGCCTGCATGGTTACCGACGTCGGTGGCATCGACGACCGCTCGTTCAACACGTCCGCCTGGAAGGGTGTCCAGGCTGCCGCCAGCGAAAATAGCAACATCGATCCGAAGTACGTCGCGTCCAGCGCCGAGGCGGACTACGAGCCCAACCTGACCGGCTTCGTGACGCAGAAATGCAACTTCATCCTGGCGGTCGGCGGCCTGATGACCGACGCCACGAAGAAGGTCGCGCAGGCCAACACGAGCCAGCAGTTCGGCATCGTCGACTCCAACCCGGGTGTGTCCAACATCTACCCGATGCAGTTCGACACCGCGCAGGCCGCGTTCCTGGCGGGCTACCTCGCGGCGGGCTTCTCCAAGTCGGGGAAGGTCGGGACCTACGGCGGCCTGCCCATCCCGCCGGTGACCATCTTCATGGACGGCTTCGCCGACGGTGTGGCGCACTACAACCAGGCCAAGGGGAAGAACGTCCAGGTGCTCGGCTGGAACAAGAGCACCCAGAAGGGCAACTTCACGAACGACTTCGTCAAGCAGGACGAGGGCAAGAAGGTGAGCGACACGCTGGTGGCCCAGGGTGCCGACATCGTCTTCCCGGTCGCCGGTGGCGCGGGTCTCGGCACGGCGGCGGCGGCGCAGGCCTCCAACGGCAAGTTCAGCGTGATCTGGGTCGACGTCGACGGGTGCGAGAGCGCCCAGCAGTACTGCTCGACGTTCCTGACCACGGTCGTCAAGAACATCCCGGACGCCGTGAAGGATGCCGTCTCCAAGGGCGCCAAGGGTGAGGCCCTGCCCAGCTCGCCGGGCTTCCTTGGCACGCTGGCCAACAACGGCGTGTCGCTGGCGCCGTACCACGAGTTCGACAGCAAGATCCCGGCCGAGCTGAAGGCCGAGGTCGACAAGCTCAAGGCCGACATCATCGCCGGCACGATCAAGGTCACTTCGGCGGCCCAGCCCAAGTAACGCACCGTTCCCTATCTGATCAGGGCGTCCCCCTCTACGGGGGACGCCCGAGGGTCTGTCCGGCGAGTCTTTTGCGGGCCGCGGCGGGCCCGGACGACGACCGGCGGCACCGGGCGGAAGGCGACATACGACACCGGTATGCGCCCTCCCGCCCGGCACCGCCGGACCGCCGTCTGGACCCCGCCTCGCACCCGCGAGATCCCACCGGACAGACCCTGTCACCACCCGGACCCGGAGGTTCCGCTGAAACTCGAGCTGCGCGGCATCACCAAGCGGTTCGGTGACCTTGTCGCCAACGACCACATCGACCTGACGGTGGAGCCAGGGGAGATCCACGCCCTGCTCGGCGAAAACGGCGCCGGCAAGTCGACACTCATGAACGTCCTCTACGGACTGCTCCAGCCCGACGAGGGCGAGATCCTGGTCGACGACAAGCCGGTGCAGATCCGCAGTCCCCGCGACGCGATCAACGCCGGCATCGGCATGGTCCACCAGCACTTCATGCTGGTCCCGGTCTTCACCGTCGCGGAAAACGTGATGCTCGGCGCCGAAAAGGTGCGCGGCGGGATCGCCGGCTTCCTCGACCGCCGCCGCGCGCGCCGCGAGGTGGAGGAGGTCTCCGACAGGTACGGGCTGCGGGTCGACCCCGACGCCGTCGTCGAGGACCTGCCGGTCGGCATCCAGCAGCGGGTCGAGATCGTCAAGGCGCTCACCCGCGAGGTCGACCTGCTCATCCTCGACGAGCCGACCGCCGTGCTCACGCCGCAGGAGACCGACGAGCTGCTCACCGTCATGCGGTCGCTCAAGGAGTCCGGCAAGTCGATCGTCTTCATCACGCACAAGCTCGGCGAGGTGAAGGCCATCGCCGACCGGATCACCGTGATCCGCCGCGGGCGTACCGTCGGCACCGCCTCACCCGACGCGAGCCGCGACGAGCTCGCGGCGCTGATGGTCGGCCGCAGCGTGAGCCTCACCGTCACCAAGCTGCCCAAGGAGCCCGGCGGCCCGGTGCTGCAGGTCGAGGGCCTCGTGGTCAACGACGAGCGCGGCCACCAGGCGGTCGCCGGCGTCGACCTCGAGGTGCGGGCCGGCGAGGTGCTCGGCATCGCCGGTGTGCAGGGCAACGGGCAGACCGAGATGGTCGAGGCGATCATGGGCCTGCGCCCGATCCTGGCCGGCGCCGTCACGCTCGACGGCCAGCGGATCGAGGGCTGGCCCACCAAGAAGGTGCTGCGCGCCGGCGTCGGCTACGTGCCCGAGGACCGCAGCGTCGACGGGCTCGTCAAGGAGTTCTCCGTCGCGGAAAACCTCGTGCTGGACATGTACGACCGCCCGCCGTTCGGCTCCAACGGCGTGCTCCGCCCGGACGCGATCGCCGAGTCGGCCAAGGAGCGGATCAGCCAGTTCGACGTGCGCACGTCGTCACACGAGTCGGCGGTCGGCACGCTCTCCGGCGGCAACCAGCAGAAAGTGATCGTGGCGCGGGAGATGTCCCGCCCGCTCAAGCTCTTCATCGCCGCCCAGCCCACGCGGGGTGTGGACGTCGGGTCGATCGAGTTCATCCACAGCCGGATCGTGCACGAGCGCGACATCGACACGGCGGTGCTGCTCGTGTCGAGCGAGCTCGACGAGGTGATCGGGCTCGCCGACCGGATCGCTGTCATGTACCGGGGGCGGATCCTCGCGATCGTCCCGCCCGACACGCCACGCGAGGAGATCGGCCTGCTGATGGCCGGCATCGTCCAGGAGGACGGCGCGGGCGCTCGGGACGGCGGCGCGGCTGCGTCAGCGGCCGGCGCCGCCCGGGAGGACGGGGCGGGCGCTCGGGACGGCGGCGCGGGTGAGTCAGCGGCCGGTACCGCCCAGGAGGACGGGCATGAGTGAGGAAACCGAGGCCAAGGCGCCGCCGCCGCAGCAGAAGGCGCCCGAGCCCCAGCGCGAGTCCTTCGGGCAGGCGTTCCTGCACGGGCTGTGGGCCGCCAACACGGTCACCGTCACGATCCTGGCGGTGGTGCTCGCGCTGGTCATCGGCGGGATCCTGATCATTGTCTCGGACCCCGACGTGCTGGAGCAGTACAGCTACTTCACCTCCCGGCCCGGCGACGCCCTGTCGGCCAGCTGGGAGGTGGTCAGCAACGCGTACGCCAGCCTGTTCAAGGGCTCGATCGTCGACCCGGCCGCGGTCAGCGACTGGATCAGCGGCGACGGCGGCTGGGAGCGGGTGTTCGCACCGATCTCGGAGACGCTGACGTACACGACCCCGCTGGTCTTCACCGGCCTGTCGGTGGCGCTCGCCTTCCGCGGCGGCCTCTTCAACATCGGCGCGCAGGGCCAGGCGATCATCGGCGTGATCCTGGCCGCGCTGGCCGGGTTCCTGATCCCGCTGCCGCCGGTCCTGCACCTGATCGTGGCGCTGCTCGCGGGCGCGCTGGGCGGGGCACTGTGGGGCTTCATCCCGGGCATCCTCAAGGCGCGCACCGGTGCCCACGAGGTGATCAACACGATCATGCTCAACTACGTGGCGCTGTACTTCCTCACCTGGATCATCGTCCAGAAGGGTGTACAGAACCCGGACCGCACCGACGCGATCAGCAAGCCCGTCGACTCCTCCGCCCAGCTGCCCCGCCTGCTCGGCGACAACCTGCGGGTGCACGCCGGCATCATCCTGGCCGTGCTGGTGACCTGGGGCGTGGCCTGGCTGCTGAACCGGTCGACGCTCGGCTTCGAGCTGCGGGCGGTGGGCAACAACCCGGACGCCTCTCGCACGGCCGGCATCAGCGTCACCGCCACGTACGTCTCGGTCATGGTCATCGCCGGCGCGCTGGCCGGCCTCGGCGGGGCCAACATGGTGGTCGGCTCCACCGCCGACGCGCTGACGCCGCTGGTCGTGGCGCAGATCGGCTTCGACGGCATCCTCGTGGCGCTGCTCGGCCGGGTCAAACCCTGGGGCGTCGCGCTCGCCGCGCTGCTGTTCGGCGCGCTGCGGGCCGGCGGCAACACGATGCAGTCGGTATCGAGCATCTCGCTGGAGCTGGTCACCGTGCTCCAGGCGCTGATCGTCATCTTCATCGCGGCACCCGCGCTGGTAAAGGCGATCTTCCGGTTGCGGGCCGCCCGGGCCGCACGCCTGTCGACGAGCTTGGCGAAGGGCTGGTGAGGCGGGTGTCCACGATCACCGCGGACGAGGCGGTCGTCGCACCGGTCGAGACCGGCTTCTGGACCCGTTCCCGCAAGGTCGGCGTCGGGCTCGCCGCCGCCGGCATCCTGGCGGCGATCGTGTTCGGCGCGCTCGCCACCTCGCAGACCGCGCGCTTCACGCTGAGCGACGACGCGGAAGGCGCCGCGCTGGCCATCGACGGCACCGTCGGCGCGATCCTGTTCGGCCTGATCGCGGCCGCCGCCGGCGCGGCGATGTTCACCGACAAGTACTTCACGTGGCTGCTGGGCGTCGGCATCGTCTGCTTCGTCCTGTCGTTCCTGTGCTGGCAGATCTCCGACGCGCCGGCCGGGCAAAACTTCATGCCGCTGGTCAACATCGTGCGCGGCACGTTCCTGCTGGCGGTACCACTGATCTTCGGCGCCCTCGCCGGGGTGCTGTGCGAGCGTTCCGGCGTGGTCAACGTGGCGATCGAGGGCCAGCTGCTCATGGGCGCCTTCGCCGGCGCGCTGGTCGGCACGCTGGCGGCCAGCGCCTGGGTGGGCCTGATCGCGGCCGCGCTCGGCGGCGCGTTCGTCTCGCTGCTGTTGGCGATCTTCACGATCCGCTACCTGGTCGACCAGGTCGTCATGGGCATCGTGCTCAACCTGCTCGCGCTCGGCCTCACCGGCTTCCTCTACGAGCGGCTGATGCAGACCGACCAGGCCAAGTACAACCAGCCGCCGCACTTCGGCAGCTGGGAGATCCCGCTGCTCAAGGACATCCCGGTGCTGGGGCCGGCGCTGTTCCGGAGCAACCTGTTCCTGTACCTGGCGCTGATCCTCGTGCTCGTCATCCACATCGGGCTCTTCCGCACCCGCTGGGGACTGCGCACCCGCTCGGTCGGCGAGCACCCGACGGCGGCCGACACGCTGGGCGTGCGCGTGCTGGGGCTGCGCTACCGCAACGTGCTGCTGGCCGGCGTGGTCGCCGGTATCGGCGGCGCGTCGTACACGCTGCTGCTCTACTCGTTCACCAAGAACATGATCGGCGGCAAGGGCTTCATCGCGCTCGCCGCACTGATCTTCGGCCGGTGGAGCCCGACGGGCGCGCTGCTCGCCGCGCTCTTCTTCGGTTTCGCCGACCAGCTGGGCGTCTACCTGGGAGCGATCAACAGCATCATCCCGAGCCAGTTCCTCGCGATGCTGCCCTACCTGGCGACGATTCTCGCTGTGGCCGGCCTGGTCGGCCGGGTGCGGGCCCCCGCGGCTGATGGCAAGCCGTACATAAAGGGGTAAGAAAGACACGTGGAGATCGATTGGGAACGGCTGCGCGCGGCGGCCGTGGAAGCCATGCGCAACGCCTACGCGCCGTACTCGAACTTTCCGGTCGGTGTGGCCGGGCTCGTCGACGACGGCCGGGTGGTCGTCGGCTGCAACGTGGAAAACGCCTCGTACGGCGTGACCCTCTGCGCGGAGTGCGGGCTCGTCTCGTCGTTGCACGCCACCGGCGGGGGCCGGCTCGTCGCCGTCTCCTGCGTGGGGGGTGACGGCGAGCCGCTGATGCCCTGCGGCCGCTGCCGCCAGCTGCTCTACGAGCACGGCGGCGGCGAATGCCTGGTCGAGGCGGTGCCGCGCCCGCTGCGGGTGTCCGAGCTGCTGCCGTACGCGTTCGGCCCGGAAGACCTGGCGGCCGAGGCGTCCAAGGAGCCGAAGGTGCCCAGCCGGCTGCTGCGGTGGCGCGGGCGCGGCACGGTGTTCGTGCACCCCGACCTGGCCGCCGGGCAGCGGGTCTGGACCGGCTACTGGGACCGGTCCACCGGCACCGACGGCAAGGAGACCGGCATCCTGGAGGAGGCCCCCACCTGGGGAACGTCGACGACGCGATCGCCTGGGGCCGGGTGCGCACACCACGGGTCGTGCTTATCGACGAAGAGGGCAAGATGCGCTGGGTGGGCGAGGGCGACCCGCCGCCGGATGGAGAGTAGGGCATGACTTTCGCCGCGGTTGACGTGATCCGGACCAAGCGCGACGGCGGGACGCTCTCCGACGCGCAGATCGACTGGGTGGTCGACGCGTACACCCGGGGCGAGGTGGCCGACGAGCAGATGTCCGCGCTGGCCATGGCGATCCTGCTGCGCGGCATGACGCCGGGCGAGATCGCCCGGTGGACGGCCGCCATGATCGCCAGCGGGGAGCGGCTGGACCTGTCCGCGGTGTCCCGCCCGACCGTCGACAAGCACTCCACCGGCGGCGTAGGCGACAAGATCACGCTGCCGCTGACGCCGCTGGTGGCCGCCTGCGGCGCGGCGGTACCGCAGCTGTCCGGGCGCGGTCTCGGACACACCGGCGGCACGCTGGACAAGCTGGAGGCCATCCCGGGATGGCGGGCGAGCCTGACCAACGAGGAGTTCGTCGCCCAGCTCCAGGATGTCGGCGCGGTGGTCTGCGCGGCCGGCGAGGGCCTGGCACCCGCGGACCGCAAGCTGTACGCCCTCCGCGACGTCACCGCCACCGTCGAGGCGATCCCGCTCATCGCCAGCTCGATCATGAGCAAGAAGATCGCCGAGGGCACCGGTGCGCTGGTGCTGGACGTCAAGGTCGGCTCCGGCGCGTTCATGAAGTCGGCGGACGACGCCCGCGAGCTCGCCCGGACGATGGTCGACCTGGGCAAGGCGCACAAGGTCGCGACGGTCGCGTTGCTCACCGACATGTCCACGCCGCTCGGGCTCGCGGTGGGCAACGCGGTCGAGGTGGCCGAGTCGGTCGAGGTGCTGGCCGGCGGTGGACCGTCCGATGTGGTCGAGCTGACGCTCGCGCTGGCCGAGGAGATGGTGGCCGCCGCGGGGCTGCGCGTCGACCCGTCGCAGGTGCTGGCGAGCGGCCAGGCGATGGACTCGTGGCGCGCGATGATCCGCGCCCAGGGCGGCGACCCGGCGGCGCCGCTGGCGGTCGCCCGGGAGACCGAGACGGTACGCGCCGAGCGCGACGGCTACGTCTCCACAGTGGACGCTCTCGGCATCGGGGTGGCCGCATGGCGGCTCGGCGCCGGCCGGGCGCGCAAGGAAGACCCGGTCAGCGCGGCGGCCGGCGTGGTGCTGCACAAGAAGCCCGGCGACCCGGTGCGCGCCGGCGAGCCGCTGTTCGAGCTGCGTACCGACGATGCCAGCCGGATCCCCGCGGCGCTGGCGGAGGCCGCCGGCGCGGTGACGGTCGCGGAGGTCGCGCCGGCTCCTCGTGCCCTGGTCATGGAGCGCATCGCGTAGGGGCGTGGTGCGGTCGCGCCGAAGCCGCTATTCTCCCTGGCCAGGGGGCGCAGCAGCGACGATTGGCAGGACAAAGACCAGTGGCTGTTCCGGCTCCCGACCCGCGTCACGTGCGGCTGGCCAGCGTCGAAGAGATGCGCCGCCTGGGCCTGCCCCTGCCGCCAGCGCACTTTCCGCTGGTGTGGGAGCCGGGTGACGAGGTCGAGCTGCGCCCGACCGCGGAGATCGAGGCCCGCGCGGCGATCCTGCACGTGGTGCTCGCCCGCTGCTTCGGCATGCCGGCCCAGGCCGCGATGAGCTGGCTGCTCGGCTCACACCTCGTCGACCAGGTGACCCCGCCGGAGTGGCAGTTCGTGATGGGCGGGCGGGGTGACCACCGCTCGTTCGTGCTGCACCACGACGCGGTGTACGCGCTTGCCTGGCTCCTCGGCCTCTCCAAGCACCTGGACCCCGAGCAGGTCGCCGACGACCGGCTGGTGGAGCTGCTGCCCAACCTGCCGGCGGGAGAGACGTTCGCCGAGTGGCGCTCGCGCTCGCTGGCCGCGCCACGCTCGGCACTCGACGCGGCCACCGTGCTCGACTTCTACTACTGCCTCGACTGGGGATACCTCGAGGCCGAGCGGACCGGCGTGCCGCTGCCCGGCGAGATCGACGCCAACGCGATCGGCCAGCGGCGGTGGGCCCTGGAGTGGGCGGTGGTCTTCCGCGGGCCCTATCACGACCCGCCGGCCGGGTGGGAAGAGGTCGACCTCTCCACGTAGACGCCGAGCCGCACCGACGCGGTCACGGTGACCGGGCCGGGCAGGTCCACCGGGGTGGTGTGCCACGCGCTCGGTCCCATCCCGACCAGGGTCGCCGCCTCGCGCGGCGTGAGCGTCAGCGTGCGGGTGAGCGCGGTCTCCTCCGCGAGCGCGAAATGCCCCGCGAGGCTCGCCGCCACCCGCTCGGCCTTGTCCGGGTCCACCTGGAGCAGGGACAGCCGCTCGACGAGCTCCCTGAGGTGGTCGGCGGCGGGCGTCACCACCAGCAGCGTCCCGCCCGGCCGCAGCACCCGCCGAAACTCCGGCCCGTTGCGCGGCGCGAAAACGTCCATCACCACACCGGCCGACCCGTCCGCGACCGGAAGCCGGCCCCACGTGTCGCAGAGGGCGGCGCCGGCCCGGGGATGGGCGCGGGCGGCTCGGCGCAGCGCCGGCTTCGAGACGTCGAGGGCAAGACCCGGTGCGGCCGGCAGGGCGTCGAGCACCGCCGCCAGGTGCCGGCCGGTGCCGGCGCCGGCATCCAGGACCAGACCGCCGTGGTACGCGGCCCGCGCGGCGCGTGCCAGCGCGAGCGAGATGAAGTCGTAGTGCCCCGCGTCCAGGAACTCCGCGCGCGCCGTCACCATCTGCGCCGTGTCGCCCGTGTGCGGCGAACGGCCGGCGCTCAGGTTGACGTACCCCTGGCGGGCGACGTCGAAGCTGTGGCCACGGGGCAGCGGAGCACTCCCGGCGCGGCGCCGAGCGGCTCGCCGCAAACCGGGCACCGCAGGTTTGCGAGCACGTCAGCGTCCATAATCTTTCCCATGGTCGCAATCGCGTACGAGGACATCGTCAAGGCCCCGAAGGCTCTGTTGCACGACCACCTTGACGGCGGGCTCCGCCCGGCGACGATCATCGAGCTGGCGGCCGAGGTGGGTCATCCCCTCCCGGCCACGGAGACGGACGAGCTGGCCAGCTGGTTCGTGTCCGCGTGCGCTTCCGGCTCGCTGGAGCGGTACATCGCGACGTTCGAGCACACGGTCGCGGTGATGCAGACCGAGTCCGCGCTGCGCCGGGTCGCCGCCGAGTGCGCGCTCGACCTGGCCGAAGACGGCGTGGTGTACGCGGAGGTGCGCTTCGCCCCGGAGCAGCACCTGGCCCGCGGGCTCACGCTGGAGCAGGTGGTCGAGGCGGTGCTCGCCGGCTTCGCCGAAGGCGCGGAGCAGGCGGCTGCCGCCGGCCGGCCGATCCGGATCGGCACACTGCTGACCGCGATGCGGCATGCGGCCCGCTCGCAGGAGATCGCCGAGCTGGCCGTGCGCTACCGGGACACCGGCGTGGTGGGCTTCGACATCGCCGGCGCGGAGGCGGGCTTCCCGCCCACCCGGCACCTTGACGCGTTCGAGTACCTGCAGCGGGAAAACTTCCACTTCACCATCCATGCCGGCGAGGCGTTCGGGCTGCCGTCGATCTGGCAGGCGATCCAGTGGTGCGGCGCCGACCGGCTGGGCCACGGCGTGCGCATCGTCGACGACATCACCGGCGACATGTTGGGCCGGCTCGCGGCGTACGTGCGGGACAAGCGCATCCCGCTGGAGCTGTGCCCGTCGTCGAACGTGCAGACCGGCGCCGCCGCGTCGATCGCGGAGCACCCGATCGGCATCCTGCGCGACCTGCGCTTCAGGGTGACGGTAAACACCGACAACCGCCTGATGAGCGGTACCTCCATGTCGCGCGAGATGGCGCTGCTGGTCGAGGCGTTCGGGTACGGCTGGGCCGAATTGCAATGGTTCACCATTAATGCGATGAAAAGCGCGTTTATCCCGTTTGACGAGCGCCTTGCGATCATCAACGAAGTGATCAAGCCCGCATACGCGAAGTTGCTGTAATAACCGGCCCCCGGGCGGTCGGGCAACTGTGGCGATTCGGTCAGCCCGGGCGCTCCGAGCGGTTACCCGGTGGTATGCACGCAGCGCGTAAACCGGCACTTCGGCCTTGCCGTCGCTGCCCGGTCGGGCAATGGTCGGCACTGCTGCGGCCTCGCCATCCTTGGCGAGGACCCCATCACGGTCCGGCGCGAGCGAGCAGGACGAGTTGGACAGCGCACGCGCTCACAATCTGTAACCGATCGAGAACGCATTGCTATCAATGGCTACTTTCGCCCGAATGCGGGGACGGTTAGGGCGAACCTGGCCTTTCTCTTTGACACGGGTCGTGATGGAATCTCGGGGGTTCGACCCGACCGGGTCGGTCGATGAGCGGCGCCCAGTTTGACGGGCGGGGCGCTGGAGTTGGAGAGGGCGGTGACGTGAGTAATCAGCCGAAGACGGCGGACTCTGTCATGTCGCGTCTCCGTCGGCCGCTGGGCCGGCTTCGAGATCTTCCGATCTGGTCCAAGCTCGGCCTGATCATGATCGTGCCCACGCTGGCGACGATCGGTGTCGGCACCAACGGCCTGATCGAGCACCTCGGCACGGCAAACGACGCTGACCGCGCGCGCACCCTGTCGCAGCTGTCGGAGGCGTCGGGCGCTCTCGTGCACAACCTGCAAAACGAGCGGGCCGCCGCGGCGATGCTGCTCGGCGTCAAGCCCACCGACCAGGCGGGCAAGCAGAGGTACAACGACGCGTACACGAAGGTGCAGCCGACGGTCGACGAGACCAAGCGGCCGTACCAGCAGGAGCGCAACGCCCTCAACGCCGACGACCTCCCGGTCAACTTCCGCGACGCGCTCACCGCGATCGACCAGCGCCTCGCCGACCTGCCCGCGATCCGCAGCCAGGTGACCAACGGCAAGCTCCAGCTCAGCCAGGCCAGCAACAACTACACGACGCTGCTCAGCGGCCTGATCTCGGTGCGTGACTCCTCCGCACAGCTCGCCGGTGACACCACGCTCGGTGACCAGATGCGGGCCACGGCGGCCCTCGCCCGCTTCAAGGAGTTCATCTCCCAGGAGCGGATCGTCGGCCTCAACATCCTCAACACCAATGCGTTCACGCCCAACCTGCGCCGGCAGTACATCGAGACGCAGACCGGGCAGGAGCAGGCCGTCCAGGCGTTCAAGGCGGTCGCGACCCGCGCCGACGCCGAGCTGTTCGACCAGACGGTCGCCGGCTCCGACCTGCGCAAGGTCGAGGGCTACGCGGGCTACCTGCAGAGCCGCGACGGCACCGACATCAGCGACCGCGAGTTCGACGCGGCCGACTGGGACGGCGCGCTGCTGGCCAAGGCCGACCTGGTCCGCACGGTCGAGGTCGACGTCGACGCCGAGGTCGTCGACCGCGCCACGACGCTGCGCGACCAGGAGTACGAGCAGCTGCTCGTCGAGGCCGGCGTCCTGCTCGGCGTCCTCCTGCTCGCCATCCTCTTCGCCTGGGCGGTCGCCCGCTCGATGGCCCGGTCGCTGCGCGAGCTGCGGCATGGCGCCCTCTCCGTCGCGCAGTACGGGCTCCCACAGGCGGTCGCCCGGCTCCGTGACCCGGCGCTGTCCAGCCAGCTCTCGCCGGTGCAGGTGGCCAGCCAGATCGCCGAGCCGCTGCCCGTGCGCAGCAAGGACGAGTTCGGGCAGGTCACCGAGGCGTTCAACGCGGTCCACCTCGAGGCCGTCCGCACCGCGGCCGAGCAGGCCGCGCTGCGCGCCTCCGTCGCGACGATGTTCGTCAACCTGGCCCGCCGTTCGCAGATCCTGGTCGACCGGCTGATCGGTCACCTCGACCGGCTGGAGCGTGGCGAGGAAGACCCGGACCGCCTGGCCGAGCTCTTCCAGCTCGACCACCTGGCCACCCGGATGCGCCGTAACGACGAAAACCTCCTGGTCCTCGCCGGCGCCGACTCCACCCGCGTGCAGCGCGAGCCGGCAGCCCTGATCGACGTGCTGCGGGCCGCCCAGTCCGAGGTCGAGCACTACACGCGCATCGAGTTCGGCGTGATCGACCGCGACATCGAGGTCGCTTCCAGCGCGGTCAACGACCTGGTCCACCTGGTCGCCGAGCTGTTCGACAACGCCACGGCGTTCTCGCCGCCCGACTCGCACGTCATGGTCGAGGCGCGCCGGGTCGGCGACCGCGCCGTGCTGTACGTCGAGGACCGCGGCATCGGCATCACGCCCGACCAGATGCACGACCTCAACGAGCGGCTGGCCACGCCGCCCCTGGTCGACGTCGCCGTCTCCCGGATGATGGGCCTTGTCGTGGTCGCGCGGCTGGCCGCACGGCACGGCGTCAAGGTCGAGCTGCGGCCGGCCACCGAGCGCGGCACCGTCGCCGACGTGACGCTGCCGACACCGGTGCTCGTGCCGCGGGCACTGTCCGGGCGCAACGAGCCGGGCGCGTCGCCGTTCCAGCCGACCATGGTCCCGCCGGCCGCCGCGCCGCCGCTGGCCACCCCGCCACCGCCGCCGGTGCAGCGCCCGCCCGTGGGCGCGACGCCGCTGGCCCTGGAGAGCGGCCCCGTCTCGGCGCCTCCCGGACGCCCGTTCGACCCCACGCCGCTCAACGGCGGTCGCATGGTCGGCCCGCCCGGCCCGCCCCAGCGGTCGATGCCGGCCTGGTCCGACCTCACGGGCGCGACCTCGGCGCCGCCCAACGGCGGTGCCAACGGCTCGGGCACCATGTTCAGCCCGCGCACCCCGACCAACGGCCAGCCGAACGACCCGCTGCCGCAGCGGCGTGGCACCGACCACTGGACCGTCGAGGGCGAGGTGACCGGCAGCGGTCCCGCGCCGAACATCCCGCGCCAGATCCCGGCCAACCCGGAGACCCAGACGCGCAGCGGTGGCTTCCCGCCGGTACCGCCGGTGTCCGCCCCGCCCGTGCCGCCGGTCTCCGCTCCGCCGATCCCGCCGCAGGCCCAGGTGCCGCCGCCCGCGTCCGCGCCGCCCGCACCGCCGGCGGCTCCGCACGCACCGGCCGTGCCGCCGGTCATGCCGGCCTCGTCGGCACCACCGGCCTGGCCGCCGGTCAGCGCGCCGGAGACGGGCCCGACCACGGCTCCGTCGGTGCCGGAAAAGCTGGCTGCCGCGCTCGACATGACGGCCGAGCTGCCCAAGGTCAACAACCGCAACGAGTCCGGTGCCAGGCCGGGCGCTCCAGCGCCCGCGCCGCAGGCGGAGACCGCGTCCGAGGCGGCGGCCACCGGCCCCACGACCGCCGCGACGGCCGGACCGGCAGCCAAGCCACGGTTCGCCGACGAGACCATGGAGCTGCCGATCTTCCGCGAGCTGGAGTCGGCCTGGTTCCGCACCCGGCGTGGAGCGCCAGAGGAGCCGCGCACGCCCGCACCAAACGGCGACTTCGTCACCGTCGACGCCGCACGACCGGCCGCCCCCGCCCCGCAGGGCGCACCGGCGGCCAGCGCGCCCGCCACACCGGTTCCGGCCGCCGCATCCCGCCCCTCCATCCCGTCGCCCGCAGGTGGCAACAACGGCAATGGAGCGGTGCGCCGGGAGCCGGCGCAGAGGGAGCCGGCGCAGAGGGAGCCGGTGGGCGGCTGGCAGACCGCCGCCGACGACGGCTGGCGTGCCGCGGCCAGCGCCGCTGCCGAGCGGCCGGTCTCCGAGACCACCCAGGCCGGGCTCCCCAAGCGGGTGCCGATGGCCCAGCTCGTGCCCGGCGGAGTGGAGAAGGGCGCCGCTGCCGTGCAGCGTCGTACACCAGAGGCGGTGCGCGGTCTGCTGTCCGCGTACCACCGGGGGGTGCAGCGTGGTCGCACGCACCCCAAGGACGACCAGCCGACTTTGGGGGAGACTCCAAAGGGCGGTTTGGGCCCGCGGCCGGGAGCGGCCAGAAGGAGCATGAGGGATGACAACAACGCAGGATCTCGGCTGGCTACTGGCCAACTTCGCCGATCGGGTGCCAGGCGTCGCCCACGCGGTCGCGGTGTCCGCCGATGGTCTGCTGCTGGCAGCGTCGCGTGATCTCCCGCGCGACCGGGCAGACCAGCTCGCGGCGATCGCGTCAGGGCTCGTCAGCCTCACACAGGGCGCGGCGCGGTGCTTCGAAGGCGGCGCGGTGCTTCAGACAGTGGTCGAAATGGACAACGGCTTCCTGTTCCTGATGTCGATCTCGGACGGCTCCTCCTTTGCCGTGCTGGCCGCGCGCAGCTGCGACGTCGGTCAGGTCGGCTACGAGATGGCGCTGCTCGTCGACCGCGTGGGCGACGCTCTGACGCCGGCTCCGCGCACGACCGCGGGCATGTTGGGTTGAGCGCACAAGCGGTCCGACATAGGGGGCCGCATGTGCACGGATTCTGTTCGAGATTTCTTCGGGTCGACAGGAGGGGGTGAACGGCATGATGGCGGAACGCGATGAGCCGACCGGCGCGCTGGTCCGGCCGTACGCCGTTACCCGTGGCCGGACCCGTCCCAGGCTTGAAATCGCGCTTGAAGCGCTCGTGGAGACCACCGTGCGAGGACGGTCTGCGGGCGCGACCAAGGGCGGTCAGGGCCGGGAGCATCAATACATCGCCGCGCTCTGTGACGGCCGGCTGCAGTCGCTTGCGGAGATCGCCGCGCGGATGCAGCTCCCGCTCGGGGTGGCGCGGGTCCTCATCGCCGACATGGCCGCCGACGGCCTGCTGGCGGTGTACGAGCCGACGTCCCTCGACGACGCCAACGACGCGGTGGGCACTGAACTGCTGGAGAGGGTGCTGAGTGGACTTCGCAGGCTCTGATATGTCGCAACGCCCGCCGATGACGGGGCGCGTGACGTCGGCGAAGATCGTCATCGCCGGTGGGTTCGGCGTAGGTAAGACGACGCTGGTCGGCTCGGTCTCCGAGATCACGCCGCTGACCACCGAGGCGATCATGGCGTCGGCCGGTGTCGGCGTCGACGACACCCGGCAGGTGCCGGGTAAGACGACCACCACCGTGGCCATGGACTTCGGCCGCATCTCGATCGACCGCGACCTGATCCTGTACCTGTTCGGCACGCCTGGCCAGACCCGGTTCTGGTTCATGTGGGACGAGCTGGTGCGGGGCGCCATCGGTGCGGTCGTGCTCGTGGACACGCGTCGACTCGCCGACTGCTTCGCGGCGATCGACTTCTTCGAGCACCGCCGGCTGCCGTACCTGGTCGCCATCAACTGCTTCGACGGCATGCAGTACCACGACCCGCAGGACGTGCGCGACGCGCTCGCCATCTCCAGCGAGATCCCCGTGGTCAGCTGCGACGCCCGCAACCGCGAGTCCACAAAGCACGTTCTCATCTCCCTGGTGGAGTACGTGCTGAGCATGCGCCGCTCCCGGGCGGTCGCACCCGCCTGACGGGCTCGTAACACCTCGCCGCCGGCGGGCAGTAGCCCGTCGGCGGCTGCATGCTGCCACCGTTCGCGAGCCGCACCCTCCACGATGCACAGACAAAAGCGCCGAGCCCGCGAGGGCCCGGCGCTTTTACGTGTCCAGCGTCAGGAGCGGTAACCGGCCGAGCGGTACTCGTCTTCGCGGTCGACCGAGTCGCGGCTGAAGTCCCAGCCGCCGGCCGACTCACGACCCGGGCGACCGCCGACGGCGTAGCCGCCGATCTCCTGCCCACGGCGCCAGCCGCGGAAGTAGCCGGTGGTGTGCGCGGCGATGCTCTGCGCGTCGCGGACGATGCGCAGCGGGCGCTCCTCGCGGGGAGGCAGGGCGGAGCCGGGCACCAGGTTGGCCTGGGGCACGCGGCGGGGCAGGCCGGAGGTCGTCTCGGCGCCTACAGAGGGCGTCGCGGCCTGTGACGCGGCCCGCCAGCCGGTGTCGGCGGACGAGGTCCAGTCGAGCTTGTTTTCGTCTTCCGGGTGACCGACGAACCAGGCCGAGCGGGTCTCCGCGAAGATCAGCAGGTCGCCGTCGCCCTCCTCGGCCACCGGGACGGCGCTGCGCTCGACCGCGCGGCGCGAGCGGGCCGTGCGGGCGCCACGGTCGCTCGCCTCGGCGTCGACAAGGCGGAGCGACGGGGTGTCCAGCGCGGTCATGCCGCTGAGCGGACGGTCGTCGAGCGCGCGGTCGGACAGCGGCGGCGGCTCCACCAGGCGCAGCATCGGCGGCTCCTGGGGAAGGTCGTCCGCCTGCCACGGCGGCGTCACCCGACCGTCCTTAGCGGCCGGCTGAGCGGGCCGATCGAGCTCGCTGTATCCCGAGTAGGGTCGGTCACCGTTTGCCCGCTGGTGTGTCCCTCCGCGGGCCGCAGGCTCGGTCTCCGTGCGCGGCATCTCCGCGCGCTGCCGGGCGGCCGGCTCGGAACGGGCCGGAGGCTCGGCGTCCAGACGGGACCGGGACGGCTCGGAGTCAAAGCGGGCGCGGTCGTTGTCGGACGAGTTGACCAGGGGCCAAGCGGCGCGAGAGCCGGGCTCGGGCGCGTGTCGTGGCAAAGGCACACTCAAATCCGTAGCACCAAAACCACTCTGAGTGGGCGCGCCACCCTGAGTCGCCGCCGGAACGTCCTGCCTGGTGGTCGGGCGGGGCGGGATCGGCGTAGGGCGCTGGCGCTCGGCGCGCGCGTTGTTGATCGCGGCCGTCGTGAGCGTGGCGCGGAACGGCTCCCCGCTGTCGGCCGGCGCTATCCCACGCTGGCTCGGCACCGCCGCGGCGGGCGCGATCGGCGTGATGCCGGGCGGTGGGGGCGGCGGCGCGGAGACCGGCCGGTTGCTCACCGGCTCGGGGGTGCGCGGCGGCTCCATGCGGGGCGGCTCGGGCGCGCGCGGCGGCTCGGGCCGGGACAGCGGCAACGCGATCTGGGCGGTGTCGGTCATGCCGCCGCTGCCGTAGAGCGTCGGGGTCGCGGGCCGGGCCGGCGGAGCCGACGAGCGGATCGGCAGCGGGGTCGGGGCGCTGATCGCGGCCGGCGCGACCGGCGGGCGGCTGGCCGGGGGCGGCGCGACGGGCGGGCGCACGACCGGCTGGGCCGAGGCGGCCGGCGCGATCGGCGGCGCGGAAGCGGGCGCGACCGGGGAAACCGAGGCCGCCGCGGCAGCGGGCCGGGCCGGGGGCTCGGCGTGGCGACGGCCGGTGTCTCCACCGCGCGCGGCGGCGGGCCGGTTGACCGGCGGGGGTGCGACCGGCGGCCGCGAGACCGGCGGGGGTGCCACGGGCGGCGTCGTCACCGCGTGCGGGGTCGCTGGACCGGCGCTGGCGGCTGCGGGCTCCGGACGGGCCCGGCGCCCGACACGGGTCGGCGCGGGCTCCTCGGCCGGCGGGCGGACCGCGTGCAGGCCGGTGCTCGGGGGAGCGGACTGCGCCGAAGCGACCGCGGCCGCGCGGCGCAACGTGCTTCGCCGGCCCGTGGGGGTGGCGGCCGGAGGCGCGGTCAGGCGGGCGCTGAGCGTGGAGATGAGGGCATCGCAGCCGAGGTCGCAGGCGCGCACGGCGGCGACCGCCTGCCGCACGGTCTCGGAGATGGCCGGGACCAGCGCTTTGCTCGTGCCGCCGCGGCGGGGGGTCTCCGCGATCGCCACGCGCAGCGCGGTGATCTTGTCGGAGACCGTCTCGGCGTCGGCCACGCCCTCGGCCACGAGCTGGCCGATCACCGCGTCGGTGGCGGAGGCGGACTCGCGCCCACGGCTGCTGACGCTGCCATTGAGGAGGCTGGGCTCCGGCAGGGCGTCGAGGACCGCGAGCGAGACGGGCTCGGCCGGGTCAGGGTAGGCGCGCAGCGCTGCCGGGTAGAGCTCGCGGAGCACCTCGCGCAGCGCGACAGCGGCGGAGAGCCGGCCATTGCAGAGGGCGGCGTGCGCGGCGAGCACCGGCTTGTACGACAAGAGGTCGCGCGGCACGGGCAAGGCGACGGCGGAGAGCGCACCGGCCTGCAGAGCGCGGGCGAGACCGACCGCGCGCCGCTCGGCGGCGGGCGACTCCATCTCCTCCACCGATTCGTCATCGGCAAAGCGCTCTGCGTAATCGTCGACCGCGTCGTCATCGGCGATGGCGAGCGGGCGCCCGGCTGCGGTGAGGAGCGACGTGACCAGGTGGTCATCGCTGTCCGCGGCGATCGCCACGCCGGTCGGCCCGCTTGACCGCTCCACGAGCAGCGCACCCAGCTGGGCATAGCCCGCCGGATCGTCGCTTACCTCGCAGACGTCGAGCAGCCGCCCCGCGTCGTCGACCACGGCGACTGTCAGACGCGACTCGGCCGAGGCCGCTTGCGCTGTCTGATCCGCCGACGCCAGACCGCAGTACACGCGCACGAGCGCCACGGCGTCGTCCTCCTCCCCGGACTTGAGCGTGTGCCAAGGACTGATGCTCCCTGGTGAGGGGTCAGTCGCGCCAGTCCACAGCGGCAGAGATCTTGCCGATAATCGTGCGCCAGCCGAGACTTGCCTGTTGTGCCCCGATTTTCTTCAACCGGCGGCGACCCCTGAACGCACCGAGACCGCCACCTGCGGCGGAACGAAGTGCCTCGTCAAGGTCATCAAGCGGTGACCCGGTGGACAGGGCGGTAAGGACCGGTGTGAGGCGCAGAGCGTACGACAGGTCGCGCGCCGCCTCACCCGCCTCGATCAGCAGGTTGAAGTCCCAGGTGTCGTGCCCACCGCGCAGGTTTTCCACGACGAGATCCAGCTCGTACGAATCTTCGTCCGAAGGCGCCACGTCGGCCGGCTGGATCCGCTCGACCAGCTCGGCCCACCCGTCCACCTGGGCGAGGTCGTTCGGCGCGCCGGAGCGCACGAAGGTCACCAGCGACTCGGGGCTCTTGAACAGCAGCAGGCGCCCCCGGTGGCTGAGGAAGACCGGAACCTCCTCGGCCCGCTCCTCCTCCTCTTCCTCTTCTTCCTCGTCCTCGAAGTCTTCGGCCGACGGCTCGTCCGAGTCTTCGTCGCGCGCGTGCTTGCCGCGGCGCTGGAACTCCTCGGTGCGGTCGTCGTCCTCCTCTTCGTCCTCGTCGCCGGGGAAGTCGTCGTCGAGGATGACCACGGTCTCGTCGTCGTCATCCGTCACCGCGTGCTTGGCCTTCGCGGCGAACGGGTCGTCGTCGTCCCGGTCGCCGATCTCGGTCGGCGTGAGCGAGGTGGAGAGCCGGTACGCCCGGAGCGTGTAGCCCACGCCCGAAGGCAGGGCGATCTCGACTGGATCGATCTTCGTGTCGGCCCACAGCGACGACGAGCCGCCCGACGCGGCGGCCGGCGAAGTCTCCTCGTCCTCGTCGTCGTCTTCCTCTTCGAGCTCGGCCTCGTCGAGATCTTCGTCGATCTCAAGCTCGGGCTCGGGCTTGTCGGCGTCCGGCCGGTTGGGCGACTGGCGGGCCACGCTGACCTCCGTGTGGGCTCAGGTCCGGCACCGGCCCGATGGCTGTCGGGTCGGCGACTCTGCGCACACAGTAGTAGCCCATCCTGCGCGATGAACGCCCGCACCCCGTTGGAGAAGCACTCGCATATCGGTAGCCTTACTACCTATGAAGTCGCAAGCCCTGCACGGACACCTCGATGCGCTGCTGCTTTCCGTGCTGGAGGGCGGTGCGCTGCACGGTTACGCGATCATCGAAGCGCTCAAGTCGCGCAGCGGCGGCACGCTCAACCTACCCACCGGCACCATCTATCCCGCGCTGCGCCGGCTCGAGCGCGCCGGGCACGTGGAGAGCGAGTGGAGCACCGTAAATGGGCGGGAGCGCCGGACCTACCGGCTGACCGGCTCCGGCCACCGCGCGCTCGCCGGGGAGCGGGCCAGCTGGCAGGAGCTCAGCACGACGGTGAGCCGCTTTCTCGGCGCGGAGGGCCCGCCACCGGCTACGACGTGAGCGTGAGCCGCTTGGGTGCCGCGGTCACGCAGGTGACCGCCGAGTGCACCAGCCAGGCGTACGCCGCGGCCACCACCAGCCCGCCCGCCACCATCGGCGGCCAGGTGAGCGCCGCGTCCCACAGCGAGAGCGACCAGAGGTAGATGACGGTGCCGGCGAGCCAGGTCAGGCCGACGATCGAGAGCGTGACAAGCCCGATCGCCCGGACGGTCACGCGACCGGTGTGGCGTCCGCGCCGGGCGGCCCAGGTCAGCCAGAGGTACACGGCCATCGCCAGACCTGCCCACACGTAGCCGAGGTAGTCCTGCGCCCGGGAGATCAGCAGGTAAACCTCGGGCGGGTGGGGACCGGTCGTCGAGGTGGACCACGGCGAGCCCCGCCACATGAAGTCGGCCAGCGTCGTGAAGAGCACCGGGACCAGCACCATCTTGAGCGCCAGCCGCCGGGCCGCGCCGAGCCCCAGCTCGGACTGGTAGGCCGGGGCCAACGACCGGACCTCGCCGAACTCGGCCACCGCGAGCCGCTCAGCCTCCGTGCGGGTCAGCCCGTCCTCCTGGTACGCCTCCGCCGCGTCGGCCAGCCCGTGCCGCGCCTCGCGCAGCATGTCGCCCTTGAGCCGGCCGGGGCCGGTGAGGACACGGTCCAGCGTCCGGACGTACTCGTCGATCGGGGCGTGCATGGCCCCGAGCGTGCCACGCGCCCGCCCCGCGTGACATCCGGGTGCCGCCCCTAAGGGCGTCGTGCGGTGACGTACCCGCGCTCGGCGGCCTCCTGGGCGAGCCACTGGTCGCGGTACCAGCCGGGAGCTTCGACGAGCTCGGAGTGCGTGCCGCGCGCCACCACCCGCCCGGCGTCCAGCACCATCACCTCGTCCAGGCCCTCCAGCCCGCGCAGCCGGTGCGTGACGAGCACCACGGCGCCACGGGCGGCGCCGAGCACCCCGGACAGGACCTCGTCGGCCGCCGCGGGGTCGAGGCCCTCGGTGGGCTCGTCGAGCAGGAGCACTGCCGGGTCGAGCAGCACCGCGCGGGCCAGTGCCAGGCGCTGCCGCTGCCCGCCGGAGAGCTGGCCGCCGTCCTCGCCCACCATCGTGTCCCAGCCGTCCGGCTGCTCCCGTACCCAATCCAGGAGCCCGGCGGCCGCGCAGGCCGCGGCCAACTCCTCGTCGGTGGCGTCCGGGCGGCCGAGGAGGAGGTTTTCCCGCACCGTGGCGTGAAACACGTGTGCCTCGGCGAGCAGGCCGCCCACCTCCCGCGGCGACCCGCCCCACTCGGCCAGCGTCGCGAGCAGCGTGCTCTTGCCCGCGCCGCTCGGACCCACGACGCCGAGGCGGCGGCCGGGCGGCAGGTCGACCCGGACGCCGTCGAGCGCGGCCGGGCCGTCGGGCCGGTACCGCACCGTGATGTTCGAGATGTCCACGGCGGGCGGCGCCTCGGCGGCGGGCACGGGCGGCGAAAGGAGCGCGGAGACCCGCGCGAGCGGCGCGCGCAGCTCGGTCAGCTGCCGGGCGGCGGCGACGAGCGCGAGGCAGGTCTCCACGGCGGCGAGCGTGCCGACCGCCAGGACGCCGACCAGCACCCCGTCCACATCCGCGCGCAGCGCGATCGCCGCCACCGCGCCCGCGGTCGCACCGGAGACCAGCACGCCGGCCGCGTCCACCGCCCATCCCGCGGTGGCGAGGCGGCGCTCCAGCCCGGCAAGCTCGCCGGCCCGGCGCCGGGCGGCGTCGAGGGCGGCAGAGGTCGCGCCGTACGCCGCGAGGTCGGCCGCGCCGTGCGTCAGGTCGACCGCGTCGTTGGCGAGCGCACCGCGCAGCGGGGCGACCCGCTCGGCGGTACGGCGGGTCAGCGCGGTGGCCAACCCGGGCAGCGCGATGCCGGCGACCAGCAGCCCCACCGCGAGGGCGGTCGCCGCCGCCGGCGAGATCAGCGCGGCACCACCCACCGCGAGCACGCCGACCGTCGCCGCGGCTGCGCCGGGGACGAGCACCCGCAGCAGCAGGTCCTGCACGGCGTCCACGTCGGACACCATCCGGCTGAGCGCGTCGCCGGAGCGGGCGGCCTCCCGCCGGGTGGCGAGGGTGGCGAAGACCCGCGCGCGTACGTCCGTGAGGATCCGCAGCACCGCGTCGTGGCCGGTGAGCCGCTCGGTGTACCGGAGCACGCCCCGCCCGATCGCCAGCGCGCGCACCGACACGATCGCGACCGTGAGCGCGTTGATCGGCGGCTGCCCCGCGGCGGTCATCAGCAGCCAGGTCGCGGTCGCCATCAGCGCCACGCCAGCGACCTCGGTACCGGCCGCGAGCAACCCCGCGCCGGCCAACCGGCCGAGGTAGGGGCGGGCGAGTCGCAGCACGGCCCTCATGCCGCCGCCTCGGCGAGCGAGACCACGCGCCCGTCGGCCACCCGGATCACCCGGTCGGCTTCGGCGAGCAGTGCGGGGCGATGGGCCACCATCAGCGCGGTACGGCCCACGACAAGCCGCCGCGTCGCGTCGAGCACCGCCGCCTCGGAGCCGCCGTCGAGCCGTGCGGTGGGCTCGTCGAGCAGCAGGATCGGCGCGTCCCGTACGAACGCGCGGGCCAGCGCCACCCGCTGCCGCTGCCCGCTGGACAGGCCGTGCCCCCGCTCGCCGAGCACCGTGTCCAGCCCGTCGGGCAGGGCGTCGACCACCTCGTCCAGCGCGGCCGCCTTGACCGCCATCCGCACCGCCTCGTCCGGGGCGCCGGGCGCGCCGAGCCGGATGTTGTCGGCGAGCGACGCGGCGAACAGGTGGGCCCGCTGCGGCACCCAGGCAAGCCGCTGCCGCCATGCGTCAAGGTCGAGCGTGGCCAGGTCGACGCCGTCGACGAGCACCCGCCCCTCGGTTGGCCGCACGAAGCCGAGCAGCAGCCCGAGCAGCGTGCTCTTGCCCGCACCGCTCGGCCCGATGATCGCCACCCGCTCGCCGGCCCGGACGGTCAGCGAGACGTCCCGGAGAGCGACCGTGCGTTCGTACTCGACCGTGACCGACTCGAGCCGGATCTCCCGCACCGCGCCCGGCGCCACGCCGGCGCGCTCGGAGACCTCCACAGTGGAGAGCGACAGCGCGGCGTCCAGCGCGGTCAGCCCTTCCATGCTCGCGTGGAATCGGGCGCCGGCCGCGCGCAGCGGCAGGTACGCCTCGGGGGCGAGCAGCAGCACCAGCAACGCCGTCTCCAGCCCCACGCCACCCTGCAGCAGCCGGAGGCCGATCGGCACCGCGACCAGCGCCACCGAGAGCGTCGCGACAAGCTCGAGCACCATCCCGGAGAGGAAGGCGATCCGCAGGGTACGCATCGTGGCCGCGCGGTGCTCGTCGGCCATCCGGTGGACCACCTCGACCTGCGCCCGCTCCCGCCCGAACGCGCGCAGGGTGGGCAGCCCGGACACCATGTCGAGGAAGTGGCCGCCGAGCAGCGAGAGCCGCCGCCACTGCCGCTTGGTCGCCGCCTCGGTCTGCCACCCGAGCAGCGCCCCGAAGATCGGGATCAGCGGCAGCGTCACCGCCACGATCAGCGCCGAGCTCCAGTCGGCGAAGACCATCCGCCCCAGCACCGCCACCGGCACGGTCACGCCGAGCACGAGCTGCGGCAGATAGCCGGTGAAGTACGCGTCCAGCGCGTCAAGCCCGCGCCCGGCCAGCGTGGCGATCTCGCCGGCCCGCTGCCCGGCCACCCAGCCCGGACCGCGCCGCCCGACCGCGGCCAGCAGCTCGCCCCGCAGCGCCGCCTTCACCGTGGCCGCCGCGCGGGCCGCCACGACGCCCTGCCCCCACACCACGCCCGCCCGGGCGGCCACCGCGGCCACAAACCCGGCCAGCGCCGCCCGGTCCAACCGCCCGCCGGCCGCGCCGGCCAGCAGCGCCGCCAGCGTGGTGGCCTGCGCGATCACGATCAGCGCGGCGGCCACGCCCAGGAGTCCGAGCGCGGCGAACTGACGCCGGGTCGCGGGGACCCGGCGTAGCAGGCGTGGATCGAAAGGCCGGCGACTCACCAGTACACCGGCGCCCGACCGTCGATCCGTCCGCGGAAGATCCACCAGGACATCACCTGGAAGCTTAGTAAGACCGGAATCAGCGGTACCGCGAGCCAGCTCAGCAGCCGCAGCGTGGGACCGCTCGCGGCCGCGTCCGCCACGGTGAGGCTGGCCGCCGGGTCGGCGGTCGAGACGAGCGCGTAGGGCCACAACCCCACCCCGACGAGCGCGACCGGCACGACCAGGGCCACCGACGTGGCGGCGAAACCCACGCCGGGCCGCCCCCGTGCGAGCGCGCCGCCGGCGACCACCAGGGCGGCCACGAGCAGGCACAACAGGGGTACCGCCGCGGCTGGGCGCTGCACCGCGTCGCGTACCCGTGCGGAAAGAAGACCGGCGACGGTGGTGGCGGCGACCGCGGCGAGCGCCCACGGCACCAGCCGGCGGCCCAGCCGGGCGTGCCCGCCCTCGGGCAGGCGGAGCGCGAGGAACGCGGCGCCGTGCACCGCCGCGAGCGTGACCAGCGTCACGCCGGAAAGCGCGGTGAACGGCGTGACCACGTGCCCGACGCCCTCGACGTGCCCGTCCTCGTGCAGCGGTACGCCCTGCAGGAGCCCGCCGAGGACCGCGCCCCAGCCGAACGCGGCGAGCGCGCTGCCCCCGATGAGGGCGCGGTCCCAGGCGTCGCTGGCCCGTTGCGGCTTTCCGGCGGTGAGCGCCTGGCTGCGCAGCTGCATCGCGGCGGTGACCGTGAGCACGCCGAGCAGCGCCAGCATCACGGCCGGGTAGAGGCCGGACAGCAGCTCACCCTCCAGCATCGGGAACGCGCCGAAGAGGATGCCGACCGCCGCCACGAGCCACACCTCGTTGCCGAGGAAGAACGGGCCGACCGCGGTCAACACCGCCCGCCGGTCCGCGCCGCCGCGGGCCCGGGCGAGCAGCAGCCCCGATCCGTAGTCGTAGCCGCCGAGCACCAGGTAGGCGGCGAAGAAGAGGCCGAGCAGGCAGTACCAGATCGTCACCACGGGTGCCTCCGTCAGGCCAGGACCGGCTCGGGCCGGTCGGCGGGTTCGGCGAGCGGCTCGTCCGGCCGGCGGCCGAGCGCGGGGTCGGCGGTGCCCCGGTGCGCGACGCGGGCGAGGAGCACCCAGTCGGCGACCGCGAGGCCGAGCAGCAGCACGGTGAAGCCGATGTACGAGGTGAGCATCACCGCGCCGCTCGTCCTGGTCACGGCGTCTTCGGTGCGCAGCAGGCCGTACACGGCCCAGGGCTGGCGGCCGACCTCCCGGAACAGCCACCCGAAGATCGCCGCGACGAACGGCAGCGGGGTGGCGACCAGCAGCAGGTAGAGCGGCACCTTCAGGCGGATGATCCAGTCGCGGTAGAAGAACGGGATGAACACCCAGACCCACATCAGCGTGAACGCGATGAGGATCATGAAGCCGAGCGGCGCGCCCACCCACGCCGGCGGCAGATAGTCGGCCGGACTCCCGCCGAACCGCGCGGCGAAGTCGGCCGCCGCGGCCGCCTTGTCCTCCTCGCTGCCGAACTTGGTCGGCTGGATCTCGCCGAGGTAGCCGAACTGGGCGAAGCCGAAGCCCATCACGAGCGAGGTGCCGAGGCTCGCGGTGACCACACCGATCCGCAGCGACTTGCGGAACGCCTCGTAGTCCGGGGTACGGCGGATCAGCTGCCACGCGCTGATCCCGGCCACCAGGAAGCCGCCGGTGGTCAGCGCGGCCGACACCACATGGCCGAACGCGTTGCCGAACGCCGGGTTGCGCAGCAGCGCGCCGAAGTCGGCGAGGTGCGCGACGCCCCCGTCCTCGCGGTACCCCACGGGATTCTGAAGCCACGAGTTGGCGACGAGGATCCAGAAGGCCGACGCGTACGCGGTGATGGCGACGCCATAGAGGAGGGCGAGGTGCGCGCCGCGCCGCAGCCGGTGCCACCCGAAGATCCACATGCCGAGCAGCGTGGACTCCAGGAAGAACGCCACCAGCGTCTCGATCGCCAGCGGTGCGCCGAAGACGTTTCCGACGTAGCGCGAGAGGCCGCTCCAGTTCAGCCCGAACTGGAACTCCATCACGATGCCCGTGGTGATGCCGAGCGCGTAGTTGACCAGGTAGAAGGTCCCCCAGAAGCGGGTCAGCCGCTCGTACACCGGCTTGCGGGTGACGAACCACGCGGTCTGCAGGTAGACCAGCAGCGTGACGAGGCCGAGCGTGACGAGCACGAAGAGGAAGTGGATCGAGGTGGTGGTCGCGAACTGAAGGCGCGCGAGGAGAAGCGGGTCCATAAGCCCTCCCAGGTCGACTCTTCAGTCAGCCTACATGTAGAGCGTCTACCTAATACTACGACGCCCCGTAGTAGATGACAGTACAGTGATGCCCGGACCCGGCCCTGGCGAGGGCTAACCGATGAAGAGAGCGACCGTCGTGACGACGAGGGTCGCGGTGACGCCGAGCGCGATCGCGCCGCGGACCCGCGGTGGCCGCGCGCCGATGAGCAGCCGGTGCACGCGCGCGTCGATGTGGCTGTCGGCGACGCTGAGCGTGATCGGCAGCGGGCGGGTGGCCCGGCTCTCGGCGATGCCGAGCGCGCCGGCCGGCGTCACGCGGGACGGCGCCGAGGCGAAGCGCAGGAGCGCGGCCGCGAGCGCGCCGTCCATGTGCAGCCGCCGGGCCCGGTCGTCGGCCCGCATCTCGACAAGCAACGCCACGGTGTCGCGCGCGGCGTGCACCCAGGCCGCCCATGGCAGCGCCCGGCACAGCGCGGTGAACGGGAGCAGCACCAGATCGTGCCGCTCGTCGGCGTGCGCCTGCTCGTGGCTGAGCACCGCGGCGAGCTGGGGCCGGTCGAGCAGGCTGAGCGTGCCGGCACTGACCACGACGGTCGGGCGCACGCCGGGCAGGCAGTAGGCGGCGGCGCTCGGGTGGTCGAGCACCAGCGCACCCGGCGCGGCCGGGTCGTCGCGGGCGACGAGCGTGAGCAGGTCGCGGTGGCGGCGCTGGGCGCTGAGGGCGCGGAGGCCGCAGACGACGGTGGTGCCGATCAGCACGCCGCCGACGGCGAACCCGCCCGCCACCGACACCGCGTGCGCCAGCCCGAAGCCCGGAGCCAGCTCACCCGAGGCGAGCCGCACCAGCGCGTCGCCCACGCCGTCGTTGTAGGGCGCGAGCCCGGCCGCGAGGGGCAGGCCGATCGCCGCCAGGCCGAGGGCGAGCCCCACCGCCTGCCAGCAGATGATCGCCACGCGCGGCGAGTTGTACGTCCACGTGGAACGGGTGAGCACCTGGGCGATGGCGTAGCACGCCAGCACGGCGACGGCGAAATGCACGGCGTACACCATCGCGGTCAGTCTTTCCCGTCCGCGGCTTCCTGATCCAGGGCCGCCCGCAGGACCTCGGCCTCCGTGCCGCTCACCGAGCGGGCGAAGCGCACGAGCGCCGCGTCGCGGCTGCTGGAGAGGTCGAGGGCGTCGAGCATGAGCTGAGCGATGTACGCCTCGCGGCTGGCCGCCGGCCGGTAGCTCCACGCCCGCCCGGCCCGCTCCCGCTCAACCATTTCCTTGCCGGCGAGCCGGTCCAGGACCGTCATGACCGTGGTGTACGCCAGCTCGCGGTTGTGCAGGGCCTCGGCGACCTCCCGCACGGTCAACGGCGTGCCGCGATCCCACAGCACGTCCATGACCGCACGTTCCAACTCACCTAGCCGCATCACGCCATCGATCCTACCGACCCACCCCGCGTATCCGCCTCCGTACGTCCCACCCCTTGGGGTAGGCAGTCCACTGGCCGCGTCGGCACGCTGTCCAGGTGAGGAGTGCCGTGATCACGCTGCCGGTCGACCTGCGCGAACCGCAGCGCGGCGCGGGACCTCTGGCACTCGGACGTCCGTCGCCGGATCGCCGGGCTCCGCCCGAACGCCTACACCGGTCAGGGCTTGCGGATCACCAGGACGGCACCCGACCGACCGCCGGGACGCCACCGTCGAGTTCTTCAAGCTCGGCGCCTCCGGCGCCTACGAGCGCACCGGCCAGGCCGCCTCACCACGCTTGAGTCGGGCGGTTAGCTGCCTGGTTCTCAGACGCCCTTGGGGTGCCAGACGGTCTTGGTCTCCAGGAAGGCGGTCATGCGGCCGATCCCCGGGTCCGCGCTCCAGTCCACCGACCCGACCGCCGGGCGCACCACGCGCTTGAGGTTTTCCGCGGCGGCCTCTTCCAGCGACGTCGCCAGCGCCGCCTCGTGTACGCCGGTCAGGTCGAGCCCGTTGACGTCCATGTGGGCGGCCAGCCACGGCGCCGTCTCGGCCACCTTGCCGGTCAGGATGTTGACCACACCACCGGGCAGGTCGGACGTGGCCAGCACCTCCGCGAGCGTGACCGCGGCCAGCGGGCGTCCCTCGGCGGCCAGCACCACCACCGTGTTGCCGGTGACGATCGCGGGCGCCACCACGCTGACCAGGCCGAGCAGCGGGGACTCGGGCGGGGCGACCACGCCGACCACGCCGGTGGGCTCGGGCGAGGAGATGTTGAAGTACGGGCCGGCCACCGGGTTGGCGTTGCCGTACACCTGGGCGATCTTGTCGGACCAGCCGGCGTACCAGACCCAGCGGTCGATGGCCGCGTCCACCTCGGCCTCGGGCTCGCCCAGCGCCACGAACTGGTCGCGCCGCCCCTCCAGCATCTCGGCCGCGCGGTAGAGGATCTGGCCCCGGTTGTACGCCGTGGTGCCCGACCAGCCCTTCACCGCCGCGCGGGCGGCGAGCACCGCGTCGCGCACGTCCTTGCGCGAGGCCAGTGCCACGTTGGCGTCCTGCACGAGATAAGACCGCCCTGACTCGCTCCGTGGAAACTTGCCCCCGATGAAGAGCTTGTACGTCTTCCTGACGGCGAGCCTAGACATCGAGGTAGGCCTCCAACCCGTGCCGGCCGCCCTCGCGACCGTAGCCGGACTCCTTGTACCCGCCGAACGGTGACGTCGGGTCGAACTTGTTGAACGTGTTGGCCCACACCACGCCGGCGCGCAGCCGGTCGGCCATCCACAGGATGCGCGAGCCCTTGTCCGTCCAGACGCCGGCCGAGAGCCCGTACGGCGTGTTGTTGGCTTTTTCGACGGCCTCGGCGGGCGTGCGGAAGGTGAGCACCGACAGCACCGGCCCGAAGATCTCCTCGCGGGCGATGCGGTGCGCCTGCGTCACGCCCGTGAAGATCGTCGGCGCGAACCAGAACCCCCGGTCGGGCAGCTCACACGGGGGCGACCAGCGGGCGGCACCCTCGGAGGCGCCGATGTCCGAGAGCGTGCGGATGCGCTCCAGCTGCGCGGCGGAGTTGATCGCGCCGATGTCGGTGTTCTTGTCCAGCGGGTCGCCGACGCGCAGCAGCGCCATCCGCCGCTTGAGGGAGGCGAGCACCTCGTCGTACACCGACTCCTGGATCAGCAGCCGCGAACCGGCGCAGCAGACGTGCCCCTGGTTGAAGAAGATGCCGTTGACGATGCCCTCGACGGCCTGGTCGATCGGGGCGTCATCGAAGACGATGTTGGCCGCCTTGCCGCCGAGCTCCAGCGTGAGCTTCTTGCGGGTGCCGGCCACCGCGCGCGCGATGGCCCGCCCCACGTCCGTCGACCCGGTGAACGCCACCTTGTCGACGCCCGCGTGCGACACCAGCGCGTGCCCGGTCTCACCCGCGCCGGTCACGATGTTGACCACGCCGGGTGGCAGCTCGGCCTCCTGGCAGATCTCCGCGAAGACGAGCGCGGTCAGCGGCGTCGTCTCGGCCGGCTTGAGCACGACCGTGTTGCCGGCGGCCAGCGCGGGCGCGATCTTCCAGGCCAGCATGAGCAGCGGGAAGTTCCACGGGATGACCTGGCCGGCGACGCCGACCGGCCGCGGCGAGGGGCCGAAGCCGGCGTACCCCAGCTTGTCGGCCCACCCCGCGTAGTAGAAGAAGTGGGCGGCGACGAGCGGCACGTCGACGTCGCGGGACTCGCGGATCGGCTTGCCGTTGTCGAGCGACTCCAGCACGGCCAGCTCGCGCGCCCGCTCCTGGATGATGCGGGCGATGCGGAAGAGGTACTTGGCCCGCTCGCGGCCGGGCATCTTCGACCACACGTCGTCGTACGCCGCGCGCGCCGCCCGCACCGCACCGTCTACTTCGGACTCGGTGGCCCAGGCGACCTCGGCGAGCACTTCCTCGTTGGCCGGGTTGACCGTCTTGTTGCGTACCTCGCCGTCTATCCACTGCCCGTTGACGAACAGGCCGTAGGACGGCTTGATGTCCACAATGGAGCGCGACTCGGGCGCGGGAGCGTATTCGAACATCGTCAGTCCACAGTGAAGTAGTCCGGACCGGAGTAGCGCCCGGTCGCCAGCTTTGTACGCTGCATCAGCAGGTCGTTGAGGAGCGTGGACGCCCCGAACCGGAACCAGTCCGGGTCGAGCCAGTCTTCGCCCGCGGTCTCGTTGACCACCACGAGGTACTTGATCGCGTCCTTAGTCGTGCGGATGCCACCCGCCGGCTTGACGCCCACCTGCCGCCCCGACGCGGCGCGGAAGTCGCGCACGGCCTCGAGCATCACCAGCGTCACCGGCAGCGTCGCCGCGACCGGCACCTTGCCCGTCGATGTCTTGATGAAGTCGCCGCCGGCCAGCATCGCGAGCCAGGACGCGCGGCGCACGTTGTCGTACGTGGCCAGCTCGCCGGTCTCCAGGATGACCTTGAGGTGCGCGTCGCCGCAGGCGTCCTTGACGGCGACGATCTCGTCGTACACCTCCTGGTACCGCCCGGAGAGGAAGGCTCCCCGGTTGATCACCATGTCGATCTCGTCGGCCCCGGCCGCGACCGCGGCCCTGGTGTCGGCGAGCTTGACGTCGAGCGGTGCCTGCCCGGACGGAAACGCGGTCGCCACGCTGGCCAGGTGGACGCCCGAGCCGGCGAGCTCGGGGGCCGCGACCGGCACCATCGACGGGTAGACGCAGAGCGCGGCGACGGCTGGGCAGGTCGGGTCGGCCGGGTCGGGGCGGCGGGCCTTGGCGGAGAGAGCGCGCACTTTGCCCGGCGTGTCCGCGCCCTCCAGCGTGGTCAGGTCGACCATGCGGATGGCCAGGTCGATGGCCCAGGCCTTGGCGCTCGTCTTGATCGAACGGGTGCTCAGCATCGCGGCCCGCTGCTCGGCGCCGACCTGGTCTACACCGGGCAATCCGTGCAGAAAAGCGCGTAATGTCGCATCAGAGCGCCCTATGTCGGCCAGCGCCGCCGACGTCGCTGTCGCCGTCATACCGCGAGTCTAGACACGCGAACGGTAGGTTGACCGCCGTGGACGTACTCGTCGTTGACCACCCGTTGGCCCAGTCGCGCCTCACCGCCATGCGCGACGCCCGCACCGACTCGGCGGCATTCCGCGCCGCGCTCCACGAGCTCACCACCATGCTCGTGTACGAGGCAGCTCGCACCCTGGCCGTCGAGCACTATCCGATCCAGACGCCGGTCGCCCCGACGCAGGGCACCCGCCTGGCCAACCCGCCGCTGCTGGTGCCGGTGCTGCGGGCCGGCCTGGGCATGGCCGACGCCGCGCTCGCGCTGCTGCCGGAGTCGTCGATGGGGTTCGTGGGGCTGGCCCGCGACGAGCACACGTTCGAGCCGCGGGCGTACATGGAGTCGCTCCCGGTCGACCTCGCCGGGCTGCCGGTCTTCGTGCTCGACCCGATGCTCGCCACGGGCGGCTCGCTGGAGCACTGCTGCCGCCTGCTGGCCGACCGCGGCTGCACCGACATCATCGTGCTCTGCGTGCTCGCCGCCCCCGCCGGCATCGAGCGCCTGGAGCGCTCCGGCCTCCCGTTGCGCCTGGTCACGGCCTCGATCGACGAGGGACTCAACGACAAGGCGTTCATCGTGCCCGGCCTGGGCGACGCCGGCGACCGCCAGTTCGGCGGCATGCCCCGCTTCTAGCCTTTTAGAGCTCGGTGTACGACCAGCTCGTGGCCCGGCCGTTCGCGAACGGCATCACCCCGTGGAAGGGGCGCGGCCGGTCCGCGAACACAAGCGGCAGGAAGTGCCGGTCGCTCTCCCACATGGGCACGCGGCCCGCGAGTACGTCCGCCACGTCGCGCCACACCAGCGTGCCCTCGTGGTTGCGCTCGTACGGCTCGCCGGTCCACTCCGGCACCCGGAAGAGGAAGCCGAACCAGTGCGTGCCGTCCCGCCCGAAGCCTGGCCACGAGACGGTGCCGGCCAGGTCGAGGGCGCCGCACTCGATGCCGGCCTCCTCGCGGATCTCCCGCCGCATCCCGGCCGCCACGTCCTCGTCCGGCTCGAGTTTGCCGCCCAGCCCGTTGTGGTATCCGAAGTGCACGTCGTCCGGTCGCGCGTTGCGATGGATCATGAGCAGTCGGCGCCGGTCAGGCGACAAGACGTACCCGAGCGTCGCGAGTATGGCCTGCACCGGTGGGAGGTTAGTGCATGATCCGCGCGGACCGGCTAGCGTTCCGGGCCATGAGCTCCGTTGCCCTTCCCGAGGAACTGCTGCTGCTCGCGTACGACAACGAGTCCGGCAAAGCCATCGGATCCCGGATCGGCCTTGACCTGGGCATGGCGGCGGCCGTACTGGTGGAGCTGGCCCTGGCCGGCCGGATCGCGTACTCCGACGGCACGATCATCGCGGTCAACGACAAGCCCACCGGCGAGGCCATCGCCGACGACGTGCTGAGCCGGATCGCGGCCGACACCCCGCACACGCCCGCTTCCTGGGTGCAGCGGCTGCGCCACGGGTTGCGCGCCCGCGTGCTGGCCGACCTGTGCGCCCGCGGGGTCATCCGCGACGTCGACGAGACGGCGATGGACGGGTTCGTCCACCTGCACCGCTACCCGACGATCGACGCGTCGGTGGAGACCGAGGTGCGCGATCGGCTCGGCAAGGCGCTGACCGGCGAGGAGATCCCCGCCGAGCGCACGGCGGCGCTGGCCACGCTCGTGGCGGCCGTGCGGATGGAGCCGACGCTGGGCCTGTCCGGCGAGGAGATCCAGGAGGCGCACAGCCAGCTGGAGAAGATCGGCGGCGGCGCCGGCTTCACCGGCAGCGTGAGCCTGGAGGAGTCGACGATCCGCCCCAGCGTCGCGCTGGTCATCGCCGCGCTGGCGAAGGCCATCGAGCAGGCGCTCGGCGCGGCCCGCCCGGCGACCCCCGCCGGCTGACCGGGCGCTACCAGATACCGAGGGCGGCCGCCGTCTCCGTGCGCAGCGCGCGGACCGAGGCGGTGGCACGCTCGCGCGCGCCGGCCACGTCGTCGTCGACGACCTGCTCGACCACCTCGAGGTACGCCTTGAGCTTCGGCTCGGTGCCCGACGGGCGGACCACGACACGCGCGGACTCGGTACGCAGGATCACCACGTCCGCATCCGGCAGCAGGTCCTCCACCGACGTGATCGGGTCGTCGAGAAACGCGTCGGGCGTCTTCTGCCGCAGGTGGGACATGATGTCCTGGATCTCGTGCGGCGCGTCGACCCGCACCGAGAGCTGGTCGGTCACGTATACGCCGAACTCGGCGGCCAGGTCGTCCAGCCGGTCGGCGAGCGTGCGCAGCTCGGCCTTCAGCCCGGCCGCGAGCTCGGCCACGGTCAGCGCGGCGGTGATGCCGTCCTTGTCGCGCACATGGTCGGGCGCCACGCAGTAGCCGAGCGCCTCCTCGTACCCGAACACGAGCCCGTCGCCGGCCCGCACGATCCACTTGAAGCCGGTGAGCGTCTCCGCGTACGCCACCCCGCGCGCCGCGCACATCGCCTTGAGCAGGGAGGACGACACGATCGTCGTCGCGTACAGCCCGCGCTTGCCCTGCCGCATGAGGTGGTCGGCGATCAGCACGCCCACCTCGTCGCCGCGGAGCATCCGCCAACCCCGCGCGGGGTCGGGGATCGCCACCGCGCACCGGTCCGCGTCCGGGTCGTTGGCGATCGCGATGTCCGCGCCGTTGGCCGTGGCGAGCGCGATGACCCGGTCGATCGCGCCCGGCTCCTCCGGGTTCGGAAACGCGACGGTGGGAAACGCCGGATCGGGCTCGGCCTGCTCCGGCACCACGGCCGGCCGGTCGAACCCGGCGCGCGCGAACGCGGAAGCCAGCACCGCCGCGCCGACACCGTGCAGCGGCGTGTACGCCACCAAGAGGTCGCGCGAGGTGTCCGGGTCGAGCACCGACATGGCGCCGTCTACATAGGACGTCACGATATCCTCGCCGAGCACCTGGCCCGGCTCGCCGACCGGCACGTCCGCGATCCGCCCGACCGCCTGGATCGCCGCCTCGATCTCCCGGTCGACCGGGGGCACGATCTGCGCACCGTCGTCCAGGTACACCTTGTAGCCGTTGTCCTGCGGCGGGTTGTGGCTGGCCGTCACCATCACGCCGGCGGCGGCGCCGAGCTTGCGGATCGCGTACGCCAGGACGGGCGTCGGCAGCGGGCGGGGGAGCACCAGCGCGTCCCGGCCGGCACCCGTGGCCACCCGCGCGGTCTGCTCGGCGAACGCCTTCGAGCCGTACCGCGCGTCGTACCCGATGACGAGCGGACCCTGCGCCCCCCGGCCGGCGAGCCACGTGACCAGCCCGGCCGCCGCCCTGGTGACCACGGCGAGGTTCATGCCGTTGGGCCCGGCCCGCAGCGGACCCCGCAGCCCGGCGGTGCCGAACTCAAGCGTGCCCGCGAACCGGTCGGCCAGGTCGGCCGCGCTGGCCGGGAGCCGATCGAGCACCGCACGCAGCTCATCGCGGCTCGCCGGATCAGGGTCGTCTGCGAGCCAGGCGAGTGCGCGCTCGCTCAGGACCTCAACGTCTGGCTGGGAGCTGCGGCCGACGATGACGGCGTCGGCACCGAATTCCGCTGAGGTTTCCATGCCGCTTTGATAGCACGTGTCCCTTACGATCGCGCGACCGGTGGCCGAAGACCCACCGCCGGCCTCAGGCCGTGAGCTGGAACGTGCGCACCATCTCGTCGAAGATCTGCTTGCTGTCGGCGAACTTCGTCTCGGGCGTGGTCAGGTAGAACGAGTACGCCTTGCCGCCCTCGACGACCGCCCGCCACACCCCGTGACGCATGTCGCCGCCGGAGCCGCACGTGTACTCAAGCTCGGCGCCCGGCTTGCCGGCGACCTCCACCTCGGACAGCCCGATCTCCGAGTACGGGCGGGCGCAGTTTTTCGCCACGTTGTCGCGGAGGCGGTTACCGGCGCTCTGCAGGAAGCGCAGCGGCTCCGACTTGGAGTTTTCGATCAGGATGCGCACCCGGCGTCCCTTGTCGGCCGGGTCGGTGTAGTCGATGAAGAGCGTCCCGTTGGACTTCTTCCAACCCTTCGGCACGTTGACCGCGACGCCGCGCTCGGCGTGCGCCTGCGTCTCGAACGCGGGCGCGGCCGGAGCCGACGTCACGTTGCCCGCCTGTGCCGGCGTCTTGGGGTCGTCGCCACCGCCGCTGAGCAGCACGATGCTGCCGAGCAGCACCACGGCGGCGACACCGGCGGCCGCGGCGATCTGCACGTTGCGCGGCCACCCCTTGACCGTGGTCACCAGCTGCGAGCCGGCGCGGCGGGCGGTCTCGGCCAGCGCCGCGCCCTTGCCCGCGGGCCGGGCGCCGGGCGGGCCCCACCCGGCCTGCTCCCAGGCCGGCTGGGCGCCGGTGGGTGCGTCGTAGCGAGCCGCCGACTGGACGGCCGCGTGCGGCGGGATGGGCGCGGTCGGGGAGGCTCCGGTGGGCTCGTCGTACCGCGGGGCGCCGACCGGCGCGGGCGAGGACGGCGCCGCGCCACCCTTCTGCGGCTCGCGCAGGCGGTCGGACAGCGACTCGCCGGGTTGCAGCATCGCCCGGCCGCCGATCTGGCCACTGGGCTGCGGCGGTGCCGGCGTCGGCGGCTGCCAGGCGGTGCGCTGGGCCGGCACCACCGCGTAGGGATCGGTCATCATGTGCGCCGGCGCCTTGCTGGCCAGGGGGCCCGCGAGCAGCTCGCGGAGCATGTTGCGGGAGAGCGTGACGTCGTAGCGCCGCGACGGGTCCTTTTCGAGCAGGCCGAAGAGGACCTGGGTGAGCGCGCCGGCCCGGGTCGGCGGGGCGGGCGGGTCCTCGACGACCGCGTGCATGGTCTCGATCGGGTCACCCTTGTCGAAGGGTGGCCGCCCTTCGACCGCCGTGTAAAGCGTCACACCGAGCGAGAAGAGGTCGCTGGGCGGGCCGAAGTCCTGGCCCATGGCCCGCTCGGGCGAGATGAAGTGCGGGGAGCCGAGCACCATGCCGGGCGTGGTGAGCTGGACGTCGGTGGGCATCCGGGCGACGCCGAAGTCGGTGAGCACGCAGCGGCCGTCCGTGCAGATCAGCACATTGGCCGGCTTGACGTCCCGGTGCAGCACGCCGATCGCGTGCGCCACCTCCAGCGCGCCGAGCAGCGCGATGCCGATCTTGGCGACCGCGCGGGGAGCGACCGGCCCGTCCTCGATGATCATGTCGGCGAGGCTGCGGGCGTCCAGCAGCTCCATCACGATCCAGGGCCGCCCGGACTCGTGGACCACGTCGTAGACCTGCACGACGGCCGGGTGCTGGAGCGCCGCGGCGGCGCGCGCCTCGCGCAGCGTCCGCTCGTACATCGAGTCGCGGTCGCTGGGCGCCATCCCCGGGGAAGGATGACCTCCTTGACCGCCACGTCCCGCCGGAGCAGGGTGTCGGCCGCACGCCAGACCGTGCCCATGCCGCCGTGCCCCACGGCCGCACGCAGCGCGTATCGACCGCCGATGGTGGTGCCGGGTGCCGCGCGTCCGTTGGTGGGGCTGACTTGTCCGCCACTCCACGTCGGAATCTGAGTCACTGGTTATGCCACCGAGGGGGATCGAGGGGCCGGGAAACCAACCCCCTATCTTGCGGGGTAGCTCGCCCGGAGAAAAGCCGCGGGGCCCGGGTTCACTGGTTGTGGTTGGTTGACGGCCCAGCGTACAAGTTCTGTGGTATCCCTCACGCTATCGCGGCTGGTTTCGACCTACCATCCGGTGATGAGCGAGTCGGGCTTTCCCATCAAACCCATATACGACGAGAACGATCTTCCGGATCAGCTCGCGTCGCGTCTGGGTGCGCCGGGCGAGTACCCGTACACGCGGGGCGTGTATCGGACGATGTACACGTCGCGGCCATGGACCATGCGACAGTACGCCGGGTTCGGCACCGCTGCCGAGTCCAACGCGCGGTACCACCAGTTGCTCGCCGCGGGCACGACCGGCCTCTCGGTCGCGTTCGACCTGCCCACCCAGATGGGGTACGACTCGGACGACCCCGTGGCCCACGGCGAGGTGGGCAAGGTCGGTGTCGCGATCGACTCGCTCGACGACATGCGGCTGCTTTTCGACGGGATCCCGCTCGACAAGGTCTCCACGTCGATGACGATCAACGCGCCCGCCTCGATCCTGCTGCTGCTCTATCAGCTGGTGGCCGAGGAGCAGGGCGTGGCCGGGCCCGCGCTCAACGGCACGATCCAGAACGACATCCTGAAGGAGTACATCGCCCGGGGACGTACATCTTCCCGCCGAAGCCCTCCCTGCGTCTTGTCGCCGACACTTTCGGGTACTGCCGCAAGGAGGTGCCACGCTGGAACACGATTTCCATCTCCGGCTACCACATGGCCGAGGCGGGCGCGACGCCCGTGCAGGAGATCGCGTTCACGCTCGCCAACGGCGTGGAGTACGTGCGCGCCGCCCTCGCGGCCGGCCTCGGCATCGACGACTTCGCTCCGCGCCTGTCGTTTTTCTTCGTGGCGCGCACCACACTGCTGGAGGAGGTCGCGAAGTTTCGCGCCGCCCGCCGGATCTGGGCGCGGCTGATGCGCGAAGACTTCGGCGCGCAGGACCCGAAGTCGTGGATGCTCCGGTTCCACACCCAGACCGCGGGCGTGCAGCTGACCGCGCAGCAGCCCGAGGTCAACCTGGTACGGGTGGCCGTGCAGGGGCTGGCCGCGGTGTTCGGCGGCACGCAGTCGTTGCACACAAACAGTTTCGACGAGGCAATCGCACTGCCGACCGAAAAGGCGGCTCGCCTCGCGCTGCGTACGCAGCAGGTGCTCGCGTACGAGACCGATTTGACGTCCACTGTGGACCCATTTGCGGGGTCCTATGTGGTCGAAGCGATGACCGCCGAGGTCGAGGCGGGGGCCACGGAGCTGATGGAGCGCGTGTTCGCGCACGGCTCGTCGGTCGAGGCGATCGAAGCCGGCTTCCAGAAACGGGAGATCGAGACCGCGGCGTACAAGGTGGCGCAGGAAATCGACGCGGGCGAGCGGGTCGTGGTGGGGCTAAACCGGTTCACTCTGGACGAAGAGGAGCCGTACGAGCCGCTGCGTGTCGACCCGACCATCGAGAAAGCGCAGGCGGAAAGGCTTGCCGAGCTGCGTCGAAACCGGGACGCCGGCGCGGTCGAACGCGCTCTTGGCGAGCTGCGTGCCGCGGCCGAGGGCACTGCGAACGCGCTCTATCCGATGCGGGAAGCGTTGCGCGCGCGTGCCACCGTAGGGGAGGTCAGCGGGGCACTGCGCGAGGTCTGGGGTGTGTACCGCCCGTCCGATCGATTTTGATCTTTCTGGCGGGATCGCCGAACGATCCGCGAATGTGAACCGTACTCACGGGGTATCCGGTGGTTGACGGACGGGATGTGCGGGCGGCGGGCGACCGTCGTGCCACTGTTGACCGTCCGCCGATCGCGTTCGTCCGCGTGGATGGCGCACCCGTCCAGGCGGGCAAATTTGAGTAGATTTACTGGTTTGTGAAGTGGCCAACGTGACCGACGAGACCGTCACGCGTTGTAGGAGGTGTGGAACACTTGGGGGCGTTAGAAGGCGACTCAAACCGTGTTCCGCAGCTTGCCGAGCGCTCCTACCTGGGCTTTCGTAACGCTCCGCGAGCCCACCGCTACCAGAACGATGTTGCGCAGCGTCACCGTTCTGGGTCTAGGCTGTCCGAGTCCTATCCCATCCACAGTGATCGAGAATCCGACGTGACGAGTGCGTTGACGCTGTCCTCCAGTGGCAGCCCGCTGGCATCGTCCTGGCCCGAGACACCACCAGGGGCCGACCCGTTGCCAGGCCAGCTAGACCGATGGCTCGCCTCCCGAGGCGCCGAGCTGGTAGCCGTACGCCGTCACATTCACGCCCATCCAGAGCTTTCCAACCAGGAGTTCGAGACGGCCGCCCTGGTGGCCCGCGAGCTCGCTGTGGCCGGGCTCTCACCCCGCTTCCTGCCCAAGGGCAACGGCGTGATCTGCGACATCGGCGAGGGTGACCGCGTGCTCGCTCTCCGCGCCGATCTCGACGCGCTTCCGCTGATGGACACAAAGGACGTTCCGTACCGGTCCACTGTGGATAACGTGGCGCACGCGTGCGGTCACGACGTGCACACGACGATCCTCCTGGGCGTCGGTCTCGCGCTGGCCCAGCTCGCCGAGCGCGGGGAGCTGCCCGGCCGGGTGCGGCTGCTGTTCCAGCCGGCCGAGGAGCAGATCCCGTCCGGCGCGCCCGACGTGATCGCCGCTGGCGGCCTCAAAGACGTTTCCGGCATCTACGCCCTGCATTGCGCGCCCCAGCTCCCCACGGGGCTCGTGGGCGTGCGTTCCGGGCCGTTCACGGCGGCGGCCGACACGGTCGAGGTCCGGCTGAGCGGGCGCGGCGGCCACACGGCCCGGCCGCACCTGACCGCTGACCTGGTGCACGCGCTCGGCCGGGTGATCGTCGACGTGCCGTCGCTGCTCGACCGGCGGGTCGACCCGCGGGCCGGTGTCTCGATGGTCTGGGGCCGGGTGCACGCCGGCGAGGCGTACAACGCGATCCCCTCCGAGGGCAGCCTCAAGGGCACCGTGCGGGTGCTCAACCGCGACGCCTGGCGCGAGGCGCCCGAGCTGATCAAAAAGCTCGTGCAGGACGTGGTCGCCGGCACCGGTGCCGACGCGGAAGTGATCTACACGCGGGGCGTCCCGCCGGTGATCAACGACCGCATGGCCTCCGCGATCATCGCGGGTGCCGCCGGCGCCGCGCTCGGGCCGGACCGGGTGGTCGAGGCCGAGATCAGCATGGGTGGCGAAGACTTCGCCTTCTACGTGGAGCAGGTGCCGGGCGCGATGATCCGGCTCGGCACGGGCATCCCGGGCGCCGAGACGCCGCTGGACATCCACCAGTCCGGGTTCGACGTCGACGAGCGCTGCATCGGGTACGGGGTGCGCGTGATGGTGCACACCGCCCTCGCCGCGCTCTCCACCCCGATGATGTAGACATATCAGACATAAATGGCGCCCCGCCGACGCGGGGCGCCATTTCTTTGCTTCTCAGGGAGCCGGCGCGGCGGGCGGTCCCGCCGCGGGCGGAGCCGGTGGCACCGGGGCCAGGCGGGGGCGGCGCACGCGGCGGGCGAGCCACAGCGCGCCGGCGACCGGGATGCCCAGCGCGATGATCCACGGGAGCAGCGCGCCGAGCACCGTCAGCATGACGAGGAGCGCGGCGACCAGCGAGTTCCAGCCGCCCTTGAGCCCGGTCAGGAAGCCGATCTCGGTCTTCTTCTTCTCCGCGACCGGCGCCGCGGCCTGCGGGCCGAGCAGCGTCACGGTGATCGTGGACAGTGCGGTGAGGTCGTCCATGCGGCGCTTCTTGGCCTCCAGCGACGCCAGGTCCGCCTCCCGCTTGGCCAGCTCACCCTCGAGCATGACGAGCTCACTGAGCGTCTTGGCCTGTGCGAGCAGCCGCCGGCCGCTGTCCACCCGGGCGCGCTGGCTGCTGATCCGGGCGTCGAGGTCGAGCGCCTCCTCGGTGACGTCCTCGGTGCTGATGTCGCGCTGCAGCTGGTCGCCGAGCTTGGCGAGCTGGTCGACCACCGCGCCGAACTTGGGGGCCGGCACCCGCAGGACGATCGTCGCCTCCGCGTACGAGTCGCTGCTGGAGCGCTTGTCGCCGCCCACGAAGCCGCCCGAGCCGGTGGCGATCGAGGTGGCCTCCGCCGCGGCGGCGCCCACGTCCTTGACCCGCACGCTGATCGAGCCGGTGTAGATGATCGCCCGATCCTCCAGGCGGTACTTCACCGGCGCCCCGGCGTTGGGCGGGGCCGCGCCGGCGTCCTTGTCGGCTCCCGGGCCCACCGCCTCGCCCTGCGCGGGTGCCGGCGCCGCCGCCCCGCCCTCCTGCCCGTTGGACGACGTGGCCGTGTCGTCCCCGGCGTCACTGCCGCAGCCGGCCGCGACCAGCGCCACGACGCCGGCCGCGAGCGCGACCCTCCACCACCTGCTGTGCGACATCTATGTGCCCCCTGACGGATCGGTGTCTGCCACTGGTGTTTCCTGGGACGCGCCACGGCCGTCCATCGGTTCCGGCAGACTGCCTTCGGGGTAGTCACGGTTCGAGGTCGAGGAGGTCACGATGCGGTTTACCAAGTACGGCCACTCCTGCGTACGGATCGAGCGCGAAGGCGCGGTCCTGGTCATCGATCCGGGCGAGTTCAGTGGGCGGGAGCCGCTCGACGGTGCGGACGCCGTACTCGTGACCCACGAGCACCCCGACCACATCGACGTCGACGCGGTCGCGGAGGCGTGCGAGAAGAACCCGTCGCTGCGGGTGTACGCGCACGCCGGTACCGCGTCCACTCTGGACCGCCTGGGCGCCGCGGTGACCACTGTGGAGTCGGGGGACGCGTTCGAGGCGGCCGGCTTCGAGGTGAGCGCGTGGGGCGGGCTGCACGCGGTCAACCACCCGGACATCCCTCGGGTGGCCAACCTCGGCTACCTGGTCGAGGGCGAGATCTACCACCCCGGCGACTCGTTCGATCCGCCGTTCGGCGCCGAGGTGGGCACGCTGTTCGTCCCGATCTCCGCGCCGTGGCTGAAGCTGGCCGAGGCGATCGAGTTCACCCGGGCCGTGCACCCCCGCCGGGCCTACGGGCTGCACGACGGCATCCTCAACGACCGCGGCCTGAAGATCGTCAACACCCACCTCGGGCGCCTCTCCGGCACGGATTACGCCTGGCTGCAGCCCGGGACTACGATCAACTGATGCGCGGCGACGTCGGCGAGCGCCTCTACAGCGCGCCACCGGAGGGCTTCGTCGCCGCCCGGGACGAGGCGGTGGCGTCGGCCAAGGCGGCCGGTGACCTCGACGCTGCGCGCGAGATCGCCAAGCTGCGCAAGCCGACCGTGGCCGCCTGGCTGGTCAACCTGCTCGCGATCCAGCGCCCCGACCTGATGGGCGAGCTCGTCGAGCTGTCCCGCGCGCTGCGGGCGGCACAGCGCGACCTCAAGGGCGCGCAGCTGCGCGAGCTGTCCAAGCAGCGGCGGCAGGCGGTCGCCGGCCTTGTCGACGAGGCCCGCAAGCTCGCGCTCGCGGCCGACCCCTCGCTGACGCGGGCCAAGCTGCCGCTGGGCGAGGTGGAAAACACGCTCACCGCCGCGCTGTCCGATGAGGACGTCGCCGGGCAGGTGCGCTCGGGGCGGTTGGTGCGCGCCGCGGCGTACGCCGGGTTTGGCGAGGTGCCCCGGCCCCAGCTGCGCCTGGTCACGGCCGAGGACACGACGCCGGAGCGCCCCGCGCCCAAGGCCGAGGATCGGCGCGGCCCCCTCAAGAAGGAGCTCCAGGCCGCGCAGGCCGCCCTGAAGAAGGCGGAGGCCGACCTGGAGCGAGCGGTGAAGGCCGAGCGGCGCGGCGCCGACGACCTTGCCGACATCGAGGCCGAACTGGCCGAAGTGGAGCGCCGGAAGGCGGCGGCCGACGAGGAGCTCAGCCGGCGCAAGCTGGCCCGCAAGGCGGCCGAGCGAGCCGTGGCGGCGGCCCGGCGGCACACCGGCGACGTGGAGGGCGCATTGGAGGCTCTCGACCCGGACGGCATCGGGAAGGCACAATCTGGCGGGTGACCCCAGAACAGGCCGCGGCCGCCGCCAAGGCGGGTGTGCTGGAGCTTGGTGGGGCGTTCAGCGAAGATCCGCGCACCCTGCGGCGCGCTCGCATGATGGGCCTGTCCGGCTGGGCCTTCTACGTCGCGGGGCGCGGTGGCGCACTGGGTGACGTGCGCACCGACACCGTGGCCGCGGCGCTGGGCTTCATCGCGCCCGACGCGGTGGTCGACGGGTGGGAGGCGGCCCGCCGGGTCGTACCGCCCATGGAGGTGGCAGCCAAGCGCCTTGCCGAGTGCTGCAGGTGGGGCATCGAGCACCTGGAGAGCTTCCCGCGCGTGGGGCGGCTGGTGGAGCTTTCCCAGCGGATCGTGGTCTCGGCCGACCCAGCCGGCATGCCGCTCTTCGCCGCCTGGCGCGCGATGCCCGTGCCCGAAGACGCGCCGGGCGCGCGTGCGGCCGTCCTGCTCCACCTGCTCCGGGAGTACCGGGGTGGCGGTCACCTGCTCGCGGTGCGCGCCAGCGGGCTCACTCCACTTGAGGCGATCATCGCGGGACCGGATGGCGAGGCGGGCGCGGTGGCGTTCGGCTGGCAGCCGCCGTACCCGCCGATCGGCCCGCTCGTGCGCCGTCGCATGTGGGCGGAGGCGGTCACCGACCGGATCACGGCGGACGCGTTTTCCGTGCTGGAGTCGGCCGAGCGCGTCGAGCTGGTGGGGCTGCTGGACAGCGCGCTCCACCTCGTCCGCACCGAGCCGGCGGCCTCCGCCAACGGCACGCCCTAGGGCGAGGCGGTGTTCGTGGGCCGGCTGCGCAGCTGGGCCACGTAGTCGTCGGGTGCGCCCGCCTTCTCCGCCGCGTTGGCGATCTCGGACAGGTACCAGGCGGTGGGCAGGCCACCCTCGTACCCGTCGAAGACGTACACCCAGGCGGTCATCTCGCCGTCCAGGGTGACCACGCGGACCGTCAGCTTGCGATACGTGCCCGCCACGACGCCCTCGACCTCGTCGAGCTGGGAGGCGTCCCAGGGGTGCACGTCGTAGAGCGCGACGAAGACCCGATCGCCTGGAGACTCGACGATCGTGGTGACGGCGCCCTCCCAACCCAGCACCCCTCGCCGGCGAAGGTGAGGCGCCAGCCTTCCAGCCAGCCGGTGCCCACCATGGGCGAATGCGGACAGTAAGCACGCATCCGTGCGGGATCGAGGTTTGAGCCGTACGCGGCGTAATGACGCACGGCGATGACGATAGCCCGGCGGACCGGTGGGGGAGAATACGACGGAGCGTGTCGGATCCTTCTGGGGGAAAATGAGTCGCATCGTGATCATCGGAGGTGGCCCGGCGGGGTACGAGGCAGCTCTCGTCGCCGCCCAGCTCGACGCCGATGTCACCGTCGTGGAGGCAGACGGGGCCGGCGGAGCCTGTGTGCTCTCCGACTGTGTGCCATCGAAGACCTTTATTGCCAGCTCAGACGTGGTGACGGGCTACCGCGACACGGAGGAGTTCGGCGTCCACTCGGACGGCCTGGAGGCGGTGACGGTCGACGCCTCGGCGGTGCACTCGCGGGTCAAGCGGCTCGCGCTGGCACAGTCCGGTGACATCCACGCCAAGCTGATCAAGGCGGGCGTGACCTTCGTGCACGGTCGGGCGCGTCTCGGTGACGACACGCTCGGTCACACCCACCAGGTGAGGATCACGCCTGAGGGCGGTAACTCCGAGTATTCGGTCGACGCTTCTACGGTGCTGATCGCGGCCGGCGCCACGCCGCGCGTGCTGCCCGACGCGGTGCCGGACGGCGAGCGGATCCTGACCTGGCGGCAGGTGTACGACCTTCCGGAGCTGCCCGACCACCTCATCGTGATCGGCTCCGGCGTGACCGGCGCCGAGTTCGCCAGCGCGTACCTGGCGATGGGTGTCAAGGTCACGCTCGTCTCGAGCCGCGACCGGGTCATGCCGCACGAGGACGCGGACGCGGCCGCCGTGATCGAGGAGGTCTTCCGCTCCCGCGGCATGACCGTGCTCGGCAACTCCCGGGCCGACGCCGTCCGCCGCGACGGTGACGGCGTGCGGGTCGAGCTCGCCGACGGGCGGGTGGTCTCCGGCTCGCACGCGCTGATGGCGGTCGGCTCGGTGCCCAACACGGCTGACCTGGGCCTGGAGCCGTACGGCGTGGCCGTGGCCAAGGGTGGCTACCTCACGGTCGACCGCGTCTCCCGCACCAACGTGCCCGGCATCTACGCGGCCGGCGACTGCACCGGCGTGCTGCCCCTCGCGAGCGTCGCCGCCATGCAGGGCCGCATCGCGATGTGGCACGCGCTGGGCGAGGCGGTCCAGCCGCTGCGCCTGCGCACCGTCTCGGCCAATGTCTTCACCGACCCCGAGCTGGCCTCGGTGGGCGTCTCGCAGGGCGAGGTCGACTCGGGCAAGGTGCCGGCCCGTTCGGTGATGCTGCCGCTGTCCGGCAACGCGAGGGCCAAGATGCAGGACCTGCGCGACGGCTTCGTCAAGCTCTTCTGCCGCCCCGCGACCGGCACGGTGGTCGGCGGCGTGGTGGTCGCCCCGAAGGCGAGCGAGCTGATCCTGCCGATCACGATGGCGGTGGAAAACCACCTCACGGTGGACCAACTGGCGCACACCATCACGATCTATCCGTCGCTGTCCGGCTCGATCGCCGAGGCCGGGCGGCAGCTCATGCTCCACGAGATCGACTGACCACGATCAAAGCCGGATTTCCCGGGTCCGCGTCAGCTGCGGACCGCCGCTCCCGCCGGAGACCGCGCAGGCCGGCGGCTCGCGAGCGCTCGCCGAGACCCCCGGCCTCCGCTGCCAGGTCCGCGCGGGATCAGGTGCGAGCTCCGCCGGGATCAGGCGGCGTCGGCGGGCTCGGGTCTGGGACGGCTCAGCGCGAGGATCCAGCCGGCGCCGGCGAAGACGCCGGCGGCCACGGCGGCGACCGCGACGAGGCGCCAAGCCGACTGGGTGATCGCGGTGCCGCCGAGGTGGCCGACCACCCCGCCATACGTCGCCCAGAGCAACGCCGCCGCCGCCTCGTAGGTGAGGAACAGGCGGGCCGGGTAGCGCACGCGGCCGGCCTGGAAGCACGCGGCCATCCGGCCACCGGGGACGAACCGGCACAACAGGATCACCATCGGACCCGGGCGGCGCAGCCCTCGGGTGAAACGGATCGCGGCCTTGCGGGCTCGGCTGTGGACCGGCACCTCGGGCTTCGCGCCGGGCTGGCGGGCCGAGCGGCCCAGCAGGTAGCAGACAAGGTCGCCGCCGAACACGCCGAGCGCGCCGACCGCGATCGTGACCGGGAGGCTGAGGTCGCCGTAGACGGTGAGTGCGCCACCCGTGATCATCAGGGCCTGGGTGGGGATGACCGGGACAAATGCGTCCATGGCCAGCAGGGCCATCAGCACCAGGTACGCGGTCAGGGGCGAGGCCACGCTCGTGAGCAGATCAGCCACGGCCACCCTCCCCTGCGCTCCCCCGCGCCAGGATAGTTTCCGGCAAGCTCGCTCCGGGCGCTATTTGCTCTCAGCGAGATCTCAGCTCGGCTTACCGGATACTCGCGTCCGTTCGGCGTACCGTTGCTGGTGAGCGCCGAGCTTCCGCCGGGTCCCCCGTTCCTGGCGTGCCGCGCTCATCGGTCCGGCGGCAGGTCCCGTGCCGCCGGACCGGCCCAGAGTGACGCTCGTAAGATCGTGTTACCCGGGCGCAACGAGATCGGCGTAGCGTCGGGCCATGGCGGACTTGTTCGAGGATTACCGCCTCGGCCCGGGGTGGGACGAGATGTTCGGCGAGCCGAGCATGCCCCGCTCGACGTACGAGGCGTTGCATGCCACCCTCCAGCCGCTGTCCAGCGCCGAGCTGGGCATCCGTGCCGAGGTGCTGGCCCGGGCCTTCCTCGACCAGGGCATCACGTTCGCCCTCAAGGGAGTCGAGCGGCCCTTTCCACTCGACATCGTGCCGCGCATCATCGCCGCCCAGGAGTGGCGCACGGTCGAGATAGGTGTGGCGCAGCGGATCCGGGCGCTGGAGGCGTTCCTCGACGATGTGTACGGAGCGGGACAGGTGCTCGCCGACGGCGTGGTGCCCCGGCGGATCGTGGTCACCAGCGCGCACTTCCACCGCGAGGCGGCCGGGATCACCCCGCACAACGGCGTGCGCATTCACGTCGCCGGCGTCGACCTGATCCGCGATGAGCAGGGCACGTTCCGCGTGCTGGAAGACAACGTGCGGGTGCCGTCCGGGGTCAGCTACGTGATGGAAAACCGGCGGGCGATGGCGCACGTGCTGCCCGAGGTCTTCGCGGCGACCCGCATCCGGCCCGTCGAGTCGTACCCCGCGCAGCTCCTGCGGGCCCTGCGCGCCGCGGCGCCGGTCGGTGTCAACGAGCCGACCGTCGTGGTCCTCACCCCCGGCGTGCACAACTCGGCGTACTTCGAGCACGCGCTCCTCGCCCGCGAGATGGGCGTCGAGCTTGTCGAGGGGCGCGACCTCGTCTGCGTCGGCAACGAGGTGGCCATGCGCACCACGGCCGGCGAGCAGCGGGTCGACGTCATCTACCGGCGGATCGACGACGAGTTCCTCGACCCTGTGCACTTCCGGGCCGACTCGGTGATCGGGTGTGCGGGCCTGCTCAACGCCGCCCGCGCCGGCCGGGTCACCATCGCCAACGCGGTGGGCAACGGGGTGGCCGACGACAAGCTGCTGTACACGTACGTGCCCGACCTGATCCGCTACTACCTCAACGAGGAGCCGGTCCTGCCCAACGTCGAGACCTACCGGCTGGAGGACGACCCCGACGTCCTGGCGCACGTGCTCGACCGCCTCGACGAGCTCGTGCTCAAGCCGGTCGACGGTTCCGGCGGCGCGGGCATCGTGATCGGCTCGCAGGCCACCGACGAGCAGCTGGCGGCGGTGCGTTCGCTCATCGAGGTGGACCCGCGCGGCTGGATCGCCCAGCGCGAGGTGGCCCTGTCGATGGTGCCGACGCTGGTCGGCAACAGGCTGCGGGCCCGCCATGTCGACCTGCGCCCGTTCGCGGTCAACGACGGGGAAAACGTCTGGGTGCTCCCCGGCGGGCTGACCCGGGTGGCGCTGCCCGAGGGCGCCCTCGTGGTCAACTCCAGCCAGGGCGGCGGCTCCAAGGACACGTGGGTGCTCACCGACGTGTCCGGTCCGGCCGAGGAGGCGCCCGTCGAGGAGGCGCCGGTGGTGGTCGTGCCGAGCCCGCGCAGCCCCGACCCGGGGCCGTCGGCCGGGCCCGTCGCCGTTCAGCAGCAGCAACAGCAGCAATCCGCCCGGGAGGCTCAGTGCTGAGTCGCATCGCCGAGTCCCTGTACTGGATCGGCCGCTACGTCGAGCGCGCCGAAGACACCGCCCGCATCCTCGACGTGCACCTGCACCGGATGCTCGCCGATCCGTGGGTCGACGAGCAGACCGCGTGCCGTTCGCTGCTCGGTGTGATGGGCGTTTCCTCCGTCGACGGGCCGATGTCCGTGGCTCGCGTGGTCGGACTGCTCGGGCTCGACGAGCACAATCCAAGCTCGGTCGTCGGCGCGCTCGCCGCGGCCCGGGAAAACGCCCGCGGCGCGCGCGAGACCGTCTCGTCGGAGATGTGGGAGACGCTGAACGCGACCTGGCACGGCCTGCCCGACGCCCGCCGGCGGGTGGAGCAGCAGGGCGTGCACGCGTTCTTCCGCTGGGTCCGCGAGCGGTGCTCCGTGCTCGCCGGCCTCACCGACGCGACGATGAGCCGCGACGAGGGGTGGCTCTTCCTCGTGCTGGGACGCAGCGTGGAGCGGGTCGACATGACCGCGCGGCTGCTCTCCACGCACGTGCGCGCCGGCGGCAGCATCCCGTCGTGGCTGACGCTGCTCCGCTCGTGCGGCGCGTGGGAGACCTACCTGCGCACGTACCGGGGCTCGCTCGACGACCGCCACGCCGCCGAGTTCCTGCTGCTGGACCGCCTCTTCCCACGCTCGGTCTTCGCCGCGCTGTCCTCGGCCGAGTCGTGCCTGGCCGAGCTGGAGCCGGACCCCAGCCGGGCCGGCGTCGCGACCGACGCGCAGCGGATCGTCGGCCGGTCCCGCACCAACCTGGAGTTTCGCGGCGCCGACGAGCTGATGGCCGACCTCGGCTCGGTGCTCGCCGGCCTGGAGCGCACCTGCTCGCAGGTCAACGACGCGGTGTCGCGCCGCTACTTCCGCCAGACGTCGGCGGTGCTGTGGGTCTCGGAGGCGGTGGCGTGAGCGCGTCGAGCTGGCGGCTGCGAGTGCAGCACAAGACCGGTTTCACGTACGCGGGGCCGGTGGCCGCGTCCTACAACGAGGCCCGCATGTCCCCGCGCAACGAGGCCCGCCAGGCGGTGCTCGACGCGCGGGTGGAGGTGTGGCCGCCGGCGCGCACCTACCGCTACGAGGACTACTGGGGCACGGTCGTCACCGCGTTCGACGTGCACGCCGCGCACGAGACGCTGCAGGTCACCGCGACCGCGACCGTCGAGACGCTGCCGGCGGGCGACCTGATCGCGGGCGACGGCGGTGCCACGTGGGGCGAGCTGGCCGTGCCGGAGACCGTCGACCGCTGGCACGAGCTGCTGCTGCCGACCCCGCGCACCGCGCTCGACGAGGAGCTGACCGAGGTGGCCAAGCGGGTGCGCGGCGAGCACCCGACCCCGCACGCCGCCGCGCTGGCCACCTGCACGCTGGTCCGCGAGGAGGTCGAGTACGTGCCGGGTGCCACCGGCGTGCAGACCGACGCGGTGCAGGCGTGGCGCCAGCGCAAGGGCGTCTGCCAGGACATCAGCCACCTGGTGGTCGGGCTGCTGCGGGCGATGGGCACGCCCGCGCGGTACGTCTCGGGCTACCTGCACCCTTCGCCGGCGGCCGCGATCGGCGAGGCTGTCGTCGGGCAGAGCCACGCCTGGGTGGAGTGGTGGGTCGGTCGTTGGACGGCCTTCGACCCCACCAACGGCATACCGGTCGGCGAGCGGCACGTCGTCGTCGGGCGCGGCCGGGAGTACGGCGACGTGCCGCCCCTGAAAGGCGTCTACTCCGGACCGGAAAACAGCGGGCAGGGCGTGGAAGTCACTGTGACCCGGCTGCGCTGAGGGCTATCCTGGTCGGCATGCGAAGCGCAGTAGTCACGACGACGCCGGGATGTCCCGGCGTGACCTCGTGATGCGCTAGTCCTGACTGAGGCCCGGGCGACTCCGCCCCGGGGCCTTTTCGCTCTTCGGGGGCGGCTGCCCACGAAGGAGACGACGATGATCGACCACCGCAAGCTCGGCCGCGAGCTCGAGCTCTTTCACTCCGACCCGCTCGCCGGCGCGGGCCTGCCGATCTGGCTGCCCGCCGGCGCCGCCGCCCGGCACGCCGTCGAGGAGTACATCCGGGAGGAGGAGCGGCGCGCGGGATACCAGCACGTGTACTCGCCGCCGGTCGCCAAACGCCAGCTGTACGAGCTTTCCGGGCACCTGCCGCACTTCGCCGAGGACATGTTTCCGCTCATGCGCCTGTCGCCGGACGACGAGTTCGTGCTGCGGCCGGCACTCTGCCCGCACCACGCGCTCGTGTACCGGTCGCGTGGCCGCTCGTACCGCGACCTTCCACTGCGGATCGCCGAGCTCGGCGGCATGTACCGCGCCGAGCGCTCCGGCGTGCTCGGCGGGTTGAGCCGGGTGCGCTCGATCTGGCTCAACGACGGGCACAACTTCTGCCCCGTCGACCGGGCCGGCGAGGAGGTGGCCGCGGTGCTGGAGATGATCCAGCGGGCGCACGCGGCGCTCGGCGTGCGGCCGGCCGGTTTCCGCCTCTCGCTGCACGGCGCCGGCGACAAGTACGTCGACAACCCGCCGATGTGGGAGCGCACCGAGGACGTGCTCCGCGGCGTGCTCAAGGACCTCGGCGTGTCCTATGTGGAGGCGCCGGACGAGGCGGCCTTCTACGGCCCGAAGATCGACGTGCAGGTGCTCGACGCGGCCGGACGCGAGATGACCCTCTCGACCGTGCAGCTCGACTTTCACCAGGCCGCCCGCTTCGAGCTGTCCTATGTGGACCGCGATGGCGCGCGGCGCCGCCCGGTAATCGTGCACCGCAGCGTCGTGGGGAGCATGGAGCGCCTGTTCGCGTACCTCATCGAGGTGCACGAGGGCGCCTTCCCCGCCTGGTACGCCCCGGTGCAGCTGGAGATCCTGCCGGTCGGCGACGCCGCGGTGGAGCGCTTTGCGCGGTCCGCCATCACCGCCGGCCTGCGCGCCGAGGTGGCCGGCGAGGGCACCCTCGGCGCCCGGATCAGAGACGCGGCGCGGCGCAAGGTGCCGTACGTCGCGGTCATCGGAGCCCGAGAGGCCGCCGCCGGCGCGGTCTCGCTCCGCCTGCGCGACGGCCGCGAGCACGGCCCGCTCCCCGAGGGGGAGGCACTGGACCTGATCGCGGCCGCCGCCCGTCCGTAAGCGCGTGCGGGCGCCCCCCGTGGGCGCCCGCCAGCACAACACGTCAGGGCCTTAGTTGATCGCGCGGCGCATGAAGCCCCTTATGCCGACCGCGGTGAAGATGACGCCCGAACCGATCAGGACCAGCACGCAGACCCACGGCGGCATGTGCGGCACCTCGGGGACCACGGCGGCGCGGACCGCCTCGGACAGGTACGTCAGCGGGTTCAATGCGGTCACCACCTGAAACCATCGCATCGAGTCGAGGGACTGCCACGGGTACTGCGTGGCGCCGGTGAACATGAGCGGCGTGAGGATCACCGCGAAGATGACGCTGATCTTCGAGGGCGGGACCATCGTGCCGAGGGTGAGCCCGATGCCGGCGCCGACCCAGCTGCCCAGGACGAGGCTGGCGATCAGCAGCGGTACGCCGTCGGAGTGCCACGGCGCCGAGCCGAGCACCAGCGCGCCGATCGGAAACATCACCACCGCCGAGGCGAGCGCCCGGATGATGGCGAGGAGCAGCTTCTCGAGCGCCACCAGGTACGTGGGCAGCGGTGCGAGCAGCCGGTCCTCGATCTCCCGCGTGAAGCTGAACTCCATGATGAGCGGGAACGAGACGGTCTGCAGCGCGGTGAGAAACGCGGTCAGTGCCACGATCCCGGGCAGCAGCAGGTGGGCGTAGTCGTCCGTCACGTATCCACCGGCGTTGAGCACCTTGGCGAAGACGAACAGCATGAACAGCGGCTGGAGCGCCACCTGGGCGAGGAACACCCAGAACTCCTTGCCGGTCACGAAGACGTCGCGCCACAGGATCGCCCGGAACGCCTTCGCGGCCGACGGGCGGGCCTCGGTCGGCGTGGGAGTGTCCAGGACGGTCATCGCAGGCCCCTTCCGGTCAGCTCGATGAAGACGTCCTCCAGGCTCGCCGCTCCCATGTGGACGTTGGTGAGGATCGCCGACCGTCCATTCAGGACAGCGATGACCGGTGCGAGGACGGTGGCGGGGTCGCTGGTCAGGTAGAGCCGGATCGTGCCGCCGGCCACCGCCTCGCCGCGCTCGACGCCCGCCACGTCGGTGAGGGCGGCGATCAGCTTGTCGGGGTCGTCGCCCTCGCCCGGCGTCACGGACAGGTCGAGCACAAGGTGGCCGGCGAGGCCTCGGGTCAGCCCTTCGGGCGTGTCGAGGGCCAGCAGCTTGCCGTGGTCGACGATGCCCACCCGGTCGGCCATCTCCGCGGCCTCGTCCATGTCGTGCGTGGTCAGCACCACCGTCACGCCGCGGGACCGCAGGTCACGGACCCGCTCCCACATGAACAGCCGGGACTGCGGGTCGAGGCCGGTCGTCGGCTCGTCCAGGAAGAGCACCTTCGGCTCGTGCATCATCGCCCGCGCGATCATGAGGCGCTGGGCCATGCCGCCCGAGTACCAGTCGACCTTGACGTCTGCCTGGTCGGCCAGGCCGAACTCGTCGAGCATGGCCGCCGCCTTCGCGTTGCGGTCGGTGCGGGACAGGCCGTGGTACGCCGCGTGGAAGGCGAGATTCTGCCGCGGCGTGAGCGAGCGGTCCAGGTTTGTCTGCTGGGGTACCACCGCGAAGAGCTTGCGCGCCGCGACGGGGTCCCGGATCACGTCGACACCCGCGACACGGGCCTCGCCTGCGGTGGCCTTGACCCGCGTGGTGAGCACGCCGATCGTGGTGGACTTGCCAGCTCCGTTCGGCCCGAGCAGGCCGAAGATCTCGCCCGGCTCGACGGTGAACGACAGCCCGTCGACCGCGTTCACATCGCGTTTCGGGTATCGCTTGACGAGGTCGCGGACCTCAACCGCGGGCGTCATGAGCTCTCCTCCCCGTGCAGGATGGGCACTTCGGCAGCCTCCGTGTCGGTCATGTTGGCGATGATTTCGAGCAGGAACTCGCGGATCACCTGCGCTTTCGCCGGGTCGGCGTCGACCGAGGTGAGAGGCCGAGGGTTGCGGATCAGGCTGATCAGGGACTGGGCGGCGACCGCCCCGTCGAGGGTGAGGGCGAGCCGTACCGCCCGGCGGTCGGCCCCGTCGCGGCGCCGCTCCACGAGCCCACCCTTTTCGAGCGTGTCGACGATGCCGGTGAGCGTGGGCGGCTTGACGAAGCAGAGCAGCGCCAGCTCGCCGTGCGTGAGCTCACCCCGGCCGTGCAGCGCGAGCAGCACCGACATGCCCGAGTTGGTGAGGCCGAAGCGGTCGGCCAGCAGCTTGTTCCACCGGGCGGTGGCGCGCTGGCCGGCGACCACGAGCAGGCGCCCGAGGGGGATGTCGTGCAGGTTCACGAGTTCCACGGGCAACATGTTAGCCACCTGACTGTTAGGTGCCAAACTATTTAGGCGGAGGCAGCAACTTGTCGCTGGCAAGTTAAAGTGTGCGGATGACCGAGAAGCGCTCGTACCACCACGGTGACCTGCGGCGCGCCCTGCTCGTGGCGGCGGCCGAGGCGATCGCCGAGTCCGGCCCGGCCGCGCTCAGCCTGCGCGACCTGGCCCGGCGGGCGGGCGTGTCACACGCGGCGCCGGCGCACCACTTCGGCGACAAGGCCGGGCTGCTCACCGCGCTCGCCGTCGAGGGCTTCCACCGGCTGGCGGACGCGCTCGACGCGAGCCGGGCGGAGACCGGCAGCCTGCTGGAGTCCGGGGTGACCTACGTGCGCTTCGCGACGGAAAACCGGGCGCACTTCGAGGTGATGTTTCAGCCCAGCCTCTTCGACCAGGAGGACGGCGAGGTCATCGCCGCCCGCGAGCGCGCGGGCGCCGCGCTGAGTGCTGGGGTGTCCACTCTGGACGAACCGCCGCCGGCCGAGGGCGCGCGGGAGACCGAGCTGGCCGCCTGGTCGATCGTGCACGGCTTTGCCACGCTGTGGCTCGCGGGCGCGTTTCCCGACCCGCTCGGCGACAACGCCGGCGACGCCGCGCGTCCGATCATTCGCCGTCTTTTCGACTGACCCGGGTGGCGTGCGTCCGCCCCTCCCGCCGTAGCCGCTCGGTCTCCGAGCGGGTGAACTCGACGCTGCCGTCGAGAAAGTCCACCAGAAACCGCACCTGGTCGTCGCTGAAGCCGGCGACCGCCTGCTCCAGGTGGATGGCCATGCCGGCGAACTGGGCGCCGACCTGCGTCGTGGCCTCGGGCGTGAGGTCGACCAGCACCCGCCGCCGATCGGCCGGATCGGCCACCCGCTGCGCGAACCCCCGCTCGACCAGCCGGTCGATGACCCGGGTGACGGCTCCGGTGGTCAGGCCGAGCCGGCTCGCCAGCTCGCCGGCGGACATGGGGCCGGCGTCGATGAGCGCCCCCGCGCAGTGCAGGTCGGTGATGTGAATGCCCATCTGGTCAGCGACCGCGTCATAGAAGCGCACCGTTTCCTGCACGTGGCGGGGCATCACACGGAACAGCTCCGTGATCGCCCGTTCGCGCTCGGTTGACACGGGTCTCCAAACTCCCTTAGCGTTGGAAGTATCTGCACCAAGCAGATACTTCTTGGGTCAATAAGTCTACGGGGGACATCGCGTGTACCGGCAGCGCCGGCTGGCGCTTCTTGTGGTTCTGCTCGCTCTCTTCATGGACCTACTCGACAATACGATCGTCAACGTCGCTCTCCCGGCGATTCGGGACGACCTAGGCGCAAGTTCTTCCGCGCTTCAATGGGTGGCCGCCGGCTACGCGCTGTCGTTCGCGCTCGCGCTGATCACCGGCGGGCGGCTCGGCGACATCTACGGCCGCAAGCGGATCTTCATGATCGGGATCGGCGGCTTCACGGTCGCCTCGGCACTGTGCGGCGCCGCGCAGACACCGGGCCAGCTTGTCGCCGCCCGGGTCCTGCAGGGGATCGCCGCCGCGCTGATGGTGCCGCAGGTGCTCTCGATCATCCAGGTGCTCTTCCCGCCGGGGGAGCGGGGCAAGGCGATGGCCGCGTTCGGCGCGCTCGCCGGCGTCGCCACGGTCGGCGGACCGATCGTCGGCGCGCTGCTCACCGACGGCGACGTCGGCGGGCTGGGCTGGCGCTCGATCTTTCTGGTCAACCTGCCGGTGGGAATCTTCGCGCTGGTGGCCACCGCCCTCGTCGTGCCGGAGTCGAAGGCGGAACACGCCAACCGCCTGGACCTGCCCGGCGTGGCCCTGGTGACTGTCGGCCTGCTGCTGCTCATCTACCCGCTGGTGCAAGGCCGCGACATGGCTCCACTGTGGATATACACGAGCCTCGCCGGCTCGCTGGTGGTGCTGGCCGTCTTCGTGGCGTACCAGCGCCGTCGCGTCAACTCACCCCTCGTGGTGCTCGACCTCTTCCGGCACCGCTCGTTCTCCGGCGGGCTGCTCGTCGCGCTGCTCTTCTTCGGCGGCGTGTTCGGCTACCTGCTGGTCTTCACCGTGTACCTCCAGGCCGGCCAGGGCTACAGCGTCCTGCGCGCCGGGCTCGCCGGCATCCCGTGGGGAGCGGCGGTTCCCGTGTTCGCGGCGATCTCGCTCGCGGTCTTCGGGCCGCGGCTGGGCCGGCCGGTGCTGCAGGTGGGGCTCGCCCTCATCACCGCGTCGATGCTCTGGCAGATGCTGATAGTCGAAGACGGCGTGAGCGCACTGTCGCTCGCACCCGCGCTTGTCGTCGGCGGGGCGGGCATGGGCCTGATCCTTGCGTTGCTCTTCGACTTCACGCTGGCCGACGTGCCGGTCGAGGATGCCGGCTCCGCGTCCGGCATGGGCACGACCGTGCAGCAGGTGGGCACCGCGATCGGCATCGCCGCGATCGGCGCGGCGTTCTTCACGCTGCCGTCCGGGTCCGGGCTCAGCGACGCCTTCCGGTCCGCGCTGTGGCTGCCGGTCGCGATGTTCGCGGCGGGCTTCGCGGCGAGCTTCCTGCTGCCCCGCAAGGCACCGCACAGGGAGATCTGACGTGCTACCAGCTCGTCGGCAGCGGCATGCCCTCCGTGTAGCCGGCCGTGCTCTGCACTCCCACGACCGCCCGTTCGGCCAGCTCGCTGAGTGACGAGGCGCCGGCATAGGTGCACGCGCTGCGCACGCCGGCCACGATCTCGTCGATCACGTCCTCGACGCCGGGGCGGGCCGGATCCAGGTACATGCGGGCGGTGGAGATGCCCTCCTCGAAGACCGCCTTGCGGGCCCGGTCGAACGGGGTGTCGTCGGCGGTGCGGGCGCTGACCGCGCGCGCCGATGCCATGCCGAAGTTCTCCTTGTACCGCCGGCCGTCCACGTCGGTGTAGAGGTCGCCGGGCGACTCGTACGTGCCGGCGAACCACGAGCCGATCATCACGTTGGAGGCGCCGGCGGCCAGGGCGAGGGCGACGTCGCGCGGGTGCCGCACGCCGCCGTCTGCCCACACGTGGCGGCCCAGGTCGCGGGCGGCCGTCGCGCAGTCGAGCACCGCGGAGAACTGCGGCCGCCCCACGCCGGTCATCATGCGGGTTGTGCACATCGCGCCCGGCCCGACGCCCACCTTGACGATGTCCGCGCCGGCGTCGACGAGGTCGCGTACGCCGTCGGCGGTCACGACGTTGCCGGCCGCGACCGGTACGCCGGGATCGAGCGCGTGGACCGCCCGCAGCGCGGCGAGCATCCGCTCCTGGTGGCCGTGGGCGGTGTCCACGACAAGCGTGTCGACGCCGGCCTCCAGCAGGGCCGCCGCCTTGCCGCGGACATCGCCGTTGATGCCGACCGCGGCGGCGATGCGCAGGCGACCCTTGTCGTCCAGCGCGGGCTGGTAGAGCGTGGCGCGCAGCGCGCCCTGGCGGGTGAGCACCCCGACCAGGCGGCCGTCGATGTCGATGACCGGCGCGAAGCGGCGCCGCCCGCCCGCGAGGCGGTCGAAGCCCTCGCGCGGGTCGGCCTCCGCGCGGACGGTCAGCAGCTCGGTCGACATCACGTGCCGCACCTGCGCGAACCTGTCGACGCCCTCGCAGTCGGCCTCGCTGACCACGCCCACCGGGCGCCCGTCGTCGTCGACCACCACGACCGCGCCGTGTGAACGCTTCGGCAGCAGGTGGATCGCGTCGCCGACCGTGTCGGTGGGGCCGAGCGTGATGGCCGTGTCGTGCACGAGGTGGCGCTGCTTCACCCAGGCGATCACGTCGGCGACGACGTCGAACGGGATGTCCTGCGGGATCACCGCTATCGCGCCGCGCCGGGCAACGGTCTCGGCCATCCGGCGGCCCGCCACGGCCGTCATGTTGGAGACGACGAGTGGGATCGTGGTGCCGGTGCCGTCGGTGGTGGACAGGTCGACGTCAAGCCGCGAACCGACCTCTGAGCGGACCGGTGCCATGAAGACGTCGCTGTACGTCAGGTCGTGCGCGGGCGCCGCGCCGTTGAGAAACCGCACTCTGGGCAGCCTATTTGAGCTGGCAGATGGTCGCACCCGCGGTGACGACATCGCCGACCTGTGAGGTGAGCCCGGTCACAGTTCCCGCTTTGTGGGCGTTGAGGGGCTGCTCCATCTTCATGGCTTCCAGGACCACGATCGTGTCGCCCTCGGCAACCGTGTCGCCGTCGGCCACCGCGATCTTCACGATCGTGCCCTGCATGGGTGAGGTGAGCGCGTCCCCACCGGCAGCCGCGGCAGCGGTCCCGCCCTGGTCCGGCGCGGAGCGCCGCCCTTGGACCGAGCCGCCCCGTTGGGGGTACCCGAGGAAAAGCCGGCGGGGAGGCTGACCTCGAGGCGCTTGCCACCGACCTCGACCACGACGGTCTCGCGTTCCTGGGCCTCGCCGGCGGCCGCGGCGCCGGCGAAGGGTGGCACCGTGTTGTCCCACTCGGTCTCGATCCACCGGGTGTGCACGGTGAACGGCTCGCCGGTGAACGCGGGGTCGCGGACGATCAGGCGGTGGAACGGTAGCGCTGTCGCCATGCCCTCCACGACCATCTCGTCGAGGGCGCGGCGGGCGCGCTCCAGCGCCTCGGTGCGGGTCTCCCCGGAGATGATCACCTTGGCCAGCAGCGAGTCGAAGTTGCCGCCGATCACGTTGCCGCTCTCGATGCCGGTGTCGACCCGGACGCCGGGGCCTTCGGGCAGGCGCAGGCGGGTGACGGTGCCGGGCGCGGGCAGGAAGTTGCGGCCCGGGTCCTCGCCGTTGATCCGGAACTCGATCGAGTGGCCGCGCGGCGTCGGGTCGGCCGCCAGCCGCAGCCGCTCGCCGTCCGCGATCCGGAACTGCTCGCGGACAAGGTCGATGCCGGCGGTCTCCTCGGTCACCGGGTGCTCGACCTGGAGGCGGGTGTTGACCTCGAGGAACGAGATCGTGCCATCGCGGCCTACCAGATATTCGACCGTGCCGGCGCCGTGGTAGCCGGCCTCGCGGCAGATCGCCTTGGCCGACTCGTGGATCTGCTTGCGCTGGTCGTCGTTGAGGAACGGCGCGGGCGCCTCCTCGACGAGCTTCTGGTGGCGGCGCTGCAGCGAGCAGTCGCGGGTGCCCACCACGATCACGTTGCCGTGCTGGTCGGCGATCACCTGGGCCTCGACGTGGCGGGGCTGGTCGAGGTACCGCTCGACGAAGCACTCGCCCCGCCCGAACGCGGCGACCGCCTCACGCGTCGCCGACTCGAACAGCGCGGGGATCTCGTCCAGGTCGCGGGCGACCTTCAGGCCGCGCCCGCCGCCGCCGAACGCCGCCTTGATCGCCACCGGCAGCCCGTGCTCGCGGGCGAAGGCCACCACCTCTTCCGGCCCGGCCACCGGATCGGGGGTACCGGGCACGAGCGGCGCGCCGGCCCGCTGCGCGATGTGCCGCGCGGTCACCTTGTCGCCCAGGTCGCGGATCGCCTGCGGGGTCGGGCCGATCCAGGTCAGCCCCGCGGCGATCACCGCCTCGGCGAAGTCGGCGTTTTCCGCCAGAAACCCGTACCCCGGGTGCACGGCGTCCGCGTCTGCCCGCCGCGCGATGTCGACGAGCTTGTCGATGCGCAGGTAGGTCTCGGGCGCCGTGTCACCGCCCAGCGCGTACGCCTCGTCGGCGAGCGTCACGTGGAGGGCGTCCCGGTCGGAGTCCGCGTACACGGCGACGCTGGCCAGGCCGGCGTCGCGGCAGGCGCGGATGACCCGAACGGCGATCTCGCCCCGATTGGCGATGAGGACCCTGCGCATGAACCGGAGTGTACGACCAGACGGAGCCAGGAAGTTACTAGTAGGTTAGTCAAACTTGTCTATTACGCTTGTGGGGTGTCGACAACCCGCATGATGATCCTCGGTCTGGTCAACTGGATGCAGCCGGTCCATGGCTATGACGTACGGCGCGAGCTGCTCAGCTGGAGCGCTGATAAATGGGCGAATGTCCAACCCGGCTCGATCTACCATGCTCTGCGCAAGCTGACCGAGGAAGGGCTGCTGCGCGAGGTCACCACCGAGCAGGTGGGGAGCCGCCCGGCCCGCACGACGTACGAGATCACGCCCAAAGGCCAGGACGAGTTCGACAACCTGCTGCGCGGCTACTGGTGGGAGATGAAGACGGTCACCGACCCGTTCTTCGCGGCCCTGTCCTTCCTGCCCGCGCTGCCCCGCGAGGAGGCCGTGGCGGCGTTGCGCAACCGGGTGGCCCAGCTGCGGGTGGCCAACGAGACCGTGCAGGCGGCCGCGGAAAAGGGCTGGCTGCGCGAAAAGCCGCCGCACGTGACGTGGATGTGGGAGCTGATGGTGGCCCGCAACGAGGGGGAGATCGCCTGGTGTGAGCGGGTGGCCGGGCTTGTCGAGTCGGGAGTGTCGTACCTGCCCGCCAAGCTGCCTCCGGCGAGCGAGGAGTGGGAGAAGTGGCGCCAGCAGGTCGAGTGAGCGGCGATAGATCGCGAAATAATCAACCTTGACTAGATGCGCTATATCGCGTTAGCGTGTGGCGGCATACAGACACGTCCGACGGGGAGCGACGTTCATGATCGAGACAAAGGGCTTGCGGAAATCGTTCCGCTCCCGGCAGGGGCGGGAGACCAAGACGGTCGACGCTGTGCGAGGCGTCGACCTTTTCGTGGCCGAGGGCGAGATCTTCGGCTTTCTGGGGCCAAATGGCGCGGGCAAGACGACCACCCTGCGCATGCTCGCCACGCTCATCGAGCCCGACGGCGGCGAGGCCACGATCGCTGGCGCCGACCTCCGCCGCAACCCGGGCGAGGTGCGCCGGCGCATCGGCTATGTCGCGCAGGGCGGCAGCACGTGGGATGAGGTGAGCGCCCGCGAGGAGCTGGTGCTGCACGCCCGGATGTATGGGATCGGCAAGGCCGAGGCGCAGCGCCGGGCGGTCCGCGCGCTCGATGCCTTCCAGCTCACGGAGTATGCGGATCGTAAGTGCAAGACGTATTCGGGGGCCAGCGCCGCCGCGTCGACATCGCGCTCGGCATCATCCACGACCCCAAGGTGGTCTTCCTCGACGAGCCGACCACCGGCCTCGACCCGCAGAGCCGCGCACACATGTGGGATGAGATCCGCCGCTTGCGCAGCGAGGGCGTGACCGTCTTCATCACCACGCACTACCTCGAAGAGGCCGACGCGCTCTGCGACCGACTGGCCATTATGGACAATGGCGAGATCGTCGCCGAGGGCACGCCCGACGAGCTCAAGCGCGACGTGGCCGGCGACGTGGTCACCGTGGGGCTCAACGGCTCGACCCCCGAGGCGGCCCAGCTGCTCGACGGCGAGGCTTATGTCAACAAGCTCGAGACCGTCGACCACGGCCTCCGCCTCTACGTCGACGAGGGCGCCACAGCGATTCCGCAGATCCTCCGCAAGATCGACGCCGCCGGCCTCCACCTCGGCACGATCGAGCTGCACCGCCCCAGCCTTGACGACGTCTTCCTGGAGAAGACCGGACGTTCCCTCCGGGAGAGCTGACCGATGAAACTGCTTCGTGACACCTGGCTGATCTTCCAGCGGCAGATGCTGCTCGTGCTCCGCAACCCGGTCTGGGTCGTGATCGGCATCCTCCAGCCGCTCTACTTCCTGCTGCTCTTCGGCCCGCTCCTCAAGGACGCGCTCCAGGCGCCCACCGCCGCGGATGCGTACCGGTTCTTTGTGCCGGGCCTGCTGGTGATGCTCGCGATGTTCGGCTCGATGTTCGTCGGCTTCGGCCTTATCGCCGAGCTCCGCGCCGGCGTCATCGAGCGCAGCCGGGTCACGCCGGTGAGCCGTCTCGCCCTGATGCTCGGCCGCTCGCTGCGCGACGTCGCCACGCTGATCGTTCAGGCCGCGCTCATCACGGTGCTGGCGATCCCGTTCGGGCTCACCGTGCGGGTGGGCGACGTGCTGCTGGCCTACCTGCTGCTGGGCCTCATCGGCGTGATGCTCTCCGCCGCCTCCAACGCGCTCGCGCTCAAGCTGCGCAGCGAAGACGCGCTGGCCCCTCTGATGAACGGGGTGGCACAGCCGCTGCTGCTCCTGTCCGGCATCCTTCTTCCGCTGACCGGGTGGGTGGCGACGGTGGCCGACTTCAACCCGTTCTCGTGGGCGGTCGACGCCGCCCGCGCGCTCTTCGCCGGAAACCCCGGCGACAGCAGCGTCTGGCAGGCCCTGCTCATCATCGGCGCGCTCACCGTGCTGACGCTCTTCTGGTCGGCCCGGTCGTTCGCCCGCAGCGTCCGCTGAGAGCTGCGTCTCACACCTCTCCGGGGCACGGTCCGCGGCGCCTAGCGTAAGGACCGTGCCCCCGCTCGTTCATGACCGCGTCACCGTGCTCACGTATGCGCAGCTCGGGTTGTGGGGCTTCTTCCTGTACGGATTCGGCCCGTCGTCCCCCTCCTCCGCGACGAGCAGGGCACCACGGCGGCGGTCGCGAGCCTGCACAGCACCGGACTCGCGGCGGGCGCCCTGATCGGGGCGTCCGCCTTTCCCTGGCTTGCCGGCCGCCTCGGCCGCGGCGGCGTGTTGTGGCTCGCCCTGGCGGGGGTCGCGGGCGCGGTTGTGGTGCTGTGCGCGTTCGAGGCGCTGCCGGCGACGCTGGCCGCCGCGGTGCTCGCCTCGACGTTCGGCACGATGGTGGTCAGCGGCGTCAACGCGGCGCTCGCCGATCACCACGGCGCCGGCGCCACCGCCGCGATCAGCGAGGCCAACGCGGTCGCCGCGGGCGCGGGGGTGGTGGCGCCCATCGTGATCGGCCTGTCGGTGAGCGCCGGCTTCGGGTGGCGTCCGGGGATCGCCGTCGTGGTCGGCCTTATCGCGCTGGTCTTCGCCGCCGGTTTCCTTTTTCGGGTACGGCTCCCGTCAGTGGCCACCTCCTCGGTGGTGGCCACGGGACGCAGCCGGCTGCCGCGCTCGTTCTGGCTCGCCTGGGCGATGATGGCCGCGACCGGCTCCGTGGAGGTGTGCCTGTCGCTGTGGGCGGCGGACGTGTTGCGCACCCATGCCGGCATGTCGCCCGGTGCCGCCTCGGCCACGGTCGCGGCGATCGTGGGTGGGATGTTCGTGGGGCGCTTGGTGGGCTCGGCCCTGGCCAGGCGCCTGCCCGCGGTGCCGCTGCTGCTCGGTGCACTGGCCGTCAGCGTGGTGGGCTTCGCGATCTTCTGGCTGTCACCAGTGCCGTGGATCGCCGCGTTCGGGCTGATGGTCCTCGGCGTCGGCAACGCGATGCACTACCCGCTCGGCGTCTCGATGGCGCTGGCGGTGGCCGACGGGCAGCGCGACCGCGCCTCGGCCTACTCGATGTACGCGACCGCGATCGGCTTCGGCGTCGCCCCGGTCGCACTGGGGTGGGTGGCCGACGGTGTGGGTCCGCACCGCGCGTTCCTGCTGATGCCGCTCTTCATCGCGTTGGCTGCGGTGCTCGCGCTGCGGCTGCGGCGCGCCCTGCTCGTGCCCACCCCGGCGTGAGGCGGTTGCGGGCTTGTCGCGCGGACCCGGCAGCGGAGGTCGGGGGTTTCGGCGAGCGCCAGCTCGCCGCCGACCTCCGCGCTGCCCGCGGGAGCATGCGGTCCGCACCTGATGCGGACCGGGGCAAATCTGCTTTGAAGCTGCTTTAGAGGCGCCTCTGCTCTGAAGGCTCTTTAGCGGCGCCGTGCCAGCGTGAGGCCGTCGGCGATCGGGAGCATGACGACCTCGACCCGCTCGTCGCGGGCGGCGATGTCGTTGAAGTGCACGATCGCCTTGTCGCTGTCGTCGCGCGGCGCCAGCACCCGCCCGTCCCGCAGCACGTTGTCGACCACGATCAGCCCGCCCGGCCGGGTGCGCGGGACGAGCTCCTCCCAGTAGGCGGGTAGCCGGTCTTGTCCGCGTCGATGAAGGACAGGTCGAGGTGCGCCTCGGTGGGCAGCTCCCGCAGCCGCTCGGCCGCCGGACCGATGCGCAGGTCGATGCGGTCGCTCACGCCGGCCCGCTCCCAGTAGCGCCGGGCCACCGACGTGAACTCGTCCGAGATGTCGAAGCAGACGACCTTGCCGCCCTCCACCAGCCCGCGGGCCATCGCCAGCGACGACAGGCCGGTGAACGTGCCAATCTCCACCACGTGCCGCGCGCCGACCAGCTTGGTCAGCAGCGACAGGAACGCGGCCTGCTCGGGCGCCACCTGCATCTGCGCGCTTGCCGGCAGCGAACGCTCGGTCTCCTCGATGAGGTCACGCATGATCTCGTCGGGCGGTGTGCCGTGCGCGACGACGTACGCGTGGAGCTCGTCGGTCATGGGCAACGTCTTGACGGTCATGGGTTGAGCCTAGGGTGCTGCGCCCACAGTTCGGTGATCGAGTGGCCGAGGTCGGCCAGAAGCTCGCGGAACAGCGGCAGCGACAGCCCGATCACCGTCCCCGCGTTTCCCTCGATCCGGTCGACGAACGCCCCGCCGATCCCGTCGATCGTGAAGGCGCCGGCCACGTTGAGCGGCTCGCCCGTCGCCACGTACGCCGCGATCTCGTCGTCGCTGACATTGGCGAAGTGCACGACCGTCGAGGCCACCGCGGCCGCGCGGACGTCACCCTTGATCAGGCAGTGGCCGGTGTGCAGGACGCCCCACTGACCCCGCATGTGCTGCCACCGCTTGAACGCCTCACTCGCGTCACCTGGCTTGCCATAGATCTCGCCCTGAAACTCCAGCACCGAGTCGCACCCCAGCACCAGCGTCTCCCCGGGCGGCAGGTGCCCGGACACGATCGCGGCGAGCACCCGGTCCGCGACGGCCTGAGCCTTGCGCAGCGCCAACTCCAGGCACAGCTCCTCGGCGTTTGCGGCGTGGACATCGGACTCGTCGACGCCGCTGACCAGTATCTCCGGCTCGATGCCAGCGGCCTGCAACAGCTTGCGACGGGCCGGGCTGGCGGAGGCGAGGACGAGGCGTGGCGGGACCTGAGGACGTGTACGCACGGTGATGACGGTACTTGCCGGTCCGTCGATGCAACCGCGCGGCACGGTGGGGCGTGACTAGGTTCGATTCAACTCTTGGCGCGCTCACGGGTTCGGCCTGGTAGAAGCCCTGCAATGGTCGCGTCGCGGAGGAACCTGGGGAGTCGCCCGTGCCGGAAACCGACAGCTTTGACACGTTCTACGCGGAGAGTCGCCAGCGCCTGTTCGACTGCCTGTACGCCGTCACCGGCAACGCCGCCGAAGCGCAGGACGCGGTGCAGGAGGCGTTCGCGCGGGCGTGGCAGCGGTGGTCGACGATCCGCGAGTACGGCGACCCCGAAGCATGGGTACGCACCGTAGCGAGACGCATCGCGATCAGTCGCTGGCGCCGCGCCCGCACGGCGGTCCTGGCACACCGCCGCCACGGGCCACCGCCCGCCATTCCCGGCCCCAACGCCGACGCCATCGCACTAGTGGACGCGCTCGCCCGCCTCCCGATGGCCCAACGCGTCGCGATCGTCCTCCACCACCTGGTGGGCCTGCCGGTGGCCGAGGTGGCCCGGGAGACCGGCGTACCCACCGGCACGGTCAAGGCCCGCCTGGCCCGCGGACGCCGCGCACTGGCCGAACTCCTCTCTCTGGACCCGACGGAGGACTCTCATGTCTGAGCAGCTCACGGCGCTGTTCGAGCAGCTGCGCGGCAGCCAGCCTCCAACCCCCTTCGCCTCGCCCGAGCAGATCCGCCGCCGCGGCCGGCAACGCAACCACCGCCGCGCGCTGGCGGCCGGGTCCGCGGTGCTCACGGCGGCCGGCGTGGGAACGGGGTGGGCGTTCGGCACGGCGGGCCAGCCCGAACCCACGCCGCCACCACCGGCGCCGCCGGCGTCGTCTCCCGCAACTGCATCGCCCGCACCCTCGACCTCCGCGCCCCGGACGGTCGATCCGCCGGGGGTATCGGCTGCGCGGTTGCTGAGGCCCGCGGACTTCGCAGCCCGGCCCGGCGTGACCACCACGGAACTAGAAGGCGGTGCCCGCGAGTGGCCGTGGCTGACGGTGGTGAGCGGCTGTCCCGACTATCGCGCCGCCGACTACCCGACGATCCCGAACCGCCACGACGGCCGCGGCCTCGCCTATTCCACCGGAGAGTGGTACGCCTGGGAGATCGTCGAGAGCTACCCCGACGCCACCGCCAACCTGGCCGACATCCGCAGGGCCATCGAGACCTGCCCGACCTTCCGGTACCCCGAGGGCGCCCAGATCGAGCAGACGCTGGTAGCCGAAGGCATCGCCGGCGACGACTCGCTGCTGGTCCGCATCCAGCGCGACGCCAACACCGACTACATGGTGGTGGTGCGGGTGGGCGCGTTGGTGGCCACGCTCATGTACTCCGACGGGCCGGAGGCCGAGGCCCGCGCCATGGCGGCGGCGATGGAGGCCCACCTTCGCTGACGCGGTCGCGGTTTCGCTTCGCCTGCGGCGGCGCTGTCCTTCTACGCGGGCGGGTTGCGGTGCCTGTTTTGCCGACGGCGCCACGCGATGCCGGTGGCTATTGTCGCCGCGGCCGCTGCTGCCGCGGCGGCTAGCCAGGCGGCGAGGCTGCTGCCTTTGCCGCCGTTGTCCGGGCCGGGGCCATCGGGGTCGCGGTGGCGGTCGTCGCGGAACCGAGGGGTGGCACGTCGGCGGTGAGGGCCGCGACGAGGTTGAGAACCCCGTAGCCGTATTGCTCGTCGCGACCCGGCGGGCCTTTGTCGGTGGCGGTGGCCGTAAGCCGATGCACAACTTCGGGCGCCGACAACTCTGGATACTTACTCCGCACGAGCGCGACAGCCCCAGACACGATCGCGGCCGCGTCTGAGGTGCCGGTCCCTTTGCGGTAGAGGCCTTTGTAGCTGGTGCTGTAGATATCTACGCCAGGCGCGGAGATGGCGATCTGCTTGCCCGAAACCGAGACTTCCGCGTGGTTGCCCTGCCGATCAACTGCACCAACAGCAAGCACTCCGTCATACGCCGCCGGAAAGGTCACACCCCGAACGGCGGGCCGATTCCCTGCGCTTGCTACTACGACTACGTCCGCCCGAACTGCGGCATCGATTGCGCTCCGAAGTTCTTCCCCAGGGCCGCCTCCTCCGGAAATATTGATCACATCCGCGCCATGCGTGACGGCCCACGCGATGCTCCTAGCAATACGATCGCTGTTTCCCTGGTTACTTAGATCTTGATAGCGAATTGGGAGCACTTGCGCGTGCGGCGCAATTCCAAGAGCACCTGTATCCGGTCCTAGGCCGTGAGCTGCGATTAAGCCGGCCATCCCCGTCCCGTGGGAATCGACATCGTGCTGGCCAGTGTCGTTTGTAGTATCAATATCGACGCCAGGCAAGAGGTTGTCTGTCAAGTCAGGATGACGATCAACTCCCGTGTCGATCACCGCGACGATGACCCCATCGCCTCGGCTGTGTCGATGTGCTTCGGCGGCCTGAAGATAGCGCAAGTGCCACTGGTCGTTGCGGATCCGGTCAACATGTGGAGCGTGTGAAATCACAGTCACAAGGCCAAGAATCGCGAGGGTGATCGATCTCATCGTTGACAAATCAGCGTTCCAGTCCTATTGCAGGGCCTGGATCATATTTGACTACTTTTCGCGGCTCGATGACGGGAGGCACTCCATTGGGTACTTCCCAGTTTGTTTCCCTGGTTCGTTGAGCTTCCGACCGATCTTTTCGGAGTCCCTGACTTGCGGCTGTACTGCCAAGAACTGGTGAGATCATGCTTGATGGATGATTAGCTGGTTCGCGGACGTGTTGTCCTCCAATAATCCCTCCGACGGGGTTTACGCGGAGCGGTGCTCGTGGTGCATGCCGATCTTCCAACTCGGGACTTGCGCCTATAATGCCGCCGCTTATCGCGGTCCCTCGTGCCTGATGAATCAGAGAACCACCGGATCCATCGGTCGCTTCTCGTGGATGACGACCACGTCCGATTTCCCCGTCGCGCGCTGTCAAGCTTTGTTTGCCTCTCGGTGAAATGACGCGGTCTAACGGACCGCCGGTACCCGGAATAGCCGAAGCCGGGGTCGAGCCAGCGTTGGGATCGCTTCGGGTGCTGTCCACGGCTGGGTGTTCCGGGGACGGTGGTCGGGTAGCGGATGTAGTCGGAGATGGCCTGCCGCTATCCCCGTATGTGTTTGCGCGCCCTTGATCCCAATGGACGGTTGGCTCGTACGTCGGGGGTTGGCGGATTGCGGCCTCGGCCTCCACGAGGGTGTGGCTCAGCGTGTACATGATGGCGCGCGCCCGATTGTTCAAGCGCTCCAGGTCATCCGGCCTCACCGGCGCCGCGCCGATCACGGTGGAGCCCTCGGCCGCTGCGTTGAAGGCGGCCAGCTCGCGGTAAGCCGTCAGTGCCTTCGCCTTCGTCATGTACTCGTCGTACAAGGGCTTGAGGTCGTTGCGGGCTGAGGCGAGGGCGCCCACCGTGGCGGCGAGAGTGGAGTAGTTGGCGGCGGCGACGTCGTGGGTGGTGCGGACGTTCTGGATCAGGAAGTCCAGGCGGGACACGTAGGCGGCGGCCGCCGCGTTGCGGTCTGGGGGCCATGCCTCGACCAGGTTGGTGCGGTAGTGCTCCAGGCGGCGCAAGTGGATCGCGGTGAGGTCCGCTGCCTTGCGCCAGCCGGCCACCAGGCGCCAGTGGTCGTCGCTCTGCTGGTTTTCGAGTGTGCGCCACATCGCGGGCACGTCGCGGTCGAACCAGCTCGTGCGGGTCGCCGTGCCGGGCACGCCGCTTTTCTCCCAGGCCATCGTCAGTCCTCCGGGGCAGCGGCGGGGCTGCCGGGAGAGTGGGCGGGGCGGCCGCGGCCGTGTGGTCCAAGGCTGACTCCACTTCGGACGCTTTGGCGGCGGCGAAGGCGTCGGCCGCGCCGTAAAGGGCGCTCACCTCGGCGGCGGCGGTGGCCAGGCCCCACGTGGCTTCTTGGTAGAAGTAGACGAGGTCGGACGTGTTGAGCTGCGACGTGCGGTGGGTCTGCAGGAAGCTGCTCAGCTCGTCGAACGTCTCCGGCGGGGCGGGCAGGTCGACGGCCATGTCGTCGGTGACGTGGGTGAGATGGGGCGCGTAGTTGTCCACGACCTCGGCGCGAAGCTTTTCCGCGAACTCTTCCATCCGGGCTATGTCGGCCTCGATCTGGGCGTAGCCGCCCAGCCAGGAAGGTCCGTAATCATCCGCTGGTAGGCCCATCGGCCCTCCCGACGAAAGTCGAAACGGGCTTGCACGCTTTACCTGAACGAGATTAGTCGATGCCTCCGAATCGCGGCGGCCACGATCCCAAGATCGAGGGACGAGCTGCAGTCGCGCGCCGCTGCGAATTCAAGATCGAGGTCCGCAGCGCAAACTGCGGCGGCCACAGATCGAGGGACGAGCCCGAATCGCGCGCGGTCACGAAGCCAAGATCGAGGGACCCGCTCCCGAATATCGCGCGGCCCGCAAACCCACGATCGAGGGCCGCGGCCCAAACCGCGGCAGACGCACAAGACTGACGCACAAGACTAAGGAAGAGCCCGGGTGGCGCGCGGGCGCGAATCCCAGGATCTCGGGAGGCGCCACGAATCCCGTGTGACGCGCGAATTTAAGATCGCGCGGCGCGGCGCGGAAGTGTTCTCAAGAGCGAATCAAGATAGCGAACCCCGCCAGCCCGTGCGCCCCGCACCCGGACGGGCGCTGCGGGCCCACGCAGACGCTGCCGCGGCCGGCGTCTGCGCGGCCGCCGGCCTGCGGCGGAGCAGCACCGCTCCGACCAGGGCGGCCAGTTCCTCGGCCGTTGGCACACCCCGGGTCACCCGAATGACCGGCTCCGGCTCCGACATGGGGGCAGCGTACAAGAGAGAAGACAGTCACAAACCCACACATCCACCGGTGTGCGCCGCATCTCCTCCGGGTAAGTTCTTCGGGTGTCTCCCGCGCCCACCCAACTTGTCGATGACCGCTACCGGCTGCTCGAGCCGCTCGGTCAGGGCGGCATGGGCCGGGTCTGGAAGGCGAGCGACGAGGTCCTGCACCGCGAGGTCGCGATCAAAGAGCTGGTGCCGCCGCCCGGGCTGACGACCGAAGAGCGCCAGGAGATGCGCGAGCGGTCGTTGCGCGAGGCGCGCGCCATCGCGCGGCTCAACCATGCCAACGTCGTGCGGATCTTCGATGTGCTGAGCACCGACGGCGATCCGTGGATCGTGATGGAGTACGTGCCGTCGCGTTCGCTGCAGGACGTGCTCGCCAGCGACGGCCCGGTCTCGCCCACGCGGGCCGCGGAGATCGGCATCGGGGTCCTGGGCGCGCTGCGGGCCGCTCACCGTTCTGGCGTGGTGCACCGGGATGTCAAGCCGGCCAACGTTTTGCTCGCCGAAGACGGGCGGGTCGTGCTCACCGACTTCGGCCTGGCCACCGTGCCGGGCGATCCCAACGTCACGCGCACGGGCCTGGTGCTCGGCTCCCCGGCGTACATCGCGCCGGAGCGGGCGCGTGACGGCACCGCGGGGCCCGAGGCCGATCTGTGGTCGCTGGGCGCCACGCTCTACGCGGCGGTCGAGGGGCAGTCGCCCTTCGCGCGGCCCTCGGCGATCGGCACGCTGGCCGCGCTCGCCACCGAGCCGGTGCCGACGCCGCGCCACGGCGGCGCGCTCAAGCCTGTGCTCAACGGCCTGCTGCGTAAAGATCCGACCGCGCGGATCAGCGCGGAGGATGCAGACCGCATGTTGCGGCGCGCGGCCGGCCGCCGGCCCCGCGCGACGCTTTCCCTCCTGGATGGGGTACGGCGTCCGTCCGCGACCCCGCGTCCAAGCCTGCTGCCGGAGGCGAAGCCGACAACGGTCGTGGCGGCTGCCGAGCCGCCGACGAAGGTGGTGCCGGAGCCCGAGGCCGAGGGCGCGACCAAGACCGCGACGCCGGAGCGCGAGCAGGGTGACGAGCAGGAAAAGCTTGCCGTGCCCGCGCCCCGCAAGCCCGGTGACGCTTTCCTGCCCGTGGTGCCGGGTAAGGCCGAGGAGACAGTCGAGAAGGCGGCGGATGCCGCTCCGCTCCTGGTGCCGCCCTCGGCTCCGCGCCTGGGCCGAGTCGCGTTGGTCGCGGGAGCAGCCGTTCTTCTCGTACTAACGCTGGTTGTGATCATTGCTCTCAATGCCGGTGGGGGTGAGGAGCCGTCGGGCGCTGGGGCCACGACGGCGGCGGGCCCGGCGGCCACGAGCGCCGCGCAGCCGCCGCCCACGACGGCGGCCGCGGAGCCGACCACCGCCGCGCCGACCACGGCCGCGCCGCCCACACCCTCCCGCGACGGCGGCAACACGGCGCTGCCGGCGGGCTGGCGGATGTACACGGACCGCACCGGCTTCTCGGTCGCCGCGCCGCAGGGATGGTCGGTGAGCAGGGAGGGCACCATGGTGTTCTTCCGCGAGCGGGGCGGCGAGGGGCGCGTGCTCGGCGTCGACCAGACCGACCAGCCCAAGCCCGACCCGGTGGCCGACTGGACGCAGCAGGAGCGGGCGCGGCGCGGCAACTACAACGACTACCAGCGCGTGAAGATCGCGGCCGTCGACTACTTCGACAAGGCCGCTGACTGGGAGTGGACGTACACGAGCCGCAGCGGCAACCGCCTGCACGTCGTCAACCGCGGCTTCATCACCTCGCCGAATCAGGCATATGGGATCTACTGGTCCACGCTCGACTCCACCTGGGCCGAGAATCAGAAGAACTTTGCGCTGGTGGTGGGGAGTTTCCGCCCTGCGAATGGCTGAAGGCGGCATGACCGGCGACGTACACGGGTACTGCTATCGCCGTGAGCTACCGACAGCATGTACTTAAGCCGAGCGTGGCGCTCTGGGCGATGACCGGAGTGTTGTTGCTTTACAGCCTGGGCATCGTGGTCGTGCTGCTCACCCTGTCCGCGGTCGTTGTCGGCTTCGGCGCTTGGTGGGTAGTGCGGCAGCATCATCCCGTCGTGGTCCAGAGAGTTGGATCGCGGCGACAACCCAACGTCGTCAATCGATAACTCGCAGTTGCTGACCCCACCTCCGGTCCGCGACGATGGACCCCGGCCGACGGGACGATTGGCGGGTACGGGATGACGCAGTTCCAGCGCGGTTATTCCGCACAGGAGGACGAGATCTCCCAGCTCATGGGAGAGGCGCTGGAGCTCTACCGCAGCGGAAACTTGGACAGGTCCCGGCGCAAGGGCGAGGAAGCCATCGCCCTGTGCCGGGACCTCGCCACAGCCGAGCCGGATGACCCGCAGCACCCCCGGGTGCTCGCCTCCCTGCTCTACAACCACGCGGTGGTGCTCAACGCGATGGACCGGCGGGCCGCCGCGCTCTCCGTGATCCAGGAGTCCTCCCGCATCTACGAGGACCTCGTCGCGTTCGACCCGGCCACCTTCGAGCCACTCCACGCCGACGCGCTGTCCCGCGTCGGCGTCACGTACACCGGGCTGGGCCTGACCGAGGAAGCCGTCACCTGCCAGCGGCGCGCGGTCACCACCTACCTGTCGCTCCCGCCCGACGTGGCCGTGGAGCGGAGCGTGGCGCGCGCGATGAGCCTGCTGGCCTCCTCCTTGGAAGCTGACGACCGGCCCGACGAGGCGATGGCGGCGGCCGACGACGCGCTGCGCCGGTACGCGGACCTCGATGCCCGCGACCAGCTGCCGCTCGACGCCGCCGGCTTCTACGCGATGACCGCCCGCACGCTCGCCCGCCTGCACGCGCGCGGCGGCGACTACGAGGCGGCGGCGAGCGCGAGCGCGGTGGCCGTCGCGGTGTACCGCCTGCTGCTGGAGCAGGTGTCGCCGGAGTGGGGCGAGCCGCTGGCGGCCGCGGTGGGTGAGCGGGCCGCGCACCTGTCGGCGGCGGGCCGGGCCGACGAGGGGCTCGACCAGGCGCGCGACGTGTTGCGGCTGGTCGGGGCGCTCGACGCGCGCCGGCCGGACATCTACATGGGCGCGTTCACCCGGGTCGCGGCGGTGGTCGCCGCCCTGGAGGCGTGACTCTGGCACTTTCCTCCACGTCGATGGATGGCTACGGTAACTTTTGCCATCCATCGAAGGAGGTCTCTCGTGCCACAACGACGAACCTTGCTCGCCGGTGCCGCCGGGATAGCCGGCGGCGTCCTGCTGGGCGCCAGACCGGCTGAGGCCGCGGCGACGCCGCCGAGGGTCTACACCCGGGCGGAGTGGGGCGCCCGCGCGGCGACCGGGTCGATCCGCTACCTCGATCGCATGCCGGACCACATCGTGGTGCACCACACGGCCGGCGCCAACACGACGGACTACTCGCTGGCGGCGGCCTTCCGCCACTCGAAGTGGATCCAGGACCTGCACATGGACCAGAACGGCTGGATCGACTCGGGACAGCAGCTCACGATCAGCCGCGGCGGCTACGTGATGGAAGGGCGGCAGCTCAGCCTCCGCGCCATCCACGAGCGCCAGCACGTGAGCGGCGCGCAGACCGCAAACCACAACGACCACACGATCGGCATCGAAAACGAGGGCATCTACGTGTCCGCGACGCCACCCGCCGCGCTCTTCAACTCCCTGGTACGCACCTGCGCGTGGCTGTGCGACGTCTACTCGCTCGACCCGTTCGGGGCGATCGTCGGCCACCGCGACTACGTCGCCACTCAGTGCCCCGGCGACGTCTTCTACGCCCGGCTTCCCGAGCTACGGCAACGCGTCGCGACCGAGTTGGGTGCATGAGCCGGCTACGAAAAATTTCCACAGGATCTATTGCGATCAAGGTTAGTTTCCTTCAAAGATGTCAAGAAATATCCATCCTTGTTGGTCCCTAGTCCTGGGGAGGCACTATGACCAGCACCAGCACAGATGGCATGGTTAGACGCTCGCGCACCGGCCTTCGCCGGCTCACCAGCGCGGCACTCGCCATGGTGGCCGCGACCGCGACAGTGGTGGGCATCTCCGCCACGCCGGCCATGGCCGCGACGACCCCCGGCATCGACGTCTCCAACCACCAGGGCGCGATCAACTGGACGAGCGTGCGCAACGCCGGCATCCAGTTCGCGTTCATCAAGGCGACCGAGGGCACGTCTTACCTCGACCCCCGCTTCGACACCAACTACGTCGCGGCGTACAACGCGGGCGTGATCCGCGGGGCGTACCACTTCGCCCTGCCGGACCGCAGCACCGGCGCGACCCAGGCCAACTTCCTGGCCAGCAACGGCGGTGCGTGGTCCGCCGACAGCCGTACGCTTCCGGCCGCCCTCGACCTCGAAGCCAACCCCTATGGCGCCTACTGCTACGGCCTCAGCACCACGGCCATGCGCAACTGGGTGCAGAGCTTCCTCAACCAGTACCGCGCCCGCACCGGCCGGTACGCGGTCATCTACACCACCACCAGCTTCTGGAACACCTGCACCGGCAGCTGGAGCGGCCCGTGGAGCACCAGTCCACTGTGGGTCGCCCGCTGGGCCAGCACCGTCGGCGCGCTTCCCCCGGGCGCACCGTTCTGGACCTTCTGGCAGTACACGAGCAGCGGTGCCGTCTCCGGCATCTCCGGCAACGTGGACCGCAACCACTTCAACGGCGCACGTGACCGTCTGATCGCACTCGCTAACAACACGTAGTCGCGCGGTGGGGCGGTGCCACCGGCGCCGCCCCACTCATAGCGTCGTGAGCTAGGCTCGCCGGCTGTGATGTCGGTAGACGGTCTGACAGACGCCTGGGACTGGCTCTTCGGTGGCCAGCCTGACCCGCCGCTGCTGCTGGTGATCCTCACCGGCGTGGCGGCCCTCGCCGTTGTGCTGACCCGGATGGCATGGCGGGTGGCGCGCAACGCGATCACTATCGCGCACGAGGGTGGCCACGCCCTGATCGCGCTGATCACCGGGCGCAAGCTGCGCGGGATCCGGCTGCACTCGGACACCTCCGGCCTCACCCTCTCCGCGGGGCGGCCCACCGGTCCGGGCATGGCGTTCACGCTGCTGGCCGGTTACGTTGCCCCGTCGCTGATAGGCCTGGGCGGCGCCTGGCTGCTGGCCGGCAACCGCATCCGGCTCCTGCTGTGGGTCACCGTGGTGCTTCTGCTCGCGATGCTCGTGATGATTCGCAACGCCTTCGGCATAGTGTCCATTGTGGTCACTGGCGGCGTCGTCTTCGCCGTGTCGTGGTTCGCTTCCCCCGACGTGCAGTCGGTGTTCGCCTACGCGAGCGTGTGGTTTCTCCTCCTCGGCGGCGTGCGCCCGGTCGGCGAGCTGCAGACACTGCGAGCGCGCGGCCAGCTCCCCGACTCCGACGCCGACCAGCTCGCCGGCGTCACGCACGTGCCCGGCATCGTGTGGGTCGGCTTCTTCGGTTTGGTCAACCTGGGCGCGCTCGCGCTGGGCGGCTACCTGCTGGTCAAGCCCTTCGTCGACGACCTGCTCTAAAGCGGTATGTTGCCGTGCTTCTTGGGCGGCAGGGTCTCGCGCTTGGTGCGCAGCGCCCGCAGCGCGCGCACGATCTGCACCCGGGTCTGCGACGGCTGGATGACCGCGTCGACATAGCCCCGCTCGGCGGCGATGTACGGGTTGGCGAGCGTGTCCTCGTACTCGGTGATGAGCTCGGCCCGCAGCGCCGCCGGATCCTCCGCATTGGACAGTGCCGCCCGGTGCAGGATGTTCACCGCGCCCTGCGCGCCCATCACCGCGATCTGCGCGGTCGGCCACGCGAAGTTCAGGTCGGCGCCGAGGTGCTTGGAGCCCATCACGTCGTACGCGCCGCCGTACGCCTTGCGCGTGATGACGGTGACCTTCGGGACGGTGGCCTCCGCGTACGCGTAGATGAGCTTGGCGCCGCGCCGGATGATGCCCTCCCACTCCTGGCCGGTGCCGGGCAGAAAGCCGGGGACATCCACAAAAGTCAAGACCGGGATGTTGAACGCGTCGCACGTGCGCACAAACCGTGCCGCCTTCTCCGACGCCGCGATGTCCAGGCACCCGGCGAAGTGCATCGGCTGGTTGGCCACCACACCGACCGGGCGCCCTTCGACGCGGCCGAAGCCCACCACGATGTTCTGCGCGTAGAGCGCGTGCACCTCGAGGAACTCGCCGTCGTCCAGCACGTGCTCGATGACCCGGTGGATGTCGTACGGCTGGTTGGCTGAGTCGGGGATCAGCGTGTCCAGCGCGCCGTCGTCCTCGGTGGCCTCCAATGTGGACTCCGCCGCGAACACCGGCGCGTCGTCCATGTTGTTGGACGGCAGGTACGACAGCAGGGCCTTGACGTAGTCGATCGCGTCCTCCTCGTCCGTGCCGAGGTAGTGCGCGTTGCCGGAGCGGGTGTTGTGGGTGCGGGCGCCGCCCAGCTCCTCGAAGCCCACGTCCTCACCGGTGACCGTCTTGATCACGTCGGGCCCGGTGATGAACATGTGTGACGTCTGGTCGACCATCACCGTGAAGTCGGTGACCGCGGGGGAGTAGACCGCGCCGCCCGCGCAAGGCCCCATCACCAGCGAGATCTGCGGGATCACGCCGCTGGCCCGCACGTTGCGGAAGAAGATCTCGCCGTACAGCCCGAGGCTGACCACACCCTCCTGGATGCGCGCGCCGCCGGAGTCGTTGATGCCGATCACCGGGCAGCCGGTCTTCATCGCCAGGTCCATGACCTTGACGATCTTTTCGCCGAAGACCTCGCCCAGCGAGCCGCCGAAGACCGTGAAGTCCTGCGCGAACACGCACACCGGGCGCCCGTCGACCGTGCCGTAGCCGGTCACCACGCCGTCGCCGTACGGCCGGGTCTTGTCCAGCCCGAACGCGGTGGAGCGGTGCCGGGCCAGCTCGTCCAGCTCGACGAACGATCCCTCGTCCAGCAGCATCGCGATCCGCTCGCGGGCCGTCTTCTTGCCGCGGGCGTGCTGCTTTTCCACCGCGCGGGCGGAACCGGCGTGTGTCGCCTCGTCGACCCGGCGCTCCAGGCCGGCGAGCTTGCCGGCGGTGGTGTGCTCGTCGATCGGGGCGGCGCTCTCCTGAACGGTCACTACTGGATCGTAACTACCGGTGAGTCGGCACATTACCTGAGTCGTTTCGCGGCAAATGCCCTGTTCGTTGTAGTTAACGTGATGGTCTTCGGGATCGCGCTCATCGTGAGCGGGGTGATCGTGCTCTACGCGCTGCGGCGGGCACTGTGGCGGCGCCTCGACGACGAGGAGGCCGAGTCGCCGCCGGCCGAGCGGGTGCACTACGTCGGGCCCGACGACGACCCGTACGACGCGGTCGACATCCCACTCGACGAGAGCGACTACGGCACCCGCCCGATCTACGTGCCACCGGAGCGTGGCACCGTCTACATGTCCCGCACCACCGAAGGCCCGGACTAGCCCGTGTTTCAACCTTCGAACCCAAAAGCCAAAAGATGTGAGCTACCGCGACGTCCGCGGTGGTCCGGACCGTTGCTCCCGCGGCCTCACCCTCCGCGGTCGCACAACCATCCGGGCGCGCACGGCCCGCGGCTGGGTCCAGGCCGCGGGACGCTACAGAGCTGGTAGCACCAATGCGCCCAGCCCGCGGTGCGCTCCCAACGCGAGCGTGCTGGGCGCGGGGAGCCGCCGTGGGCTTGGCAGGTGGGCCTGGCGGCGCTCGCTGGCGTTGGGCGGGTGGGAAAGACGGTGTCCAGGTCGGTGGTTCCGCCGGGGCGCCGTGGCCGCCGTGCTCGGGCGGCGGCGTGGAATGGATCGTCGGTCGAACCTCCTGCCGCTCTCGTCGGATCGTGCTCACCGGCGGTCGTGGACCTCTCGCGGAGTAGCGCGGCCGGTGGCAGGGGTCCGTCCGCTGAGGAACCCCCGCTCTGGCCGCGGAGTCCGAGGCCGCACAGCCGCGGCGAGGCGGCGAGCAGTGGAGGCGCATTGGTGGCCTCAGGGGAGGGATCGCTGTGGCGGTCGGGGCGGTTCTCCGGACGTCGAGTCGACGAACCCCGACGGGCGCCGCGTCCCTGGGAGTGGGCGCATTGGTGCGCCCAGCTTGAGAGCCACCCGGGGCCTGCCCCGCACCCCGAGAGACCGTGCCCAACAGCGGAGGGTGAGGCCGCGGGAGCAACGGTCCGGACCACCGCGGACATCGCGGTAGCCCAAAGCTCTTAGGCCCTGCTCAAAAGATTGTCGGGCCAGCCCAGGCCTGGCGCGGCCGGCAAGGGTATGCGAAACAGCGACTAGGCTCGGTGGGTGAGCTCGCCGTACACGGACCTGGACCGGCCGCCGCTCAACGCCCGCCGGCTGACGGACGCGCTGGTCACCGACTCCGGGCCGTGGACCCGCCTTGACCTGCGGGCGGAGACCGCCTCGACCAACGCTGACGCCGCGAGTGCCGCCCGCGAGGGCGAGCCGGAGGGCCTCGTGGTCGTCGCCGAGGCGCAGACGGCGGGGCGGGGGCGCAGGGGGCGTGCGTGGACCTCGCCGCCCCGTGCGGGCATCACCGCGAGCATGCTGCTCCGGCCTGGCGTGGCCGTGCCGGAGCGGGAGTGGCCGGCCGCGCCCGCCGCTGCGTACGGGTGGTTGCCGCTGCTCGCCGGCGTCGCGCTGGTGGAGACCGTCGCCCGGGTGGCTGAGGTGCCCGCCGTGCTCAAGTGGCCAAACGACCTCATGATCGGCGACCTGAAGTGTGCCGGCATCCTCGCTGAGGGCGTGGCCAACGGCGGCCCGCCGGCGGTGGTCGTGGGTGTCGGGCTGAACGTGACCCTCCGCGCTGGCGAGCTGCCCCCCGACCGGCCGGCCACCTCGCTCCAGCTCGCCGGCGCGGCCATGACCGACCGCGACCCGCTGCTGCGGGCGCTGCTTCGCGGGCTCGGCGGGTGGTACGCGAAATGGCGGTTCGCCGGCGGCGACGCGGAGGCGTCCGGCCTCGCCGAGGCGTACCGGCACCACTGCGGCACGCTGGGGCGCAGCGTGCGGGTGCAGCTACCCTCCGGCGAGGAACTGGCCGGCGAGGCGACCACCGTGGACGCGGATGGGCAGCTCGTCGTCCGTACGGCCGAAGGTCGCAGCCAATCCGTTGCCGCGGGGGACGTGCTCCACGTGCGCTGAACCGATACCGTCAGCCCCGTCACGAATGTGAATGAGGAGGTTGGCGTGGCCTTTCCGGAAGACGTGCTCACCAAGGACGAGCACGTCGTGCTGCACATGCACCCCCACTGGAAGGAGGCGATCCGGCCGGTACTGGTGCTGGTGTTGGCACTCGTCGGCCTGGTTGCCGCCTGGATCTTCCTCCCCGACGGCAGCGGCGGCACCATCGGCCTCTACGTCGTCGCGGCGGTGGCGCTCGTCCTCGTGCTCTGGCTGACCGTCTGGCCGATCCTGGTCTGGCGGACCACTCACCACGTGTTCACCAACGAGCGCGTGATCCTGCAACACGGTGTCTTCTCCCGCGACCGGCGGGACATCCCGCTCGGCCGCGTCAACGACCACTCGATGAGCCAGACGTTCATCGAGCGCCTGCTCAGCTGCGGCACGCTCACGATCGAGTCCGCCGGTGAGCGCGGCCAGTCGGTGCTGCGCGACATGCCCTCCGTGGAGAAGGTCCAGACCACGCTCTACGAGCTGATCGAGGCCAACCACGACAAGCACAGCCTCGGCGACGAGGAGATGCGCGACATCATGCGGGACGCCAACCGCGAGACCCGCGAGGCCCAGCAGCAGCCGTAGTAGGCGTCATGGGCAACGAAAAGAGGGCGCCCTTCGGGGCGCCCTCAGTGTTGTGCGGTGCTTGTGGGTTAGTGCGCGGTCGAGCGGCGGGCCGCGTCGAGCTCCACCGCCAGCTCGGCGTCGAGCGCCACGTCGTCGATCGGCGAGGCGAGCTCGGCCTCCAGCGGCTCGGTCAGCTCCTGGAAGTCCGCCTCGCCGGTGCGGGCCTGCGCCGGCACGGTGGCCGACGGCGTGGGCTCCTCCAGCGCGTCGACGATCTCGGCGACCGGGTCGAGGTGGTGCTGGTGCGCGACGCCCACCGGCTGCGGCTTGAAGACGAACGTGCGGTACGACCAGAACCGGAACGCCATGCCGAGCACCAGGCCGACGGTCTTGACCAGGTTGAGCGCCAGCAGGCCGTGGATGTCCAGCCCGTACTTGGCGATCGCCAGCACGCCCAGCTCGATGAAGAGACCGGCCGCGTTGAAGACGAAGAAAAGCGCGTATTCGCGACGCATCGCCGACTTCGACCGGTCGCCGAAGGTCCAGTGCCGGTTCATGAAGTACGACGAAGTGGTTGCCACAATCGTCGCGAAGACGGTCGCCTTCAGCTGCCCGTCAGCAAGGACGGTGAGCACAAGAACGTTGAACAGCGCGTAGTTGAGGACGGTGTTGACACCGCCGACCGCGCCGAACTTCAGCGCCTCCTTGACGAACTTCTGCCAACGCTCGGGCAGCAGGCGGACAAGACGCATTCGGCCACCTTACGGCAGTCTGGCGGCCGCGTCTCCGCGACCGGCTGGAGGTTTGCTGAAGGTCACTCCCGCTACTTGCTCTCCGTAACTGTCGCGGGCACGGGCTGTGTATCGGGATTCAGGAATACCCAGCGCCGGTACGACCAAAAACGAAATGTGGTGCCCATCGCGGTGCCCACGATGTTTGCGGAAATGTTATCGACGATCGGGCTTTGGAAAACCGGCCAGACGCTGCCCAGGCCGTAGTGCGAAATGGCCAGTGTGAGCAGGCTGAAGCTGAGGCCGATCGCGTTCAGCACGAAGTACAGCATGTACTCCCGGGCGAGGTTGGACCGTGCGCGGTGGCGCCAGGTCCAGAACCGGTTGCCGACGAACGCGAAGGTCGCCGCGATGGCCGTGGAGAAGACCTTGGCGGTCAGGGACTCCATGTCGAGCACGGCAAGGGCGATGTTGAACAGCACCAGGTCGAGGCCGAACGCCAGGATGCCGACCGTGCCGAACTTGCCAAGCTCGTGGACAAGGTGCCCGAAACGCTCCCAGAGCCGGCGCAGGGGCCCTGGTTTGGGATCGGAAGACGCCGAGGGCTCACCCGTGACGGTTGCGGACACGCAGTCGAGGGTACCGGTTTTGGTCACCCCGCACTGGACGCCTCCCGCGCATATATCTGACGCAGGCGCTCGCGCGCCCGGTACGCCAGGGCGGCCACCCCACCCGGCGTGAGCCCCAGGCGGGGCGCCACCTGCGCGTGCGGCTCACCCTCGACCTCGGTGTGCCACAGCACCGTGCGCCACCGCTCGGGCAGCTGGGCGAAGGCGCGCGCCGCCTGGGCCCGCTCGAGCTGCCGCACGGCGGTGTCCTGGAACGGCTCACCTCGCTCGTACCGGGTGAGGTCGTCGGTGAACTCGATCCGCTGGTCCCGCCGCATCCGGTCGTACCGCACGTGCCGCAGCGTGGTGTGCAGGTAGGCGCGGAAGGCGACGTCCGGTCCGCGGCCGGCGCGCAGCACGGCCAGGACCTTCGCGAACGTCTCGGCAACGAGGTCGTCGGCGTCCGCGGGACATCGCACGAGCGTGTACGCGAGGCGTCTGGCCGCGCCGGCGTGGCGGGTGTAGAGCGCTCCGTAGGCCGTGCTGTCGCCGCCGCGAACGGCCGCCAAAAGGTGGGCATCACTCAACTCGACATGGCTAGTCACTGTCGCCTCCGGGGGATTAATCAGGCGTAACAGGGAGCTAACCTGAACCTTAGGGCAATTCGGTCGTACCCGGAAGAGGTGAACGGCAGCAGAAAGGTTTGCGTGAAACTGCGCGTGGGAGCGCGGAAACCATCGCCTGAACTCATAAACGCCGGACTTTGTGCAGATTTTCACAACCGTCCACGCTGCCCTGAACGACCGATCGGCTTACGCTGAGCTGAAATCCGATGACTCGTGCGGCGCGCCGGCCTCTCGCCGGCTCGCCCGCTTCGCGCATCTCGATTTCCGGTCAACGACGACCAAAAGGAGACAGTCATGACGGCCCCACCGGCGACAGTGCGAGGGCTCGCCAGCGCCCCGACCAACCATCAGAAGCTGCTCTCCTGGATCCGCGAAGTCGCCGAGCTGACCACTCCCGACGAGGTCGTGTGGTGTGACGGGTCGCCCGAGGAGTGGCGCCGCCTCACCGACGAGCTCGTGGAGGCCGGCACGTTGGTCCGGCTCGCCGACGACCGCAAGCCCAACTCCTTCTGGGCGCGCACCGACCCGACCGACGTGGCGCGGGTCGAGGAGCGCACCTTCATCTGCTCGGTCGACGAGGCCGACGCTGGTCCCACCAACAACTGGATGGCGCCGGCCGAGATGAAGCGGACCATGACCGAGCTGTACCGGGAGTGCATGCGCGGCCGCACGATGTACGTCATCCCGTTCTGCATGGGCCCGCTCGACGCGCCGGAGCCGATGTTCGGCGTCGAGCTGACCGACAGCCCGTACGTGGTGACGTCGATGCGCATCATGACCCGCATGGGCACCGAGGTGCTCGACGCGATGGGCGACGACGCCTGGTTCGTGCCGGCGCTGCACTCGGTGGGTGCACCGCTGGACGACGGGCAGCCGGACGTGGCGTGGCCGTGCAACCAGACCAAGTACATCTCGCACTTCCCGGAGACCCGCGAGATCTGGTCCTACGGCTCGGGCTACGGCGGCAACTCGCTGCTCGGCAAGAAGTGCTACTCGCTGCGGATCGCCAGCGTGATGGCGCGCGACGAGGGCTGGCTCGCGGAGCACATGCTGATCCTCAAGCTCACCTCGCCCGAGGGCACCGTGCGGTACGTGGCCGGCGCCTTCCCGTCCGCCTGCGGCAAGACCAACCTGGCCATGCTGGAGCCGACCATCCCCGGGTGGAAGGTCGAGACGATCGGCGACGACATCGCGTGGATGCGGTTCGGCGACGACGGCCGCCTGTACGCGACCAACCCCGAGGCAGGGCTCTTCGGTGTCGCCCCCGGCACCGACTGGAGGACCAACCCGAACGCGATGCGCACGCTCGACGTGGGCAACTCCGTCTTCACGAACGTGGCGCTCACCGACGACGGTGACATCTGGTGGGAGGGCATGGGCGAGCCGCCCGCGCACCTGACCGACTGGCACGGCGACGACTGGACGCCCGACTCCGGCGAGCTCTCCTCGCACCCCAACTCGCGCTTCTGCACGCCGATCGCGCAGTGCCCGATCCTCGCGCCGGAGTACCACGACCCGCGCGGCGTGCCGATCGACGCGATCCTCTTCGGCGGGCGGCGCAAGACCACGATCCCGCTGGTCACCGAGGCGCGCGACTGGGTGCACGGCGTCTACCTCGGCGCCACGCTCTCCTCCGAGACCACGGCCGCCGCCGCGGGCAAGGTGGGTGTCGTGCGTCGCGATCCGATGGCCATGCTGCCCTTCATCGGGTACAACGCGGGCGACTACTTCCGGCACTGGATCGAGATGGGCAAGGGCACCGACGGAGACGCGGCCAAGCTGCCCAAGATCTTCTACGTCAACTGGTTCCGCCGCGACGAGGACGGCGGCTTCCTGTGGCCCGGGTTCGGCGAAAACTCCCGGGTGCTCAAGTGGATCGTCGAACGGCTGGAGGGGCGCGGCGCGGCCGTCGAGACGCCGATCGGCCTCGTGCCGACCGCCGACGCGCTCGACGTGAGCGGGCTCGACATGTCCCGAGAGGCCGTCGAGGCCGTGCTCCGCGTCGACACCGCCGAGTGGAAGGCGGAGATTCCGCAGGTCACCGAGTGGTTCGAGAAGTTCGGCGACAAGCTGCCCGGCGTGCTCTGGGCCGAGCTGGACGCCCTCAAGGCCCGCTTGGACGCCGCGCCCTCGACTTGAGGGACCGCCTGAACACAGGGAAGCTGGGCGGGTGACCGCCACGCGTGCCGCCGCCGCACCGGGCCGGCGTCCGCTGGCGGTCCGGTCCCTCGTGCTCCTGCTCGCCGCGACCGCGGCGGCCACCGTCGCGGTCGAGGTCCTCAACTGGTGGTACACGGACGAGCAGGGCTTCGCCCTGGCCGTGCGCACCGGCTGGGCGATGCTCCGCGCGCTCGGCTTCCTGATCCTGATCTGGCACGTGCGGCGAGGACGCGCCGGCGCCAAGCCGTTCGGCCTGATCCTCGCGGTCACCACGGTCTTCGCGGTCGGCCGCCTGGTCGTGCCCCGCGACGGGCTGCCCGCGCTCCCCGGCGTCGTGGGCTTCGCCGGCCTCGCCGCCCTCTGCGCGACGGTGGTGCTGCTCCTCTACCGCTCACCCGCGCTGGGTGACTACCTCGTCCGCCACCCCAGCCGCCTCGTGATCGACCGGAAGGGCCTCTCCTGGCAGGAGGCGGCACCCCGGCGGCCGCAGGTGGCTGGCTGGCTGTTGACAGCGCGGGTGGCCGCGTTCACGTACGCGCCGCTGATGCTCGTGCCCTGCCTCGTGTCGATCGGCGCGATCCCGGACCGTGGTCCGCTCGCGCTCACGGCCGTGGTGCTGTGGTTCTGCGTCGCGGTCGGTGTGAGCTACGCGGTGCTGCTGGCCACCTTCTTCCTTCTGCGCGGGCGCGGATGGGCACGCGGCCTCATGTGGGGTATCACCGCTCTCGTGTTGCTGGTGGACCTGCCGCTGTGCTGGTGGCTGCTGGGCACGGACGGCCTGATCCGCGACGGCGCGCCGCTGGTGGTGGCCGCCGCGCTCACCCACTACGCGATGGGACGGTCGTCGTGAGCGCGTTCGACGTCGCGATCGTCGGTGCCGGTCCGGCCGGAGCCAGCGCCGCCCTCGCCGCCCGGCGGGCCGGTGCCAGCGTGCTGCTGCTCGATCGCGCCGACTTTCCGCGGGACAAGGCGTGCGGCGACGGCATCGCACCCCACGCCGTGGAGGTCCTGGCCGGACTCGGTGTGGCCGATGCTGTCGACGGCTACGCGCCGGTGCCGGTGCTGCGACTGGTCGGGCCCGGCGGCGAGGAGGTTGCCCGGCCGCTGCCCCGCCCGGCGTACACGGTGCCCCGGAAGGTCTTCGACGCCCGGCTCGTGGCAGCCGCGGTAGCCGCCGGTGCCGACCTGCGGCGGCACACCGTGCGCCGGCTGGAAGAGCGCGGCGACCGGGTGGTGGTCGACGGCGAGTTCAGCGTGGGAGCCCTCGTCGGCGCGGACGGCGCCGGATCGGTCGTGCGGCGCACGCTCGGCTTCGCGCCCAACCCCGACGGCCACCTCGCGATCGCCATCCGCGGCTACGCGCCCGCCCGTCCCAAGGTCGAGCAGCTGATCGTGACCTCGGGCGACGGGTGGCCGGCCTACGCGTGGTCGTTCCCGATCGGCGACGGGCGGGCCAACATCGGGTACGGCGAGGTGCTCCGCGGCCAGCCGCTCACCCGCGCTCACCTGCTGGACAGGATGGCCGCGCTGCTGCCCGGCCTCGACCCGACCGCCGCCACCGGGCTGCGCGCGCACCACCTGCCGCTGTCCACGCGGCGGCCGCCGGCCGGGCGCGGGCGGATGGTGCTCGCCGGTGACGCGCTGTCGCTGATCAACCCGTTCACCGGAGAGGGCATCTTCTACGCGGTGCTCTCCGGTGCCCTGGCCGGGGAGGCGGCGGCCGCGGGCGGACACGTCGCCGACCGGTACACGGCGGCACTCCGGCGCCGGCTCGGCCGTCATTTCCGTCACAGCCGCGCCGCCGCCTGGCTCGGCGGCCGCCGCCGGATGGTCGACGGGGCGGTGCGCGCGGCCGCCCGGGACGCCCGGGTCTTCGCCACACTGGCCGAGTTGGGGCTCGGCGAAGGGTTGCTGGATGCCTACACGTTGGTACGGATAGGGCTCGCCGCACGGTAGTGGATCGGTCCGGTAAGCCCTACTCTGCATAAGGTGAATCTGCGGAGCCTTGTCTACTCGGTGTACGAGCGTCGGCTGACCCGGAAGCTCATTGGCAAGCCGGTGCCCAGCCATGTCGGCGTGATGTGCGACGGCAACCGGCGCTGGGCCAAGGAGATGGGGTTCATCGACCCCAACGACGGTCACCGCATGGGCGCCGTAAAGATCAAGCATCTGCTCGACTGGTGTGACCAGGCGAGCATCGCGCACGTCACGCTCTACCTCCTGGCCACCGACAACCTGCGCCGGCCGGCGAGCGAGCTGGACCCGCTTCTGCGGATCATCGAAGACCTGGTCACCGAGCTGGCCGAAGACGGCAACCCTTGGCAGCTGCGGGTGGTCGGCGCGCTCGACATTCTCCCCGCGGAGACGGCAACAGTCCTCAAAGCGGCACAGGAGCGCACCGTCGGGCGCACGGGAGTCCAGGTCAACCTTGCGGTTGGCTACGGTGGGCGCCGCGAGATCGCCGACGCGGTGCGGTCACTGCTGAGCGAGCACGCGCAGGCCGGCGGCACCATCGAGGAGCTGGTCGAGGTTCTCGATGTCGAGCACATCGCCGAGCACCTCTACACGCGCGGGCAGCCGGACCCCGACCTCATCATCCGGACCAGCGGCGAGCAGCGGCTCTCCGGCTTCCTGCTGTGGCAGTCGGCACAGTCGGAGTTCTACTTCTGCGACATGAACTGGCCCGACTTCCGGCACATCGACTTCCTCCGCGCACTGCGGGCATACGGCCAGCGCCAGCGCCGCTACGGCGCCTGAGCGCTCAGTCAGCTTTCTGTCCCGTTTGAGCGCTCAGTCAGCCTCCTGACCGAGTCCTGCCACCCCTGAGTCGCGGCTCAGGCGCGGAGCGCCTGCAGCGCCTCGGCGAGAAACTTGCCCAGCGCCTGCGGTGAGTCGATGGTCAGGTCGGCGGCGCGGGCCACCTCCTGGCCGGTCTCCGGGTTGGCCACCGCCACGCAGATGCCGAAGAAGCGCTCGTCGGCCGCCTCCAGCTCACGCAGCGCGTTGAACGCCTTGATGTCCGACACGTCGTCCCCGAAGTACCAGGCGCAGCCGGCCGAGGACGCGACGTCGCGGATGACCATGCCCTTGTCGCGGTCGACCGGGGGCTTGATCTCGATCACCATGCGGCCGGTCTGCACGCGCAGCCCCAGCCGCTCCGCCTCGGCCCGCCCCCACGCGTCGACCTGCTCGGCCAGGTGCGGGTTGGTGCGGTAGTGGAGCGCGACGGACAGCCGCTTGTACTCCACCAGCGCGCCCTCGGGCAGCTCGGTGCGGGCCCGCTCGGCGAGCTCAGCCATCACCGGCACCCAGGGCAGGGCGGCCGGCTCGGTGACCGTCTCACCCGAGCCGTGGCTGTGCTCCAACCCGTACAGCCCGTACAGGTCGATGTCCGCCAGGTGGCCGAAGCGCTCGCGAAGGAAGTCGACCGGACGTGCGGAAACCACCGAGACACGCTGAACGAACTCAGCGAGGCCAGCAATGGCGGCCATGACCTCGGGCACCGGCTGGACCGCGTTCGGGTCGTCGCCAACCGGTGCCACCACACCGTCGAAGTCGAAGAAAAGCATGCACTCCGCGGCCCTCGCCGTGGTGATCTGCCACGCCTGGTCCACGGTCAGGGGACGGGACGGGCGCTGGTTACCCGCATCGTTCGGCCGCACGCGCGCCAGCGTACCGAATGAACTTCCCTTCGACCTGATGACCTGGCGTTCGACGGTCGCGTAAGGATCAGTCGTCCCTTCCGCTCATGGCTCGCCGGCCCGACCGGAAACCCAGCGGTACGACGCTGCCTTCGTGGCTCTGCGCCACCGCGTGACCGTCGTGGCCCTGACCCAGCAGATAGCCCTCGACGAAGCCGGTGTTGCGATCGCCGGTACGGTCGTCGAGCTCGGCAAGCCGTACGACCAGAAACTCGGTCATCGCGTTGAGCCGGTCATTGACGCGCTGGTAGAACTCGGCCATCACCGCGACGATCGTCGCCACCGAGGCAGCGGATATCGCGAACAGGTTGACCACGGTCGGCACGTGTCTGGCGCTCAGCACTTCGACCAGGATGTTGGCGGTCACGCACAATGTGACCGCTACGGTCGCTGTGACGACCGCGCTCCATTTCAGGGGCATGGAAGACCCCTCCCTCTTGTCCCGCAGGGCTGTGTCCGGCCTTGTCCCGTCCCCCCGCCGACGACGAGCCCAAGCAGTACGAAGTGGACGGTAGCCTGCCGCGCGCCCACGCACGGCAGTTTGCGACAGTGCGGGCAGCCTTCTTTCGCCATTTGCAGACTTGGCGTAGCTAGCTAGCCCTTTTGCGTCCTTTACGGGAGTCGGAGGGGACGGTTGGCCGGTAGGCGAGGTACCGGACGGTCTCCCGGATGTGGAACTTTTCGGCCTCGGAGACGTTGGGGTCGACGAGTCGGCGCAGCAACGCCTCCACGTCGGGATCCATCGGCGGTGCCGTGGGCGCGGGCCGCGAGGGGGCGGCGTCGGCCCAACCGAGTACGCCGAAGGCCACCGTCGGGTTGATGCCGAGGCCTTCGCAGAACGCCACGACCCGCTCCGCTTCGGGGTCGCTTGCCCATTCGCCCCGCACCCACCGGTTGATGGTCTGGCGGGACACGCCGGTGCGGCGGGCCACCTCCGAACCGGTCCAGGCGCGGGTCGCGCGGGCATCTTCCAGCGCTTTACGTACGAACGCGGCGAAAGCGATCTTTCGCCCAGGCGTGTCCGGCACCGGGTGACGGTACGGCCAGTTCGCCCTCGTACTTTCTCGAGAAACGGCTCTGTCCCGTGCGCGTGACGGGTCATCATCTCCATCGCTTACTTCGTAGTTCCTTCTCTTGAGGGGTGCCACGCCGCTAGGGTAGGTCATCTGTATGTCTTGTACATATCAGCCGAAAAGATGATGCTGTCACGCGTATGTGACGCCGTACGCTCTGTCACGTGCTTGGGACGAATAGTAGTCAATTGTGTCACGTGTGCGTGACAGGCCCAAGAGGGGGCATGTTGCAGGGAGGAACGGATGACCGAGGTTGAGACGCGAGCCGACGCCTTCGGAGTGATTGCCGAGGGGGTGGCGGCTGGGCTGAGTGCCCCCTGGCGGCTGTACCTTGCCCGCGGTTCGCGCTACGTCTCGCTCAACGTCGGAAACCGGTCCGAGTGGGACTCCTGGCGGACCCACCTTGGCTGCCCCGAGCTGAGTGTGCGGGTGTACGACGCGGGAGGCGACATCCGCCGGTCGTCGGTGGCCGAGGTGGTGCTCGGGGGGTGCCGGATCAGCGTAGAGCTCGTCGAGGAGGTGAGCATGACGGACATCAGTCGGCTGCTGGATGCCGAGGTTGATCCATGAGTCCCTTTTTCGCGCTGTTCTTCGTGCTGCTTCTGGGATCTTCGAGCTACGCCGCTGGCCGGCTGCACGGCCAGTTGAGCTACCGCATCGGGTACCGGTTCGGGTACCGACAAGGCTATTTGGACGGCGATCGCGGTGCCTGGAACCGGCGACGTCGTGAGGCGCAGGCGGCCAAGGCCGCGGACGGCAAGCCGCTGGCCAGGCCCGTGGTCGTGCGGCAGGGAACCACGTACACCAGCGCCTCATTCGTGGGAGCCGTGTCCAACGGCGGAAGGCACTCCACTCGCGTGGGGTGAACGGCTCCCTCAGGGGGTCGTACGGCCAGACCGGTGGCCGTACGACTCGCCGGCCGGGATGCGCGCAGGGGGCACGCATCCTGGTCGGCCCCTCCCAGCCGGCCCGCCCGACCCTGGGTTTGCAGCCGCCCTCGGGTCGGGCGGGCCGGCGCCTAAAACGTGGCGCCAGCCGCCTGAAGTAGCGGCGCTGGACGCCTGCAGCACCGGGACCATCGGCGGGCCGGTGGTCCCGGTTCCAATGCGTTGTCACGGCGCGCCGCCCGTCACGTACTAGCCCAAGCTGGCCTCGGCCGGTTAGCTTCTACCCATGGCGCGGGGTCATCCCAAGCCATCCGGCCGGCCCGGGACCTTGCGTTTTACGCCACGGGACCTCGCATCCGACCCCGTGACTCCGGGCACCGGACGAGGCGGATCGCGGGCGGTCCGGGTGCACGCTCGCCGGAGCAGGCCTGTGACGACTCGCCGTACCAATCCCCGGGCCACCAACCAGGACCCAGCCGCCACGACCGCCAGCCGCCGCCCGAAGTCGCGTACCGCGTCGGACGAGCCCGCACCCGCGGAGCCTGCCGAAAAGTCGTACGTATTGGACACTTCGGTGCTGCTGTCTGACCCAGCGGCCTTCTACCGCTTCAACGAGCACGAAGTGGTGCTCCCCCTGGTAGTCATCTCCGAGCTGGAGGGCAAGCGACACCACCCCGAGCTCGGCTGGTTCGCCCGCCAGTGCCTGCGGATGCTCGACGAGCTGCGCATCAAGCACGGCCGCCTCGACGCGCCGCTGCCGGTCAACGACCTCGGCGGCACGCTGCGGGTGGAGCTCAACCACGCCGACCCGTCCGTGCTGCCGCAGGGCTTCCGGAACGAGTCGAACGACGCGCGGATCCTCTCCGTCGCCCTTGGACTGGCCGCCGAAGGGCGCGACGTCACGCTGGTGAGCAAGGACATGCCGCTGCGGGTCAAGGCCGCGTCGGTCGGCCTGCACGCCGACGAGTACCGGCACGGCCAGGCCAGCGACCCCACCTGGACCGGCATGGCCGACCTCGAGCTGAGCGAGGAGCAGGTCAACCAGCTGTACGCGGGCGAGGCGCTCGACGTCGACGAAGCCGCCGGCCTGCCCTGTCACACCGGCCTTGTGCTCCACTCGGCGCGCGGCTCGGCGCTGGGCAGGGTGCTGCCCGACAAGACCGTGCGCCTGGTGCGCGGTGACCGGGAGGCGTTCGGCCTGCGTGGACGTTCGGCGGAGCAGCGGGTCGCGCTCGACCTGCTGCTGGACGACTCGATCGGCATCGTGTCGCTCGGCGGGCGGGCCGGCACCGGCAAGTCCGCGCTCGCGCTCTGCGCCGGCCTGGAGGCCGTGATGGAGCGGCGCAAGCACAAGAAGGTCATCGTCTTCCGTCCCCTGTACGCGGTCGGCGGCCAGGAGCTCGGCTACCTGCCCGGCTCGGAGGCCGAGAAAATGTCGCCGTGGGCCCAGGCGGTGTTCGACACGCTGGGCGCGGTGGTGCACGAAAACGTGATGGAAGAGGTGCTGTCCCGCGGCATGCTCGAGGTCCTGCCGCTGACCCACATCCGGGGACGGAGCCTGCACGACGCGTTCGTGATCGTCGACGAGGCGCAGTCGCTGGAGCGGGGCGTGCTGCTGACCGTGTTGTCCCGGATCGGCCAGGGCTCGCGGGTGGTGCTCACCCACGACGTGGCCCAGCGCGACAACCTGCGGGTGGGCCGCCACGACGGTGTGACCGCGGTGATCGAGGCCCTGAAGGGACACCCGATCTTCGCGCATGTCACACTCAACCGCTCGGAACGATCACCGATCGCCGAGGTCGTCACCGACTTGCTGGAGGACATCCCGCGTTAGCGTTCGGGATCTGTCCATATTTGCCCTGGTAAACGGCGTGGCGCAAGTCACAAAGGGCTGACGCGCCTCCACATTCGCCTCACTGTGCGCAATGGTGTCCTGCGGGCACCCGCGCCACACCGGCACCATTCGTCGGTCCAGGAGCAGGTGCCCACGGCGCGGACCGCCGTCCCCCTTACGGCCGTCCGCACCGTGTCCTTGCCCCCGACGAAGGGACACTTCGTGAGTCGGCTGTGGAGCCGGTTCGGGATCCGAGCGCTAGCCCTCGGCCTGCTTGTCGCAGGCGTTGGCGGCGGCTACTACCTGGGTCAGGACCGGGAAGCCCAGCAGCAAGGGATCAGCGCTCAGCTGGCCGCGGATGCCGATCAGGAGGAGATCGAGTACATCAAGGAGCGGCACCGCGAGCACATGATCGCCACCGCGCACCAGCGCGAGGCCCAGCGGATCGCCGCCGAGAAGGCGGCCGCTGCGGCCAAGGCCGAAGCTGAGCGGGCCCGGAAGGCTGCCGAGGCGGCGAGCCGCAAGAAGCGCGAAGAAGAAGAGCAGAAGGAAGAGGCCAACTCGGCACCAAAGCCGTACACCGGGCCGATTCCCGCTTCGTGCAACGAGTACAGCGGCAACCGCAAGACCGGCTGCGCGCTCCTGTTGAGCAGCGGCTTCAAGATCGACCAAATGCCCTGCCTGGACAAGCTGTGGACCAAGGAGAGTGGCTGGAACCACAAGGCTCGCAACCCCTCGTCCGGCGCCTACGGCATCCCGCAGGCGCTGCCTGGCCCGAAGATGGAGTCGGCGGGTTCCGACTGGGAGACAAACCCGGCGACCCAGATCAAGTGGGGCCTGGGCTACATCAAGGGGCGGTACGGCGACCCCTGCGGTGCGTGGGCGCACTCGCAGGACGTGGGCTGGTACTGACCGTCTGAAGATCGCGGAAAGGGTGCGCACCTCGCCGGTGCGTACCCTTTCTGGCGTTTCGTGGCAAGGATTGTGCGGACCAACCGTCCATACTGGGCGAACTGCCTAAATGGGGGGTTTCGCATGCGTGTTGCGGGGTGGCTCGGCGCGTTGGTCGCCGGCGCGATGGTTGGCTCGATCGCGGTGGCCGTCCCGGCCGCGGCGGCACCGGTACCCCCGCCCCCGCCGCATACCGAGATCGTCGGTGGTGAGCTCGCCGAGCCGGGCCAGTTCCCGTGGGTGGTGCGGCTGTCGATGGGCTGCGCGGGCGCGCTGACCGCGCCGCGGGTGGTGCTGACCGCGGCGCACTGCGTCGACCGGACCGGCTTCAACAGCGGCATCACGGTCATCGCCGGCGCGGTCGACCAGCACTCGCCGGACGCGATCCGGGTCAAGTCGCGGTACGTGGTCCGCGCCTCCAACTTCCGCGACGCGACCGAGGGCGACGACTGGGCGCTGATCCAGCTCGCCGAGGCACTTGACCTGCCGCTGCTGCCGCGGGCCGCCGACAACACGTACGACCGCGGGCTGTTCACGATCATGGGGTGGGGCTCCACCCGGGAAGGCTCGGCGACCCAGCAGCGGTACCTGCGAACGGCCGAGGTCCGATACGTCTCCGACCGGGCGTGCGACCGCGCTTACCGGGAGGCCGGGTACTCGGTGGTGCACAGCAAGATGATCTGTGCGGGCGACACCCGGCGCGGCGGCGTCGACGCCTGCCAGGGCGACTCCGGTGGCCCGATGGTGCGCCCCGACGCCTCCGGCGCGTGGGTACAGGTCGGCATCGTCAGCTGGGGCGTGGGCTGCGGCCGCCGCGACTACCCCGGCGTCTACACCCAGGTCTCCCGCTACGCCGAGGTCATCCAACGCAAGACCGATGAATTGAGCTAGATGACCTCCGACTCATTTGGCGGTGGCCGGCGTCGCCTGATAGCAGTGAGACGTGGCATACGGCGGCAGCTCCAGCGGCGATCCCAACCGCTTCGGCACTGAGGCGTTCTACGCCTCGCTGGGGCGGGCGTTCGTGGCGATGTGCGCGGTCATCCCTGTGCTCTTCCTGATCGAGGCGCTGGACGGCTGGCTGGGCAACCCGTTCGACAGGTCGGTCGGCATCGTGCCGCATCACATCGAGGGCCTCGACGGCGTCTTCTTCGCGCCGTTTCTGCACCACGGCTTCGACCACCTGTACAGCAACAGCGTGCCGCTGATCCTGCTGGGAACGTTTGTGCTGGCCGCGGGCGGTAGGCGCTTCCTGTACTCGACACTGTTCATCATCTTCGCCAGTGGCCTGGGCGTGTGGTTCACGGGCAGCCCGAACACGGTCGTGGTGGGCGCGAGCGGCGTCATCTTCGGGTACCTCGGCCTGCTTCTGATGCGTGGCCTCGTCGAACGCAGCTGGTGGAACGTCGGGGTCGTCCTCCTCGTCGGCCTGCTCTACGGCTGGCAGCTCATCGGGGGCATCCTCCCCTCCGACCCGCAGGTCTCCTGGCAGGGGCACCTTTTCGGCTTCCTGGGCGGCCTGGTCGCCGCGATCCTGTTCCGTCGCCGCCGCACTGACACCCCCTACGCCATGTCCTAGATGTGGCGGGACGCTCCTTGCCGGGCGGCGTGGGGTGTGCCACCGTCTGGTCCAGCGGTGCATCTGTTAGCGGCGGGTTCGGTCCGACGGAAGGCTACGGTGGACGCATGCGCGAGATCGATGTCGCGATAGTGGGGCCGGGCCCACAGGGCTCTACGCGGCGTACTACGCCGGGTTCCGAGGGCTCTCGGTGGCGGTCATCGACGCGCTGCCCGAGCCGGGGGCCAGGTCACGGCGATGTACCCGGAAAAGGCCATCTACGACGTCGCCGGCTTTCCGGTGATCAAAGGTCGCGACCTGGTGGCCAACCTCGTCGAGCAGGCGGCCCCCTACAACCCGGAGTACATGCTGGGTGCGCGCGCCGAGGAGCTGTCCTATGTGGATGAGCGTCCGCTGCTCGCGCTCGGTGACGGGGAAAAGCTGCTCTGCGGCGCCATCATCATCACCGGTGGGCTGGGCAGCTTCAGCCCGCGCCCCCTTCCGGCCGCGGCGGCGTTCGCCGGCGATGGCCTTGTCTACTTCGTGCCCCGCCTCGCCGACCTGGCCGGCCACGACGTGCTGATCGTGGGCGGCGGCGACTCGGCGTTCGACTGGGCGCTCGCGCTGGAGCCGCTGGCCAAGTCGATCACGCTGGTGCACCGCCGGGAAAAGTTCCGGGCGCACGCCGCGACCGTGAGCCGGGTGCAGCAGCTGCCGGTGCGCATCGTGGTCAACGCCGAGATCACCAAGATCCACGGCGAGGAGCGGGTGTCCCACGCCGACATCACCGTCAAGGGCGGCGTGGCGGAGACGATCCCGGTCGACACGGTCGTGGCCGCGCTCGGGTTCACCGCCGACCTCGGCCCGCTCGGGGAGTGGGGCCTGGAGCTGGACAAGCGCCACATCAAGGTCGACAGCACCATGCTGACCAACCGCCCGCGGGTCTTCGCGGCCGGTGACATCGCGGAGTACCCGGGAAAGGTGCGCCTCATCGCGACCGGCTTCGGCGAAGCGGCCACCGCGGTCAACAACGCCGCCGTCGTGATCGACCCGGCCGCCCACCTCTTCCCCGGGCACTCATCCGACGCGGGCTGATAGTCACCGTAGATTCACCTTCGTCCCCTAGGGTCCTGTTTGTTGGCACCCATCGATACGGGGAGAATCTCGATGTTCCGACGCGCACTCTCGGTGCTCGCCGTCGCCGGCGCGCTCGTCGCCATGGCGGCGCCCGCCGCGCAGGCAGGCGGCCACTCCGGGCGGCACGACAAGCCGCTGGCACGGGCGCACGCACACAACGACTACGAGCACGAACGGCCGCTGTTCGACGCGCTGAGCCACGGCTTCACCAGCGTGGAAGCGGACATTTACCTGGTCAACGGGGAGTTGGTCGTCGCCCACGACCCGGAGGACATCGTGCCGGGCCGCACGCTGCAGAAGCTGTACCTCGACCCACTGGTCCGCCGGATCCGCGCCAACCACGGGACGGTCTTCCGGGGCAGCCGCCAGCAGCTCCAGCTCCTTGTCGACATCAAGAACACGGGCGTCGAGACGTACACCGAGCTGCACCGCGTGCTGCGCGAGTACCGCAAGATGCTGACCACATACGCGCGCGGCAAGGTCCACCAGGACGCCGTCACCATCGTGATCAGTGGTGACCGCCCACGCGCGCTGATGGAGAGCCAGCCCGTGCGGTACGCCTTCTTCGACGGCCGGGGCGCCGACCTCGGCGCCGGTGCGCCGGCCTCGTTCATGCCGCTGATCAGCGAAAACTGGACCGGCGTATTCACCTGGCGGGGCGTCGGCCCGATGCCGGCTGGGGAGCGCGCCTTCCTCCACCAGGCCGTCGCCACCGCGCACGCCAACGGCCAGCGGGTGCGCTTCTGGGCCACGCCGGACCTCCCCGGCCCCGAGCGCGACGCGGTGTGGCGCGAGCTGGTCGCAGCCGACGTCGACCACATCAACACCGACGACCTGGCCGGCCTCGAGGCGTTCCTGCGGGCCGGCCGCTTCTGAAGCCCCGGAGGACTCAGGCGAGCTCGGCCAGCGGTCGGCCGTCGAAGTCGACGGCGGAGTAGAGGGCGAGCTTTTCCAGGCGGTGGTACGAGTCGATCACGCGGATCGTGCCGCTCTTGGACCGCATGACGATCGACTGGGTGTAGGCGCCGCCGGCGCGGTAGCGGACACCCTTGAGCAGGTCGCCGGTCGTGATGCCGGTGGCCACGAAGAAGCAGTTGTCGCCGGTCACGAGGTCGTCCGTGGTGAGCACGCGGTCGAGGTCGTGGCCGGCGGCGATCGCCTTCTCCCGCTCGGCCTCGTCGCGCGGCCAGAGCTTGGCCTGCATCGCGCCACCCATGCACTTGAGCGCGCAGGCGGCGGTGATGCCCTCGGGCGTGCCGCCGATGCCCACCAGAACGTCCACATCGGACTGCTCGCTGGCGGCCGAGATGGCTCCCGCGATGTCGCCGTCGGAGATGAAGCGGATCCGGGCGCCGGCCTGGCGCACCTCGCGGACAAGGTCTTCGTGGCGAGGGCGGTCGAGGATGCAGACCGTTACATCCGATATGCCGGAGTTTTTCACCTTGGCGATGCGGCGGAGGTTTTCCGTCACGCCGGCGTTGATGTCGATCACGTGCGCGCAGTCGATGCCGACGGCCAGCTTTTCCATGTAGAAGACCGCGCTCGGGTCGAACATCGCGCCCCGCTCGGCCACGGCCAGCACCGCGATCGCGTTCGGCATGCCCTTGCTCATCAGCGTCGTACCGTCGATGGGGTCGACCGCGACGTCGACCTCGGGCCCGGTGCCATCGCCCACCTGCTCGCCGTTGAAGAGCATGGGTGCGTTGTCTTTCTCACCCTCGCCGATGACCACGACGCCGCGCATCTGGATCGAGTTGATCAGCTTGCGCATCGCGTCGACCGCCGCGCCGTCACCGCCCTCCTTGTCGCCCCGGCCGACCCAGCGGCCGGCCGCCATGGCCGCCGCCTCGGTGACCCGGACGAGCTCAAGGGCGACGTTGCGGTCGAGATCCTGCGGAATACGGTCCTGCGGCATGGCGGTCCTCCTCGCGACGTTGCGGGGCAGTGCGGCGCCCGGCCGGCGCTGACACCGCCGTACGCAGGGCGCTGGGCTGCCCAAATCTTTTCATGGCCGGGGGCTGAACGCCTGTTCGGTCGGCGGACTGAGAAGATGGTTACGTGGACCAGCCGACGCCGCCGCCCGCCACCAACTCGCGCACCCCGCGCGACATGGTGCTGTCGCTGATCGTGTTGCTCGTCCCCGTGCTCCTGGTGGTGTTGATCTACCGGGTCGTGCAGGGCGGTGACCAGCCGGTCGAGGTCGACACCGCACCGGCGATTGCGCAGGCCCGCACGGCCAACGCGTTTCCGGTCGCCGAGCCCACAGGGCTGTCGGAGGACTGGCGGGCGATCAGCGCCACGTTCCAGAAGGCGGAGGGCGGCCAGATCCTCCGGATCGGATACGTGACGCCGGACGGCGCCGGCCTCCAGCTGATCCAGAGCGACGTGCCGGCCGAGGAGCTGCTCCCCATCGAGCTCACCAAGAGCGGGCGGGCCGAGGGCACTGTCAAGATCGACGGGCAGAGCTGGCAGCGCTACCGCGCCCGCCCCGGCGAGCGGGCACTTGTGCTGCTGGAGCGGGATCGGACAATCGTCATCGTGGGCGGTGCCCACGAAGAGGAGCAGCGCGAGCTGGCCGCGGCCGTACGCTGAATGCCGTGACCGACCTCGGAGCCGCCTCCGTCGAGGGCGAGCTGGAGAGCTACAGCCTCGTGGAGCTGGCCGTCGCCCGCCTGCGGCGGGAGATCCTCAGCGGCCGCACAGATCCCGGCGAGCGCCTGGTGGAGGAGCAGCTCACCCGCCGCCTCGGCATCAGCCGGGCGCCACTGCGGGAGGCGCTGCGCCGGCTGGCCGAGCAGGGCCTCGTGGAGCACGTGCCCCGCCGGGGAGTGCGGGTGGCGACGCTCTCCGACCGTGACGTCCAAGAGTTGTACGAGGTGCGTGACGTGCTCGAGCGCCACGCGATCGCGACCGCCCTGCCGCTGGCGCGGGACAGCGACCTGGTCGGGCTGCGGGCCGCGCTCGACCAGATGAGCGAGGCCACCAGGGCGGGCGACCGGCTGCAGATCGCCGAGGCACACCGCAGGTTTCATGTCGCGGTCGTCGGCTTGGCGGGCAACAGCCAGCTGACCGCGATCTACGAGTCGATCCTCGTCAAGCTGCAGCTCTACATGGCTCGCAACCTGAGCCGAGAGGCAGAGGTGGCCCAGCCCGTCGATGGGGTGCACCGGCATGAGCGCCTGCTGACCGCCGCGGCGGTGGGCGACCCGGAGGCCATGCTGGCCGCGCTCGCCAGCCACGGCGCCCGCACGTACCTGGCGTAATTTCGCCGTTACGCCAGCGACTCGGGTGGGTAACGGTTCGGTCGACAATCGACTATATGCCAGGCTCAACCATCGGACCCGTCAAGGCGGACCCCTATCTCTGGCCGTACGACGGCGCGGCTCCGGTCGCGCGTACCGCTCTGCTCTGCATCGACTGGCAGACCGACTTCTGCGGTCCCGGTGGCTACGTCGACAGCATGGGCTACGACATCGCACTCACGCGGGCCGGTCTGCCCGCGACCCAGCGGCTGCTCTCGCACGCCCGCGACCTCGGCATGCTGGTCATACACACCCGTGAAGGGCATGATCCCGACCTCGCCGACCTGCCGCCGAACAAGCGCTGGCGCTCAGCGCAGATCGGCGCCGAGATCGGCTCGGCCGGCCCGTGCGGGCGGATCCTGGTCAAGGGCGAGCCGGGTTGGGAGATCGTGCCGGAGGTCGCGCCGGCACCCGGCGAGGTGGTCATCGACAAGCCCGGCAAGGGCGCGTTCTACGCCACCAACCTCGACCTTGTACTCCGCACCCGCGGCATCACCCACCTCATCCTCACCGGCATCACGACCGACGTCTGCGTGCACACGACGATGCGCGAGGCGAACGACCGCGGGTACGAGTGCCTGATCCTCTCCGACTGCACGGGCGCCACCGACGCGGGCAACCACGCCGCCGCGCTGCACATGGTGACCATGCAGGGCGGCGTCTTCGGCTGCGTCGCGACGTCGGACGCGGTTATCGAGGCGACGTCGTGACCACGGTGGAGGCGCGGCCGGCGCCGTTCACGTTCGACCCGATCAGCACGGCCCTGCTGGTCATCGACATGCAGCGGGACTTCCTGCTGCCGGGTGGGTTCGGCGAGACGCTCGGCAACGACGTCAGCCAGCTCCGCCGCACGATCGCACCGCTCGCGGCGCTGCTCGCGGCGTGGCGGGCGGCCGGGCTCACCGTCATCCACACGCGCGAGGGGCACCTGCCCGACCTCTCCGACTGCCCGCCTGCCAAGCTCGCCCGCGGTGCGCCGAGCATGCGGATCGGGGACGAGGGGCCGCTGGGTCGCATCCTGATCCGCGGCGAGTACGGCCACGACATCGTCGACGAACTCGCGCCGGTACCGGGTGAGCCGGTGGTCGACAAGCCGGGCAAAGGCGCGTTCTACGCCACCGAACTGGGTGAGCTGCTCGACGAGCGCAAGGTGGTCAGCCTCCTCGTCGCCGGTGTGACGACCGAGGTCTGCGTGCACACCACGGTCCGCGAGGCGAACGACCGCGGGTACGAGTGCCTCGTGCTCGCCGACTGCGTCGGGTCCTACTTCCCGGAGTTTCAGCGGGTGGGGCTCGAAATGATCGCCGCACAGGGCGGCATCTTCGGTTGGGTCGCCGACTCGACCAACGTGCTCAGAGCCCTTCGGGAGGAGCCGTGAAACTTCCTTACTGGGTGCGCGGGGACACCAACGCATTCTTCGGCTTCGGCGTCAATGTGCTGGTCAACGTCCTCACGCTGACCGGGCTGTGCATCGGCGTCGTACACATGGCCTCGGGCGACGTGTTCGGCACGGTGCTGCCGGCGCTCGGCGTCGCCCTCGTCTTCGGCAACATCTACTACACGTACCTGGCGCGGCGGCTGGCCCGGAAGGAAAACCGCGCGGACGTGACGGCGATGCCGTACGGGCCGAGCGTGCCGCACATGTTCATCGTGATCTTCGTGATCATGCTGCCGATCTACCTGCGCACGGACGACCCGATGCGCGCGTGGCAGGCGGGTCTGGCGTGGGCCTTCATCATCGGCGTGATCGTCCTCATCGGAGCGTTTGTCGGACCCTACATCCGCAAGTACGCGCCGCGCGCCGCGCTGCTGGGCACGCTGGCCGGCATCTCCATCACGTTCATCTCGATGAACCCGGCCGCGCAGATGTGGGACATGGCCTGGATCGCGCTGCCGGTGTTCGCGCTGCTGCTCATCGGCCTTCTGACGGACATCAAGCTGCCCGGCAACATCCCGATCGGCCTCGCCGCTCTCCTGGTGGGTACGGCGATCGGCTGGATCGGCGGCGCGATGTCGGTACCGGACGTCGAGTCGGCCGCGGGGGACATCGCCGTGGCGGTGCCGGATCTCAAGCTGGGGCTGCTCTTCGACGGCCTCGGTGACATGGCGCCGTTGCTGGCGACCGCGATCCCGTTGGGCGTCTACAACTTCACCGAGGCGATGACCAATGTGGAGAGTGCGGCCACGGCGGGCGACAACTACAACCTTCGCAGCGTACTGCTCGCCGACGGTGCCGGCGCGGTCATCGGCTCCGCGCTCGGCTCGCCGTTCCCGCCGGCTGTCTACGTTGGACACCCGGGATGGAAGGCGGCGGGCGGACGCACCGGCTATTCCATGGCGACGGGCGTGGTCATCGCACTGCTCTGTTTCCTCGGCATGTTCGGCCTGCTCGGTGCGCTGCTACCGACACCCGCCATCGTGCCCATCCTGCTCTACATAGGACTACTGATCGGCGCGCAGGCATTCCAGGCGACTCCGCGGGCACACGCGGCCGCGGTGGTGGCCGCGCTGATACCCAACATCGCGGCGTGGGCCAGCGGCCAGATGGACAACGCGCTCGCTGCGGCCGGCACGTCGGCGGCCCAGGTCGGCGACGCGGCGCTGGAAGGTGCGGGCGTCTTCTACCACGGCCTGCTCGTCCTCGGGCAGGGCGCGATCCTGGCCGGGCTGGTACTCGGTGCGATTGTCGCGTTCATCATCGACAAGCGCTTCTGGCATGCGGCGGTCTTCGCCGGCTCGGGGGCGGTGCTGTCGTTCATCGGCCTCATCCACGGGGAGAAGGTGGCCTGGAACGCGAACGGGCAGGTCGCGCTCGGCTACGCCTTCATCGCCGTGGTCTGCGTCGGGTTTGCGCTGGCCAAGGTGCCACCGCGGGAGCCCGAGCCGGGCGAGGACGACGCGGAGGTGCCGGCACCCCGCCCGGCGCCCGACCTCGAAAAGGCGGCCGCCTGACACGTGGGGCGACGGTCGCAGGGCCCGCTGCGACCGTCGCCCCATCCCCCACGAAAGGACCCCACTCGATGGAGATCAACCGCCCCGACGTGGTGGCCGAGGTGAGCCGGGCGTTCGCCGCGTACGAGTCGGCTCTCGTCGCGGGCGAGCCCGACCGCATCGTCGACTTCTTCTGGCAGTCGCCGGAGACCGTCCGCTACGGCATCGCCGACCACCAGGTCGGCATCGAGGAGCAGCGGACCTGGCGATGGGCCCAGGCACCGCTGCCCGCCGGGCGGCGGCTGCGCGACACCCGGATCACCACATTCGGTATCGACTACGCCGTGGTCAACACGATGTTCCACTACCCCGGCAGCACCATCGTGGGCCGGCAGTCCCAGACCTGGGTCCGCCTGCCGGCCGGCTGGCGCATCGTGGCCGCGCACGTCTCCGAGCCGGCCGCCTCCGCGGTCCCGTCCAGTTGATCAGGGACTTGGTGGAGCGGCGCGCCGACGGACACGCCGACCAACTCCCTGATCAACGGGGAGGGGGTTAGGCGTCTTCGCGGGCGGCCTTCGCGGCCTCCAGGCGGGCGCGGGCGCCGTCCAGCCACCGCTGGCAGATGTCGGCGAGCTGCTCGCCACGCTCCCAGAGCGCGAGCGACTCCTCCAGTGAGCCGCCGCCGGTCTCCAGCCGCTCCACCACGGAGGCCAGCTCCGCGCGGGCCTGCTCGTAGCTCAACTGCGGCTCGCTCATGGTCGGTCACCCTACCCGTGGCGCGGCGGCGGTCCGGTGACTCACCCCGGTGAGTCGGTCACCTGGGCGGACAGGTCGCCGGCCGCGAGCCGTACCCGAAGATCGTCTCCCTTGGCCACGTCGGAGGGCGCCCGGACCACGTGGCCGTCCGCACGCTGCACGATCGCGTACCCGCGCTCCAGCGTCGCGGCGGGTGACAGCGCGCGGAGGCGGGCCAGCGTGTGGCGCAGGTCGCCGGCGGCGGCGGTGAGCTTGTGGTCCAGCGTGCGGGAGGCGCGGTCGCGGAGCGCGCCCACCTCGGTCGCGCGCTGATCGATCATGACGTGCGGGCGGGCGAGGACCGGGCGGGAGCGGATCGAGTCGAGGCGGTGCTGCTCGCGGTCGAGCAGGCCGGTGACCGCGCGACCCAGCCGCTGCCGGGCGAGGCCGATCAGGCGCAGCTCCTCGGCCAGGTCGGGCACGATCCGCTTGGCGGCGTCGGTCGGTGTCGAGGCGCGCACGTCGGCCACGTAGTCGAGCAGCGGGATGTCGGTCTCGTGGCCGATCGCGCTGACCACGGGCGTACGGCAGTCGGCGACCGCGCGGCACAGCGCCTCGTCGGAGAAGGGCAGCAGATCTTCGACGCTCCCGCCGCCGCGCGCGATGATGATCACATCGATCGTCTCGTCGCCGTCGAGCACCTTGAGCGCGTCGATCATCTGTGGCACCGCGGTCGGCCCCTGCACGGCCACGTTGATCACGCGGAACTCCACCGCCGGCCACCGGCGGCGGGCGTTGGTGAGCACGTCCCGCTCGGCGGCCGACGAGCGCCCGGTCATCAGCCCGATCCGCGACGGCAGGAACGGCGGGCGGCGCTTGCGCTCGCGCGCGAAGAGTCCTTCGGCGGCGAGCTGCTTCTTGAGGCGCTCCAGGCGGGCCAGCAGCTCGCCCAGCCCCACCTGCCGGATCTCGTCGGCCCGCAGACTGAGCGTGCCCCGCGCCGCGTAGAACTCGGGCTTTGCGTGCAGGACGACGCGGGCGCCCTCTTCGAGGTTCGGGGCGCCGATGTCCAGTACATCCCGGTTTGTCGTAACCGTCAGGCTGAGGTCGGCCGACGGATCACGCAGTGTGAGGAAGACGGTGCTCGCGCCCGGGCGGCGGCTGATCTGGGCCACCTGCCCGTCGACCCACACCCACCCGAGCTTGGCCACCCACGCGCCGACCTTCTGGCTGACCACCCGGACCGGCCACGGCTCCTCGGGCGTGCTCTTGGGCGTCTCGGGCTGCGTCACGCTGGCCAGCCTATGTGCCGTACGGGGTAATCCCGGTCTCGGCCAGGGCCGGTGGCGCGGCGTGGCACGTACGATGGCCGGGTGACCGAGATCCGGAAGCGCGTGCTGCTGGCCAAGCCCCGCGGGTACTGCGCAGGCGTCGACCGCGCCGTGCAGACCGTCGAGGAGGCGCTCAAGCTCTACGGGCCGCCGATCTACGTGCGCAAGCAGATCGTCCACAACAAGCACGTGGTGTCGACGCTCGAGGCAAAGGGCGCCATCTTCGTCGAGGAAAACGAGGAGGTCCCCGAGGGGGCCATCGTGATCTTCTCGGCGCACGGCGTGGCGCCGGAGGTGTACGAGCAGGCCAAGGCGCGTTCGCTCAAGGCCATCGACGCGACGTGCCCGCTGGTGACCAAGGTGCACCAAGAGGCGAAGCGGTTCGCGGCCGACGACTACGACATCCTGCTCATCGGCCACGAGGGCCACGAGGAGGTCATCGGCACGGCCGGTGAGGCGCCCGCGCACGTCCAGCTCGTCGACGGACCGGAAGGCGCCGACAAGGTCACCGTGCGTGACCCGTCAAAGGTCGTGTGGCTCTCCCAGACGACGCTCTCCGTCGACGAGACGATGGAGACCGTGGCCCGGCTCAAGCAGCGGCTCCCGCTGCTCCAGTCGCCGCCCAGCGACGACATCTGCTACGCCACGCAAAACCGCCAGCACGTGGTCAAGGAGATCGCGCCGCAATGCGACGTGGTGCTCGTCGTGGGCTCGCGCAACTCCTCCAACTCGGTGCGGCTTGTCGAGGTCGCCATCGACGCCGGCGCGCGCGGCGGTCACCTGGTCGACTACGCGCACGAGATCGCCGACGAGTGGCTGGAGGGCGCCACCACGGTCGGCGTCACGTCCGGCGCGAGCGTGCCCGACGAGCTTGTCATGCAGGTGCTGGAGCACCTCGCGGCGCGCGGCTTCGCCGACGTGGCCGAGGTCACGACCGCCGACGAGCGGCTGACCTTCTCCCTGCCGCAGGAGCTCAAGCGCGAGATGAAGGCGGCGGCCGCGAGCCGCGCCAAGGAGGCGGCCGCCCTAGTCTCCGACCAGCTCGGGTGACTGGGGCTGGCGCGGCGAGATCTCGACCTGCGCCGGCGCCGGCAGCTCGTCGTCGGAGACGCCCAGCTCGGCCAGCTTGCGGGCGCTGACGAGCACGCGCGCCTCCAGCGAGCCGACCGCCCGGTTGTACGCACTTACCGCGCCGCCGAGCGCCCCGCCGAGCCGGCTCACGTGGTCACCGAGCGTGGAAAGCCGCCCGTAGAGCTCGCGGGCCAGCGTGTGCACCGCGAGCGCGTTTCGGGCCAGGGCCTCCTGACGCCACACGTACGCCACCGTGCGCAGCAGCGCCATCAGCGTCGCCGGCGTGGCGAGCACGACGTTGCGGGCGAACGCGTGCTCCAGCAGCGTGGGGTCGCGCTGCAGCGCCGCGTCGAGAAACGGGTCGGCCGGCACGAAGAGCACCACGAACTCGGGCGTCTGCTCGAACGCGCTCCAGTACGACTTTGCCGCCAGCGCGTCGACGTGGCCGCGCAGGTGGCGGGCGTGCGCGTCGAGGTGCGAGTCGCGGCCCCGCTCGTCGCGCGACTCCATCGCCGCCAGGTACGCCTCGAAGGGAGCCTTGGCGTCGACCACCACCGACCGTCCACCTTGGAGCTTGACGACCAGGTCGGGGCGTACACCCTGGATGTCGTTGACCGCCGTCACCTGCTCGGAGAAGTCGCAGTGCTCCAGCATGCCCGCTGCCTCGACGATCCGCCGCAGCTGGTGCTCACCCCACCGCCCGCGCACCTGAGGCGCCCGGAGCGCGGCGACAAGCTGCTTTGTCTCGGTGCGCAGCTCACCGGAGACCGTGGACATCGCGCGCACCTGCTCGCGCAGCTCCGCGTACGCGTCGACGCGCTCCCGCTCCAGGTCGGCCACCCGCATCTCGTACCGCCGGAGGGACTCGTGCAGCGGTGCGACCGCGCGGGCGACGGCCTCCTGTGACTGTGCGGTGGCCTCATAGGACAGAGCCCGCATCGACTGCTCCAGCCGCTCCTCACCCTCGCGGGTGGCGCGCAGCGTCGCGTCGAGGCGGGCCAGCTCCGCGCTGGCCCGGGCCCGTGCGGCCAGCCACCCGACGGCGCCTCCGGCGCCCAGGCAGACGACCACCACGGCCAGCGTCGAAATGTCCACGTCCGTGAGCTTGCCAAACGAGTACGACGAAACGGGCCGGGTACCGTCGGGACATGGAGTGGTTTTTGCTGGTCGTGCTCGTCGTGCTGATCGCCGGCGGTGCGTTCCTGCTACGGAGGGCGAGCGCGGAGCGGCACGCCCGGGACCTGGCGGACGCGCGGGCCGAGGCACAGCGGTGGTACGAGCGGCTGGGTGGCCAGGTCATGAACCTGCACGGCGACGAGCCGGCTGTCCGGCAGGCGCTGGTGGACGCGGGTGAGCGGTACACGGCCGCGGGCAGCCAGCTGGAGCAGTCCCGGACGGTGCGGCAGTTTGCGCTGGCCAGGGAGACGGCGATCGAGGGGCTGGCGTACGCGCGGGCCGCCCGCGTCGCGCTCGGCCTCGACCCCGGCCCCGACCTGCCGCCGCTGGCCGCCGCCCACGGCGCCGGGCAGCTGACGGTGGAGCGCGAGGTCGATGTTCAGGGCCAGCACTTCAAGGCGGGGCCGCAGCCGGGCAACGACACGCCTTACTACTACCCGGGTGGGCGGGTGCAGGGCCGCCCGGTGCCGGCCGGCTGGTACTCGCAGCCCTGGTGGAAGCCCGCCCTCGCCGGTGCCGCCGGCGCGATCGGCGGTCTGTTGATCTTTGACGCGCTCTTCTCGCCCGCCTTCGCCGACCCGGGGTACGGCTATGACGCCGGGCAGGCGGAGGGCTTCGACGACGGCTCGGGCGGAGGCGACGGCGGCGACGCGGGTGGTGACTACGGGGGCGACTACGGCGGCGGCGACTTCGGCGGCGATGCCGGCTTCGGCGGTGGCGACTTCGGCGGCGGCGACTTCTAGAGCCGTCGGGACAGCCCCCGCCTGGAGGGTAGGGCTAGCTGGATGGTGTTTGCCCGGCCGCGGGGGCAGAGTCGGTTAGCGTGAGCGTAGAGACGCATTCGAGGGCGGGGGTCCAGTCGGTGGCGGTCCAGCCGATGCGGGCCTGGTGGTTCGCGGCCGCCGCCGTGGCCTTCGGCGCCGCGGCCGTGACAGCCGTCGCGCAGGGCACCGGACACTTCCACTGGTGGGCCGGGTTCGTGCTCGTGCCGGGCGCGTTCATCGCGGCGGCCGGCGCGCCGCTGCTCACCCGGGGTGGGGGCAAGGCCGCCACGGGCTACCTGGTGGCCTGGGTCGGCCTGATCGTGTTCGCGGTCGGCGCCATGCTGATGTTCGGCGTGATGACCGATGGCTGGCCCATCATGATCATCCTGCCCACTCTCGCCATCGCCGGGACGTACGCGTGGCGCCCGGCACACCCGCTCGCCCGCGCGTTCCACCGCACGATCGCCACTCTGGCGCTCTGCGGCACCGCGTTGGGCGTGCTGTTTCTGCTGATGAATGCCGGCGTCGTCGACTTCGGCGACACCGACTGGTGGGGCGGCTTCATGATGGCCGCGGCTGTGGCCGTCGCGCTCAACGGGCTGGCACTGCTCCGCCACCAGATCGAATACCGCCTACAGGCCGTCACGCTCGCGGTCTTTCCCGCCCTGATCGTCTTCCTGCTCGGCTTGCGCTTCATCCGCGGCGACTGGCCGACAACCTTCTAGGCCCTGTTTGGAAAATCCTTGCCGGGCTGCGCCGGGCCCAGGCGGCGTCCGGCGGCGTCGGGCGTAAGGCCGCATACAACACCGGTATGTGACCTTGCGTCCGCCACCCCCGGACGCCGCCTGGACTCCGGCTCGCCTCGACAATCCTTTTTCAAACAGGGCCTAGCCCTGCTTCGCATCCGTTGGTGCGAGCGGGATCTTCGAAGCAGGGCCTAGCAAGGCGAGCGGGATCTTTGAAGCAGGGCCCAGTGAGTGTCAGAAGGCGCAGGCGATGACCAGCTCGGGCGTCCGGTCGGGCAGCAGGTCGAGCCGCTCGATGCGGCCGGCCGCCTTGAAGTCGCCGGCCACGCGCGACAGCCGGTCGAGCTGCTCCGCCGGGCCGAGCGCCTCGGCGAGTGGCACCTCCGCCCGCATCGACAGCCGCCGCTCGGACTTGGCCCGCCGCACCTGGGTCAGCGCCGCGCTGGCCACCTTGAGCAGCTCGGGGTCGCCGTCGCTCTTCAGCTCGTAGCGGGAGGGCCAGGGTGCGCGGTGCACCGAGCCGTACCGCCACCACGACCACACCTCCTCGGTCGCGTACGGCAGGAACGGCGCGAACAGCCGCAACTGCACCGAGAGCGCGGTCGCCAGCGCGGCGCGGGCGGAGTCGGCGCCGTCGCGTGAGCCGTACGCCCGCTCTTTGACCAGCTCGATGTAGTCGTCGCAGAACGTCCAGAAGAACGCCTCCGCCGCCTGCAGCGCACCGGTGTGGTCGTAGTCGTCGAGGGCCGCCGTGGCCGTGCGCAGCGCCCCGGCGAGGCCGGCCAGCATCGAGGCGTCCAGCTCCTCGGTCACCGGTGCTCGCAGCGCCTCCGCCGCGCCCAGCCCGAGGGCGAACTTGGACGCGTTGAGCAGCTTTGTCGCCAGCCGCCGGCCGACCTTGATCTGGCGCGGCTCGTAGGCGAGGTCGGTGCCGGGGCGGCCGCTCGCCGCCCAGTACCGGACCGCGTCGGCGCCGTGCTCTTCCAGCAGTGCCATCGGCGTGACCACATTGCCACGGGACTTGGACATCTTCTTGTGGTCGGGGTCGAGGATCCAGCCGGACTGGACAGTGGTGTGCCACGGAAGCACGCCCTGCTCCAGGTGGGCGCGGACCACGGAGGTGAACAGCCAGGTCCGGATGATCTCCTGCCCCTGCGGCCGCAGGTCCATCGGGAACACCCGCGCGAACAGGTCGGGATCCTCTTCCCACCCTCCGATGATCTGGGGTGAAAGCGAGGAAGTAGCCCACGTGTCCATAACATCCGGATCGCCCACGAAACCGCCCGGGCGTCCCCTGTCTTCGGCGGTAAATCCGGCCGGAATGTCCGAAGATGGGTCGATCGGTAGCAGCGCCTCGCTGGGTGTGAGAGGGTGGTTGTGGTCCGGCTCGCCAGCGTCGTCGAGCCGGTACCAGACGGGGATCGGCACCCCGAAAAAGCGCTGGCGGCTGATCAGCCAGTCACCGTTGAGCCCACCCACCCAGTGTTCGTACCGGTGGCGCATGTGCTCCGGCACCCAGCGCAGCTCCCGCCCCCGCTCGAGCAGCGCGTCCCGGAGGCCGGGGTCGCGTCCGCCGTTGCGGATGTACCACTGGCGGGTCCCCACGATCTCCAGCGGCTGCTCGCCGTTTTCGTAGAACTTCACCGGGTGGGTGATCGGCCGTGGCTCGCCGACGAGGTCTTCGCCGAGCAGCTCGACAACCGCCTTGCGGGCGGCCTTGACGGTGAGGCCGGCGAGCGGCGCGTAGGCATCGGCCGGCACGCCCGCCGGCGCTTCGGGCAGCAGCCGCCCGTCTCGCCCGATCACCACGCGGGTGTCCAGCTGCAGCTCGCGCCACCAGGTCACGTCGGCAAGGTCGCCGAACGTGCACACCATCGCGATGCCGGTGCCCTTGGCCGGGTCGGCGAGCGGATGCGCACGCACCGGCACCTCGACACCGAACAGCGGCGTCCGGACCGTGCGGCCGACCAGCGGCGCGTACCGCTCGTCGGAGGGGTGGCACACCAGCGCCACGCAGGCCGGCAGCAGCTCGGGCCGGGTGGTCTCGATCAAGATCGGTGCGTCGCCGTGGAAGCGCAGCTTGTGGTACGCACCGGGCCGCTCGCGGTCCTCCAGCTCCGCCTGGGCCACCGCGGTGCGGAAGCCCACGTCCCACAGCGTCGGCGCCTCGGCGGTGTACGCCTCGCCCCGGGCCAGGTTGCGCAGGAACGCCCGCTGCGACACGAGCCGGGCCCGGTGCCCGATCGTCGTGTACGTCAGCGACCAGTCCACCGACAGCCCCAACCGCCGCCACAACGCCTCGAACGCCTGCTCGTCCTCGGCCGTCAGCCGCTCACACAGCTCGATGAAGTTGCGCCGCGAGATGTTTTCCGGCTTTCCGCTGGGCGCCCACTCCGGGTCGTACGGCAGCGAGGGGTCGCAGCGCACCTGGAAGACGTTTTGCACGCGGCGCTCGGTCGGCAGGCCGTTGTCGTCCCAGCCCATCGGGTAGAACACCATCTTGCCGCGCATGCGCTGGAATCGGGCCACGAGGTCGGTGTGCGTGAACGAGAAGACGTGCCCCATGTGCAGCTCGCCCGATACGGTCGGCGGAGGCGTGTCGATCGCGTATACGTCCGAGCGGTCCTTCGACCGGTCAAACGCGTACGTGCCCTCCTCCTGCCAGCGGCGCGCCCACTTCTCCTCCAGCCCGTCCAGCGTGGGACGGTCCGGGAGACCGGGGCGCGCGGTCCGCACCGTATCAGTCATGCCGTAGAGCGTACGTACGCCCGCGGCGGCGAGCACCGCGTTATCCCTCCGATCTGAAGCCCCTTTGAGCTACCGCGACGTCCGCGGTGGTCCAGACCGTCGCTCCCGCGGCCTCACCCTCCGCCGTTGGCCGCGCGGGTGGAACGCTGCGCTCCACGTTTCCCCCGGGCCCGCGCATGCGGTCCGCGGCTGAAACGGACCGGGGCATATCGCTTTGTCAGATCAGGGACTCGCGCCACTGGCGGTGCAGGTCGGCGTAGCGGCCGCCGCCGGTGATGAGGGTGGCTGGGGGGCCGTCTTCGACGATGCGGCCGGCTTCGAGGACGAGCACGCGGTCGGCGATCTCCACTGTGGACAGGCGGTGGGCGATGACGAGGGCGGTGCGTTCGCGCAGGATGGTGCGGAGGGCGTGCTGGACGAGGCGTTCGCTGGGGACGTCGAGGGATGAGGTGGCCTCGTCGAGGATGAGGACGGTGGGGTCGGCGAGGAAGGCGCGGGCGAACGCGACGAGTTGGCGTTGCCCGGCGGAGAGGCGGCCGCCGCGGCGGTGTACGTCGGTGTCGTAGCCGTGTGGCAGGGCCTCGATGAAGGCGTGCGCGCCGATGGCGCGGGCGGCGTCGGCCACTTCGTCGTCGGTGGCGGTGGGTCGGCCGAAGCGGATGTTGTCGGCGACGGTGCCGGAGAAGAGGTGGTTTTCCTGGGTGACCATGACGACGGCGCGGCGCAGGTCGGTGTCGTTGACGTCGCGCAGGTCGACGCCGTCGAGGGTGACGGTGCCGTCGACGGGGTCGTAGAAGCGGGCGACGAGCTTGGCGATCGTGGACTTGCCGGCGCCGGTGGCGCCGACGAGGGCGACGGTCTGGCCGGCCGGGATGTCCAGGTCGAGGGCGGGCAGGATCGGTTTGTCCGCGCGGTAGTGGAAGGTCACGGCGCGGAACTCGACGGCGCCACCGGCGTCGGCCGGCAGCGGGGTGGGCGTGGACGGTGGGGGGACCGAGGGCTTCTCGTCGAGTACACCGGCGAGTTTTTCCAGGGCGGCGGTGGCTGACTGGAGCGCGTTGTAGAACTGGCTGAGCTCCTGCATGGGTTCGAAGAAGCGGCGTAGGTAGAGCAGGAACGCGGCCAGGACGCCGATCTCGGTGTGGCCTTGCATGACCTGCCAGCCGCCGTAGGTGAGCACGGCGGCGATGGCGATGTTGCCGATGACCTTGATGCCGGGGGAGTAGATGGCGATGAGGCGGAAGGCGTGCAGGTTGGCGCGGCGGTAGTCGTCGTTGAGGTCTTCGAAGATCTGTTGGTTGCGTGGCTCGCGGCGGAATGCCTGTACGGCGCGGATGCCGCCGAGCGACTCGACGAAGTGGACGATGACGAGGGCGACGGCTTCGCGGGTGCGGCGGTACGCGCGGGCGGAGGCGCGGGCGAACCAGCGGGAGAGCCACAGCAGAAACGGGAAGGCCATGAGCGTGACGGCGGCGAGCGGGGCGTCGAGCCAGAGCAGGATGCCGGCGACGGAGAGCACGGAGAGGCCGGCGAGGACGAGGTCGTCGATGCCGCCGTCGACGAGCTCGGCGATGGAGTCCATGTCGCTGGTGAGGCGGGCGACGACGCGGCCGGATGTGTAGCGCTCGTGGAAGTCGATGGAGAGGCGCTGGAAGTGGTCGTACACGCGCTGGCGCAGGTCGAGCAGGACGGCTTGGCCGATGCGGGCGGAGAGGATGAGGAAGCCGCGCTTGCCGAGGTATTCGCCGATGGCCGCGGCCAGGAACGCGGTGGCGATCACGATGAGCACGGTGGGGTCGCCGTCGTCCCGCAGGGGTGGGATGCCCTTGTCGATGCCGAGCATGACGAGGAAGGGGCCGGCCATGCCGGCGGCGTTTTGCAGCAGCAGCAGGCCGATGGCGAGCCCGAGCGCGCGGCGGTGCGGGCGGATCAGCGAGGCGAGCAGCACCCGGCTGCGGGCGCGCAGCCGCACCACCGAGCCGGTCTCCGCCAGGGTCTGATCCGCGGCCTGGTCCGCCGCCCGGCCGCGCCAGCTATCGGCTGACGACACCGCTTCGCTCCACGTCTCCGCCGGGGCCGGTAGCTCCCACGGCTTCGGCGGACAGGGCGGCGCGGTAGGCGGGCACGGTCTCGAGCAGCTCCGAGTGGGTGCCGACGGCGGTGATCTGGCCGTCGGCGAGAAGCGCCACCCGGTCGGCGAGGGCCACTGTGGACGGTCGGTGCACGACGAGCAGCGCGGTCGTGCCGTGCAGCACGCGGGCCAGCGCGTCCTCGACGAGCGCCTCGGTGTGCACGTCGAGCGCCGAGAGCGGATCGTCAAGCACCAGCACGCGCGGGCGGCCGATCACCGCGCGGGCCAGCGCGAGCCGCTGCCGCTGCCCACCGGACAGGGACAGGCCCTGCTCGCCGATGCGGGTGTCGAGGGCCCACGGCAGCTCGTACACAAACTCGGCCTGCGCCACCCGCAGCGCCTCGTAAATCTCGTCGTCGGTGGTCTCGCGGCGGCCGAGGGTCAGGTTTTCCCGCACCGACATCGAGAAGAGCGTCGGATCTTCGAACGCCATGCCCACCAGACGCCGAAGCGAGCCGAGCTTGATGTCGCGGATGTCGCGCCCGTCGAGCGTGATCTGCCCGCCGGTGATGTCGTAGAGGCGCGGCATCAGCGAGACGAGGCTCGTCTTTCCGCAGCCGGTCGTGCCGACGATGGCAAGCGTCTCGCCGGGACGCACGTCGAGGTCGATGCCGCGCAGGACCGGCGTGTCGGTGCCGGGATAGGTGAACGTCACCCCCTCGAACCGCACGTGCCCCGGGACTCGGTCACCGCGACCGCCCCATCACTGTCCACGATGGAGGGCGGGGTGTCGAGCACCTCGTGGATGCGGTCGGCGGCGGTCATCGCCTCCTGCGCGTTTGCGATGATCCAGCCCAGCGACTCGATCGGCCAGATCAGCATCAGCTGGAGCGAGACGAACGCGACGAGCTGGCCGAGCGTCATGTCACCCGCGGCCACCGTGGCGGCGCCGGCGACCAGCACGACCGCGAGCGTGAGGTTGGGCACCAGGTCGAAGCGAGCCGAGCTGAGCGCGAGCAGCCGCCCCTTGCCGATCGCGGTGTCGTGCAGCTGCCGCGCCTCCTGTCCGAAGCGCTTTGCCATGAACGGCCGCCGACCGAACGCCTTGATCGTGCGCAGCCCTTGCGCCGACTCCTCGACGAGCGTGGCGACGTCGCCGAGCTCGTCCTGCATGCGGCGGGACGCCGCGATGTACGCCCGGGAGAAGCGCCGGCTCATGATGAACAGCGGCACCGCGCTCGCCGCCACCAGCAGGCCGAGCGGCCACCGCAGATGGATGAGGAGCGCCACCACCGTGATGTACGTAGCGGTGTTGACGATCAGGAAGACAAGCCCGAACGAGAGGAACCGCCGGATCACCGACAGGTCGGCGGTGACGCGCGACAGCAGCTGCCCGGACTGCCACTGGTCGTGAAAGCCGATCTGCAGGCGCTGGAGATGCGCGTAGACGTCGTTGCGGATCGTGGTTTCCATGCCGAGCGCGGACGCCGCCTGAGTCCATCGCCGGATGAAAATAAGACCTGCCTCGATGAGCCCGAAGGCGGCCGCGAGCCCGCCGAGCCACCACAGGCCGGTCGGGTCGTCGTTGGCGATGGGTCCGTCGACGACACGCTGGACGACAAGCGGGACGGCGATGCTGGCGCCCGTGGCCGCGAACGCCGCGAACACGAGCCAGATCATCAAAGCCAAGTAAGGACGGACATAACGGCGGATGCGCCACAAGTTGTGCACGGGATGGCGCCGGTCACCGTCGTAATGCACACAGTGACGTTAGCTGTTACGTCTGACGTTTACGAGTTTGTTGTCCCCTCGTGTGCCAGAAGCCACTTCTTGATGTCCAGCCCCCAGCGGTATCCGCGAAGTGTCCCGTCCGTGCCCACGACCCGGTGGCAGGGCACGAAAAGCGCGACCGCGTTGCGCGCGCACGCGCTCGCCGCGGCCCGGATCGCCTCGGGGCGGCCGGCCAGCTCGGCGAACCCGGTGTACGTCACCGGCTGCCCCGGCTTCACCTCGCGCAGCACGTCCCAGGCGTGCGCGAGGTAGGCACCGCCGGTGCGCTGCTCGACCGGCACCTCGTCGATCGCCCTCAGATCACCATCCAAATAGGACAGCACCGCCGCGCTCACCGGTCCGAGGTCCGGTCGCGGCCGCGGCTCCTCCCGCAGGCCTGGGTGTACGAGCGCCAGCAGCCGCCCCACGTCGGTGGTGAAGCCGGCCGCACGTACCGCACCCGCGTCGCTGGCCAGGATCGTGAACGGCCCGACGGGCGTGTGCACAACAGTGCTGTTCATGCGTGTCTCCAGAGTCGGATCAGGGCGTACGAGCGCCACGGTGCCCAGCGGGCCGCGTGCGCGTCGAGCGCCTTCGGGTCGTCGGGGAGGCCGAGCGCCTTCGCGCCGCGGCGCACTCCCAGGTCGGTCGGGAGGAACGAGTCGGGGTCGCCGATTCCGCGCATCGCGACGTAGCCGGCGGTCCAGGAGCCGATGCCGGGCAGCCTGGTGAGGTTGCGTACCGCCTCTTCCCGGTCGGCGCCCGGGTCGAGGTCGAGCTCGCCACCGGCGATGGCCGACGCGAGCGCCCGGATCGTGGCCCGGCGTGCGGACGGCATCTTGAACGCCTCGTCCGGCAGCGCCAGCACCTCCTCCGGGCCCGGGAAGAGCGCCTGGCCGGGCGGAACGAGGTTGGTGAGCACCTTCCGCGCGGCGGCCACCGAGATCTGCTGGCCGACGATGGCCCGTACCGCCATCTCGAAGCTGTCCACCGAGCGCGGCACCCGTACGCCCGGCTCCTTTGCCACGATCGGCGCGAGCGCCTCGTCCTCGGCCAGCGCGGTGTCCACCGCCACCGGGTCGGCGTCCAGGTCGAGCAGGCGGCGGCAGCGGGCCACGGCCGGAGCCAGGTCGCGCACGTCGGACAGGCGCAGGAGCGCGGCCACGTAGCCGGGCGTCGGGGTCAGCTCGACCGTTGCGGTGCCGTGCGGGAGGCGCAGCGAACGGCGGTACGTCGTGGTGTCCGCCTCCTCCACGCCCGGCACCGCCCGCAGCGCCAGGAACTCAAGCAGCGACTCGGCGTGCAGCGGCGGCCGGTAAGCCAGGCGCAGGTGGATCGCCCCGGTCTCGGGCGCCGGTCCGCGCTTCTGCTTGCGCAGCCCGGACGGTGCCGAGCCGAACACCTCGCGGATCGTGTCGTTGAACTGCCGCACGCTGCCGAACCCGGCCGCGAACGCGATCTCCGCCAGCCCCAGGTCGGTCGTCTCGATCAGGATGCGCGCGGTCTGCGCCCGCTGCGCCCGGGCCAGCGCGAGCGGGCCCGCACCGAGCTCGGCCACCAGCATGCGGTGCAGGTGGCGCTCGGTGTACCCGAGGCGGCTGGCCAGCCCCGGCACGCCGTCGCGGTCCACCACGCCGTCGGAGATCAGCCGCATCGCCCGGCCGACCACGTCCGCGCGCACGTCCCACTCGGGCGAGCCCGGCGCCGCGTCCGGGCGGCACCGCCGGCAAGCTCGGAAGCCGGCGCGCTGTGCGGCAGCCGCGGACGGGTAGAAGCGCACGTTTTCCGGTTTCGGCGTGACGGCGGGGCAGGACGGCCGGCAGTAGATGCCGGTCGACGTGACAGCGGTGTAGAACCAGCCGTCGAACCGCCCGTCGCGGCTGTCGACGGCCCGGTAGCACCGCTCGAAGTCCAACTCCACGCCATCGATCGTGCCCCGCCCGGCGGCGATAAGCTCGCGGATTTCGGACATGACCGTGGCGGCGGGGTGCGGCGGGCCGGCGCGTAGACTGGCCGCCCGTGAGTCTCACCATCGGCATCGTCGGCCTGCCCAACGTCGGCAAAAGCACGCTGTTCAACGCGCTGACGAAAAACGACGTCCTCGCCGCCAACTACCCGTTCGCCACGATCGAGCCGAACGTCGGCGTCGTCGGGCTGCCCGACCCGCGGCTGCCCAAGCTCGCCGAGCTGTACGACTCGCAGAAGGTGATCCCCGCGCCGGTGTCGTTCGTCGACATCGCCGGGCTCGTGCGCGGCGCGTCGAAGGGGCAGGGCCGGGGCAACGCGTTCCTGGCGAACATCCGCGACGCGAGCGCGATCTGCCAGGTGGTGCGCGCGTTCTCCGACCCGAACGTGGTCCACGTCGACGGCAAGATCTCGCCCGCCGACGACATCGAGACGATCAACACCGAGCTGATGCTCGCCGACCTGCAGACGCTCGAAAAGGCGCTGCCCCGGCTCGAGAAGGAGGCCAAGCTCCGCAAGGACCGGGCTTCGGTCGCCGCCGCCGCTGCCGCCGCCGCAAAGCTGCTCAACGAGGGCGTCACGCTGTACGCCGGCGCCGCCGCGGCCGGCATCGACGTGGCCGAGCTGCGCGAGCTGCACCTGCTCACCACGAAGCCGTTCCTCTACGTCTTCAACGTCGACGAGGAGGAGCTGGCCAACGCGGAGTTCCTGGACGAGCTGCGCGCGATCGTCGCGCCGGCCGAGGCGGTCTTCATGGACGCCAAGGTCGAGTCCGAGCTGATCGACCTGCCCGAAGAGGAGGCCCGCGAGCTGCTGGAGTCGATCGGCCAGCCGGAGCCGGGCCTGCACCAGCTGATCCGGGTCGGCTTCCGCACGCTGGGCCTGCAGACGTACCTCACAGCGGGGCCGAAGGAGGCGCGGGCCTGGACGATCCCGGTCGGCGCCACGGCGCCCGAGGCCGCGGGTGTGATCCACTCCGACTTCCAGCGTGGCTTCATCAAGGCCGAGATCGTCTCGTACGACGACCTGATGGCGGCAGGCTCCATGTCCTCGGCCAAGGCGGCCGGCAAGGTGCGCATGGAGGGCAAGGACTACGTGATGCGCGACGGCGACGTGGTCGAGTTTCGCTTCAACGTCTGAGCGCGGTCGGCTATGCGCCGCTGGTCACGGTCCGGTACGCGTCTTCGATGCGGGCGGCCAGCGTGACCTCGCCCTCGGTGATGGTCTCGCCGTCACGCGGCGTCAGGCGGATCTGGGTGCGCCCGTCGAGGCGCCGGACCTCTGGCTGCAGGTGTAACGCATCGGCGACCACCTTGATACGCTCGGTGAGTGCCGCGTGTTGTGAGTCGTCGATTACCAGCGTGCGCTTGATCTGCCGACCCTCGCGGGTCCAGCCAGGCAGCAGGGTCAGGGCGTCGCTGAGATAGTCACGGCCGGCCCTGCTTCCCCACAGAGCACGCATATGCCACACCTCCCAGGCGTCGTTGCCGGCTTGTGGCCAAATCGTCGCCATCTCGTCATCGTTCGGTGCCCCCCAGTCTTGCCGCTAAGCGGCTGGTGTGTCCACGCCCACATTTCCGTCTTCTGGTGCCCTACAGGACGGCTCAGGCACCCGAATTCCTTATTGATCTGGAAGGCTGGTCGGCCGTGCAGTCCGAACGGATTAACCAAAGGATCATCGTCGGCGCCGCGATCATCGTAGATGGGAAGGTTTTGGCATGCGCTCGATCTGATCCGCCCGAGATGGCCGGTATGTGGGAGTTTCCGGGTGGAAAGGTCGAGCCGGGCGAATCTGACGTCGAAGCGCTTGTCCGCGAGTGCGAGGAGGAGCTCGGCGTCCGGGTCGCGGTCGGCGAACGCGTCGGCGAGGACGTGCTGCTCGGGCACGGGCGGGCGCTGCTGCGCGTGTTCACGGCCGAACTGCTCGACGGGGGCGTCCCGCAGGCCCTGGAGCACGAGGAGCTGCGCTGGCTCGGTGCGGAGGAGCTGCTCTCCGTGCAGTGGCTGCCGGCCGACGCGCCGATCGTGGCCGCCCTGCCACCGTTTCTGAAGCGCTGAGGGCACCCCGGACCACGTCCGGAGTGCCCTCGACACGCTGTTGCCTCGCTCAGTCCCGCTCTGGGTGTGCGTAGTTGAGCCCCTCGGGCGGCAGCGGAAACGTCACGTCGTCGCCGAACGGCGACGGGCCGCCCGGACGGTCGAACGCCACCTCGGAGATCGGCAGCCTGCCGTCATCGCCGACCGGGGCGGTCTGCGGGCGCGGCACCTCGCGGTGCCAGTTGACCCCTTGCTGCTCCACTTCGGACCCTTCCGCGTGCGCACCGACGGTGGCCGCGACCGGTGCGCCGCCCGCCTCGTCGAGCTGGTCGCGCCGGAAGATCTTCCGGCCCAGCCACACGAGCGGGTCGTACCGGCGGTCGACCACCCGTTCCTTCATGGGAATGATCGCATTGTCGGTGATCTTGATGTGCTCGGGGCACACCTCCGTGCAGCACTTGGTGATGTTGCAGTAACCCATTCCCATCGAGGACTGGGCGTACTCCTTGCGGTCCTCTTTCGCGTCGAGCGGGTGCATGTCCAGCTCAGCCGCGCGGATGAGGTACCGCGGCCCGGCGAAGGCCCGCTTGTTCTCCTCGTGGTCACGGACCACGTGGCAGGTGTTCTGGCACAGGAAGCACTCGATGCACTTGCGAAACTCCTGCGAGCGCTCGACGTCCACCTGCTGCATGCGGTACTCGCCGGGGGCCAGGTCGGCCGGCGGTGCGAAGGCGGGCGTCTGCCGCGCCTTCTCGTAGTTGAAGGAGACGTCCGTGACCAGGTCGCGGATCACCGGAAACGTCCGCAGTGGAGTGACCGTCACGGTCTCCTCCTCGGCGAACGTGGACATCCGGGTCATGCAGCCCAGTCGCGGCGTACCGTTGATCTCCATCGAGCAGGAGCCGCACTTGCCGGCCTTGCAGTTCCACCGGCATGCCAGGTCGGGCGTCTGCGTGGCCTGCAGACGGTGGATGACGTCGAGGACCACCTCGCCCTCGTTGACCTCGACCTCGTAGTCCTTCAGGTCACCACCGGTCTCGTCGCCCCGCCAGACCTTGAAAAGACGCTTCGCGCCCATTACTTGGCAGCCTCCTCAGCGAGCGCGTCGAACTCGGCGAGCTCCTCATCGGTCAGATACTTCGAAAGCTCGGTGCGGTCGAAGAGCTTGATGAGCTCCGGCCGCATCTTCGGCAGGGGCTTGTGCTCGAGCCGTACCTTGTCGCCGTCGAGGGAGCAGACGAGGTTGACCTGCCGCCACTCCGGCCGCATCGACGGGAAGTCCTCGCGGGTGTGTCCGCCGCGCGACTCCTCCCGCTCCAGCGCCGCCTTCGCTGTGCACTCCGAGACGACGAGCATGTTGCGCAGGTCGATGGCGAGGTGCCAGCCGGGGTTGTACCGGCGCCCGCCGGCCGCGCTGACGTTGCTGACCCGCTCGCGCAGCTCGGCGAGGCGGACCAGCGACTCTTCGAGCTCGCCCTTGCGGCGGATGATGCCGACCAGGTCGCCCATCACGGCCTGCAGGTCCTGCTGCAGCGTGTACGGGTTTTCCCCGCCCTCCCGCGTCAGCGGCGCGAGCGCCGTCTCCACGGCCGCGTCGAGGTCGGCCTGTGCCACGCGGGGCCGGGCCGGCAGCGCGTCCGTGTAGACCGCCGCGTGCTCGCCCGCCCGCTTGCCGAAGACCAGCAGGTCGCTCAGCGAGTTGCCGCCCAGCCGGTTGGAGCCGTGCATACCGCCGGAGACCTCGCCGGCCGCGAAGAGCCCCTGCACGGTGCCGAGCGCCGCCGCGGTGTCCGGGTCGACCTCGACGCCGCCCATCACGTAGTGGCAGGTCGGACCGACCTCCATCGGCTCCTTGGTGATGTCGACGCCGGCCAGCTCCTTGAACTGGTGGTGCATCGACGGGAGCCGGCGCTTGACCTCCTCGGCCGGCAGGCGGCTCGCGATGTCGAGGAAGACGCCGCCGGCCGGTGAGCCGCGACCCTCCTTGACCTCGTTGTTGATGGCGCGGGCGACCTCGTCACGGGGCAGCAGCTCCGGCGGGCGGCGGTTGTTGTCCGGGTCGGCGTACCAGCGGTCGGCCTCCTCCTCGGTCTCCGCGTACTGCTTGCGGAAGACGTCGGGGACGTACTGGAACATGAACCGCTTGCCGTCGGAGTTTTTCAGCACGCCGCCGTCGCCGCGGACCGACTCGGTGACCAGGATGCCCTTGACCGAGGGCGGCCAGACCATGCCGGTCGGGTGGAACTGGAGGAACTCCATGTTGATCAGCGTGGCGCCGGCCCGGAGGGCGAGCGCGTGGCCGTCGCCGGTGTACTCCCAGGAGTTCGACGTGACCTTGTACGACCGGCCGACGCCGCCCGTGGCCAGCACGATGGCCGGCGCCTCGAAGAGCACGAACTCGCCGCTCTCGCGGTAGTAGCCGAACGCACCGGCCACCTTGTCGCCGTCGAGCAGCAGCTCGGTGATCGTGGTCTCGGCGAAGACGCGGATGCGCGAGTCGTAGCTGCCGGTCTCGGCCTTGTCCTCCTGCTGGAGCGAGACGATCTTCTGCTGCAGCGTGCGGATCAGCTCCAGGCCGGTGCGGTCGCCGACGTGCGCGAGCCGCGGGTACTCGTGGCCGCCGAAGTTTCGCTGCGAGATCTTGCCGTCCTTCGTACGGTCGAACAGCGCGCCGTACGTCTCCAGCTCCCAGATGCGGTTCGGCGCCTCCTTGGCGTGCAGTTCAGCCATCCGGAAGTTGTTGAGGAACTTGCCGCCGCGCATCGTGTCGCGGAAGTGGACCATCCAGTTGTCGCGGCTGTTGACGTTGCCCATCGCCGCGGCGGCGCCGCCCTCGGCCATGACCGTGTGCGCCTTGCCGAAGAGCGACTTGGAGATGATCGCCGTCTTCTTGCCGGCCAGCCGGGCCTCGATCGCCGCGCGCAGGCCGGCGCCACCGGCCCCGATGACGACGACGTCGTAGTGGTGTCGTTCGATTCGCGTAGTCATATCTGGGCGCCTTTAGTTGATGAACCGGAGGTCCGAGAACCAACCCGCGGACACGGCCATGATGTAGAAGTCCGTCAGCGCCAGCGTGCCCAGCGTGATCCACGCCAGCTGCATGTGCCGGACGTTCAGCTTGGAGACGAACGTCCAGAAGCGATAGCGCATCGGGTGCTTGGAGAAGTGCTTGAGCCGGCCGCCGGCGATGTGCCGGCACGAGTGGCAGGAGATCGTGTACGCCCAGAGCATCACCACGTTGCCGACCAGGATCACGTTGCCCAGCCCGAAGCCGAAGCCCTCTGGGCTGTGGAACGCCAGGATCGCGTCGTACGTGTTGATCACGGAGATGATGGCCGCGGCGTAGAAGGCGTACCGGTGGGCGTTCTGGAAGATCAGCGGGAACCGGGTCTCGCCGCTGTAGGTCTTGTGCCCGTCCGGCACGGCGCAGGCCGGCGGCGACATCCAGAAGGCGCGGTAGTAAGCCTTCCGGTAGTAGTAGCAGGTGAGCCGGAAGAGCAGCAGGAACGGGAGGCTGAAGGCGGCCTCCGGGATGATCCACCAGCCCGGCAGGTAGGTGCCGAAGTGCGCGGCCTCAGGTATGCAGCGGTCGGTGATGCATGGCGAGTAGAACGGGGTCAGGTAGTGGTACTGCTCGACCCAGTAGAAGTCGTGCATGAAGACCCGCACCGTCGCGTACGCAACCCAACCGCCGAGCCCGATGACGGTGATGAGCGGCGCCAACCACCACCGGTCCGTGCGGAGGGTCTTCGCCGCGATGGCGGCGCGCACCCGCGCACCCGGCCTCGTTGCCGTAGTCGTCATTCTTTATGTCTCCCTAACGGCGCATCCGCGCGGTTTCGGTGCTACACGTTACGCCGCGTGTTGACGGCCACGTGCATGGGAGTCTTGCCTGTGTCGCGGGGGTTACGTAAGTCCAGGACGTTGTGTAGTAGTTCACTACAGGTCGGGCGCGGCCAGCCGGCGCACCGACCCGTCGCACGAGTCGGGCCCGGCGTCCACCAAGCGCTCCACGACAGGCTTGCCGCGCTGGCCCTGCGGCGGCACGAAAAACGCCGGCTCACCGCCGCCGACCTGGCGGTCGAGGGCGCCGGCATAGGCAGCGCGGGCCTCGACGAGCGTGCTCCACGCGTCAAGCCAGTCGCGCCGGTGCTCGCGGCGGTCGCCGGGCAGCTGGTCGAGCTCGGCGAGGAACGGCCGGACGGCCGCGTTTTCATTGCGGATGGCGGTGGCCCGGGCCTGCGGGTTTTCCGTCGCGCCCGGCGGAACCAGGCGGTTGAGCCGCCGCTCAAGCTCGGTACAGGCGGTGTCGGTGCGGGCAACGCCGCGCTCGTTGTCTTCGGCCCGGTCGGCCAGCCCGTCGATCGCGCTGATCAGCGCGATGCCGGTGGCGCAGACGGCGATGACGAGCACGGCGAGGACCCCGCCCGCGATCGCCAGCATGCGGCGCCGGCGCCGGAAGGCATCGCTGAGGCGCGGCTTGCCGGGTGCCGTGGCTGGCTTGTCCGGGGCCGTCTCCTCCGCGGTGGTGGGCGCATCGTCGTCCGTCACGGCGCCAAGTCAAGCACTGCCGCGCCATGTGATCCACCCCATGATCGCGGGGTGCCGGTGCCGGCACCCCGCGCCACGAGGGGTTTCAGCCCGACGCACCACCGGTGAAGTTCCACGAGGCGAGGTGGAGGGCCGGTGCCGTGCGCCAGGCCGCACCCCATCCGTCCGGCACCGTCGTCAGGTCAGCACCCACGCCGAGAACCGCACCGGCCGCGAGCGCCTGCGGGTACGACTGGGTGAACCGGAAGTTCCGGACCGGCGTGGTGATCTCACCGTCTTCGATCAACCACACTCCGTTGCGGGTCAGGCCGGTCACCACGAGGCTCTTCGGGTCGAGCACCCGGGTGTACCAGAGGTCGGTCACCAGCAGGCCGCGCTCCACACTGGCCACCAGCGGCGCGGCCGCCGGGTCGACGACGGCACCCAGCCCGTCCGGCTCGTGGGTCGACGGCTCCCGCCGGGCGGCGCCCGGCTCGAGCCGCATGCTCACCGGCATCGCGCCGAACGCTCCACCGCCCGGTATCGCGTGCCCGGTCGACTCGACGCCGGCCTCCGCGGCGGTACGGCGGTCGTGGGTCACGGCCTCGGTCACGCCGGCGGACACGAGCGCCACCCGCCGCTTCGGGGTGCCCTCCGCGTCGAACGGCAGGCCCAGCCCGCTGGCGCCGAGCGTGTCGTCGACAAGCGTGATCGCGCTGTCGAACTGCTCCGCGCCCGGCTCGGCGAACGACCGCCGCTCGTTGAACGACTTGCCGTTGAAGCCGTACAGCGCGAAGTTTTGCAGCAGGTCGGCCACCGCCGGGGCCTCGAGCACCACCTCGTACCGCCCGGGCGGCAGCTCGACCGCACCGGTGCTGGCCCGCGCCTTGGCCGCGGCCCGGGCGCCGAGCACCGCACCGTCCACCTCGGACAGGCGCCCGCTCGCGAGCCGGGCCAGGCCGTCCGCTCCGTCGAACCGGGCGATCGCGTCCATCGCCACCTCGGCGGTGCGGCCGGTGACCGACTGGCCGGCGGAGTTGGCGAACGCGCCGGCCACGTGCATCGTGCGGCAGTAGCCGGCCGTCTCCAGCCCGCCGGCGGCGTCGACGAACGCGCGTACCCGATCCGCCCGCGCGTCGGGCGAGGCCTGCGCGGTGGCCTCGTCCCAGTTGCCCTCGCCGGCAAGCGGCGCGGGCGGGGTGAGGCCCGGCCAACCCGCGTCGGGCGGCACCAGGCGGGCCGCCTCGCGGGTGCGCAGCACCAGCCCGGCGAGGCCGTCGTCGGTGGTCACCGTGGTCGAGCCGCTCGCGGTCCGGCCGTCGGCGTGCAGGCGCAGTCGTACCGAGGTGGTGGCGTCGGCGACGTTCTGATGGATGAACGAGTTGGCGAAGCGGGTCAGCGCCAGCGCGGTGTGGCCGACGAAGACCTCCGCCTCGACGCCCGGGCCCACCATCGAAAGGACGCGGTGCGCGATGTCCCTCATCAGCCCCTCACTCCCACCCGCACGTTCTGAAACCGGGCCGGCGCGGCGGGGTGGCCGGTGTGGCCGATCTGCCCGGGCTGGCCCTTGCCGCAGTTCGGCGTGCCCCAGGCGATGCTCTCCGAGGAGAGCATGTCCATGGAGCGCCAGAAGATCGGCCCGATCCCCGTGTACGTGGGGTTGCGCAGCATCCGACCCTGCCGCCCGTTCTTGACCTCGTACGCGACTTCGGTGCCGAACTGGAAGTTGAGCCGCTTGTCGTCGATCGACCACGAGCGGTTGGTCTCCATGTAGATGCCGTCGTCGGTGGCCGCGATCATCTCTTCGAGCGTGTGCGGGCCCGGCTCCAGGCCCACGTTCGTCATCCGGACCATCGGCAGGCGCGACCACCCGTCGGCGCGCATGCTGCCGGCGTAGTCGAGCCCGGCGACCGCGGCCGAGTCCCGCCCGGCCAGCACACCCACCCAGCGTCCTTCGCGGACCGCGTCGCGCCGGGCGGCCGGTGTGCCCTCGTCGTCAAACCCGAAGCTGCCCAGCGCGCCCGGGATCGTCGGGTCGATCGTGATGTTCATCAGCTCGGATCCATAGTGGAGAGTGCCGAGCTTGTCGAGGTCGAGCCACGAGGTACCGGCGAACGCGGCCTCCCACCCGAGGATCCGGTCCAGCTCGATCGCGTGCCCCACCGACTCGTGGATCTGCAGGGCCATCTGCTCGCTGCCGAGGATCAGCGTGGTCTCGCCGGCCGGGCAGACCGGCGCGGTGAGCAGGGCGCGCGCCTCCTCGGCGGTGCGGGCCGCGTGCGCGCCGAGGTCGAGCTCCTCCACGAGATCCCAGCCGCGCGTGCCGTACTGCCCGCGGTAGGCCGGGTAGCTGCGGCGCTGCACTTCGCCGTCGCCGATCGCGGTGGACGAGATGCCCGCGCCGCACTCGCGGATGTGCTGGTCGATCCGGTGTCCCTCGCTGGACACGAACCACTTCTCGGTGTCCCAGATCTGGTACAGCCCTTCCGCCACGTCCGCGCCGTGTTCGCGCATCGTCTTGGTCACGTGTACCAGCAGGTCGCCCTTGTCGGACAGGGGCACGGAGAGCGGGTCAACCGCGCAGGCCGAGGCCCACGACCCGGCGCCCGCGCCGGCCGGCACGAGGTCGGTGGCGGGTCCGGGCACCCGCGCGCTGGCCGCCGCGGTCTTCGCGGCCCGGCTGCCGGCCGCGCGGGCGGCGGCGTCGGAGAGGTCGGGCACGGCGTAGAAGCCCCAGCCGCTGCCGACGAGCGCCCGCACGCCGATGCCGGCGTCCTCGCTCTGGGTGAGTTCTTCGATGTCACCGTTTCTGGCGGACATCGCCTCGTAGCGCCGGTGCATCACCCGGGCGTCGGCGTAACGCGCCCCGGCGTCCAGCGCGGCCTGCACCGCGGCGGTAGCCACGTCGAAGTGGGTCATGGGAAATGACCCTATGCGCTGATCAGTGCTCCGGCAGCAACGACTCCGGACGTATCTCGGCCGTTACCGGCTCACTCATCCTCAACACCCCGCCCGGCTCGGCCGTGAGGTGCTCGACGTAGGTCCCTCGCTGCAGTTGAAGGAGTCGCAGGGTCATCGCTTTGTGCTCGACAATCAGATACCACGGGATGCCGGCCTCGGCGTAGTAGTGCATTTTGAGCACCAGGTCCGTGGCCGCGTTGCTCGGAGAGGTGACCTCGCAAACCAGCCGAGCGCAGCTGCCCGGGACGATGCGCTGCTCGAAGTCGATCGCCGTGGTGATCGTCAGGTCCGGTATCACGATCCTGGCCGGCGTCAGCCGCAGGTTGACAGCGGCGTGTATGCGCAGGTCACGCGCTCTGACCGGCGCACGAAGGGCGACCAACAGCTCGGTCGTGACGTGCTGGTGCCACGGGGTGGGCGAGGCGGTCATGTGGAGATCGCCGTCGAAGAGCTCGGTCCGCTCGTTGTCCTCGCCGAGCGCAAGGAACTCCTCCTCGGTCCACGGCCCGCCGTGGGTGGGCGTCATCGCGGTCACTGTCACCTCCCGAGGCTCTCGACTTCTTTAGGCTGGTGCAATCCTTCCACGTGGGCATAACCACTAGAGCGTGGTGTGGTGGATGCGGTCGTACCGCTGCCCGGTCGCTACCGCGGCCGTGCCGGCCTTCAGGTCGTAGACCACCGACCACTGGGTGTGGCCCTGGCGGAGCGTGCGCAGCAGCGTCATCGCCTCGCCCGGGTCGAGCCTGCCCGCCGTTGCCGTGAGCTCCGCCGAGCCCGCCGCGTAGCGCCAGTCGGCCGCGCGCCCGGCGGCGTCGGACGTGCTCAGGTTGAAGTTGGTCATCAGCTGCCACTTGCCGTCGCCGCGGGTGACGGTCATCGTGCCGGTGGCGAACTCGATGACCGCCGAGTCGCCCTCCGCGTCGGCGACCAGGTAGTGCATCGACGGCCCGCCGCTCCAGTTGATCGTGTACGTCTCGAACACGCGCACCGCCTCGTCCACGGTGCGCGCGGTGTCGAGCGCGAGGCGGATGACCGCGAGCGAGCCGACCTCGCGTGCGCCCGGCCGGACCTCGGCCTGGCCGTCGACCTGGGCCATGCCGACCGCGAGGCCGTGCTCGTTCACCCCGTCGAACGGCAGCGTGGAGGCCAGCAGCAGGTCGCGCTTTGCCGCGGCATCGTCCAGCTTGGCCAGGCGAGGGTGGTCGAAGCCGAGGTAGGAGAGGTCGACCAGCGATATCGAGTCGTACGCGTCGGGCGGGCGGGAGACCAGCACCAGCGCCGGGTTGTGGTCCCAGTCGAAGTTGCGGCCGAGCACCGGGCGCGCGGCGTCGCCAGCGGCCAGGAAGACCGTGCAGGCGAACGCGTCGCGGTCGGCCGGCAGCGCGATCACCTTGGACTTGGCGCCGGGCGGGGCGAGCGTGGGCGCGGGCCCGTCGTACATCATCTCGTAGAGCGGGTGGTCGTCGACGCGCTTCAGGCTGGCCAGAGCGCGGTCGGCCGCCTCGGCACCCGGCGAGTACGTGAGCGTGTGGAAGGTGAGCGCCTCGGATCGCGGCGCGGGCGCACCTCCGTGGCAGCCCGCCAGCGCGAGCAGCCCGGCCGTGAGGGCGCGCCCGAGAAGGGTAGAGCGCCGTGCCGCCATCTCATTACGGTAGCGGCTGCTGACAGATGACCTCGCTGTAGCTTATTTTCATCTTCAGCTACGAGTTGTAACTTCCCTACGAAGGCGAGGTGCCGTGGGAGCGACCTCCGACCCGTACCTCCAGGTGCGTGACCTGCGCGTTCGGTTTGCCACCGAAGACGGGGTGGTGCGTGCGGTCGACGGAGTGTCGTTCGCGGTCGAGCGCGGCCGGACGCTCGGCATCGTCGGCGAGTCCGGCTCCGGAAAGAGCGTCACGAGCCTCGCGGTGCTCGGGCTGCACGACCCGAAGCGCACGACCATCACCGGCGAGATCCTCGTCGGCGGCCGCGATGTCGTGGGCCGTCCGGATGAGGAGGTACGCCGCCTGCGTGGCCGCGACATGGCGATGATCTTCCAGGACCCCCTCTCGGCCCTGCACCCGTACTACCCGGTGGGCCGGCAGATCGCCGAAGCGTACCGGGTCCACCACCCGCGCGCCGGCGGCGGCGAGGCGCGCAAGCGCACCGTCGAGATGCTCGACCGGGTGGGCATCCCGCAGGCGGCGCGGCGCGCGCGGCAGTACCCGCACGAGTTCTCCGGCGGCATGCGGCAGCGGGCGATGATCGCGATGGCCCTCATCAACGACCCCGACCTGCTCATCGCCGACGAGCCGACGACCGCGCTCGACGTGACCGTGCAGGCGCAGATCCTGGACCTGCTCGAAGATCTCCAGAAGGAGTTCAACTCGGCGATCGTGCTGATCACCCACGACCTGGGCGTGGTCAGCCAGGTGGCCGACGAGGTGCTCGTCATGTACGGCGGACGGGCCGTCGAGCACGGCAGCGTCGAGGACGTGCTGCGGCGGCCGCAGCACCCGTACACCTGGGGGCTGTTGGCAAGCGTGCCCTCCCTCCACGGTGACGCGGACGCGGACCTCGTGCCGATCCCGGGCAGCCCGCCCAGCCTGATCAACCTGCCGCCGGGGTGCGCGTTCCATCCCCGCTGCGCCTACGCCGACGACAGGTCCCGCGCCGAGGTGCCCGAGCTGCGCGAGGTGGCGGACGGGCACCTTGTCGCCTGTCACCGCCCGGGGTGGCGAATGGCTGACCACGTTCCCCAGCAGCGGGCCGGCTCGCTGCTCCAGGTGGAAGGGCTGACCAAGCACTTTCCGGTACGTGGGCGCGGCTTGGTGCGCGCCGTCGACGGGATCGACTTCGAGGTGGCGGGCGGCGAGACGCTCGGGCTCGTCGGCGAGTCGGGCTGTGGCAAGACGACCACGGGGCGGATGCTCGTGCGCCTGCTGGAGCCGACCGGCGGCCGGATCGTCTTCGAGGGGCGGGACATCAGCCGCGTCGGGCGGCGCGGGCTGCGGCTGCTGCGGCAGGACCTGCAGATCATCTTCCAGGACCCGTACGCCTCGCTGAACCCGCGGCACACCGTCGGGCGGATCGTCGCGATGCCGCTGGAGGTAAACGGGATCCGCCCGCCGGGCGGCGTCAAGCAGCGGGTACGCGAGCTGCTGGAGCTGGTCGGCCTCAACCCCGAGCACTACAACCGGTACCCGCACGAGTTTTCCGGCGGCCAGCGGCAGCGGATCGGCATCGCGCGGGCGCTGGCGCTGCGTCCCAAGCTGATCGTCGCGGACGAGCCGGTGTCCGCGCTCGACGTGTCGATCCAGGCCCAGGTGATCAACCTGCTCCGGGGCTGCAGCGCGACCTCGGGCTGGCGTTCGTGTTCATCGCGCACGACCTCGCGGTGGTCCGGCACTTCTGCCAGCGGGTGGCGGTCATGTACCTCGGGCGGATCGTGGAGATCGGCGACCGGGAGCAGATCTACGAGCGCCCGCGGCATCCGTACACGCGCGCGCTGCTCTCGGCCGTACCCGAGGTCACCGCACCCGCGCGGGCCAACGGCCGCATCCGGCTGGCCGGAGACGTGCCGACGCCGCTCGACCCACCGTCGGGCTGCCGGTTTCGCACCCGCTGCTGGAAGGCACAGGAGGTCTGCGCCACGACCGAACCCCAGCTGGTCAACGGCGTGGCATGTCACTTTCCGGAGGGCGATGCCGAATGAGTCTTTCGTCCGAGATCGCCGGCCCCGAGCTCGCACCGGACGCGCCGCCGCCGCCCAAGGGCGTGGACGTCGCCGGCCGGTCGCCGGGCCAGCTCGCCTGGGTCCGCCTGCGCCGCGATCGGGTGGCGATGATCAGCGGTGGCGCGCTCGTCCTCTTTCTGCTGATCGCGATCCTCGCGCCGCTGATCGAGCTGGCGTACGGGATCGGTCCTTACGACCAGTTCCAGGAGAAGCTGCGGCGCAGCGACGGCATGCCGCTCGGCTACGCGGGCGGCATCTCGGGCGAACACTGGTTCGGCCTCGAACCGGGGTCCGGCCGGGACATCTTCATCCGCCTCGTCTACGGCATCCGCACGTCGCTGCTGATCGCGATCATGGCGGCCCTGCTCACCTCGCTGCTCGGCATCACCCTCGGCATCCTCGCCGGTTACCTCGGCGGGTGGGTCGACTCCGTGGTCAGCTGGATCACCGACTTCGCGCTCGCGCTGCCGTTCCTCATCTTCGCGCTGGCCGTGATGCCCACCGTCGAGCTGCGCTTCTACGGCCCGCGCGACGAGGTGCCGACCTGGTTCCGGGTGGTCGTGCTGATCGCGATCTTCGCGGCGTTCGGGTGGACCGGCATGGCCCGACTCGTCCGCGGGCAGGTGATCTCGCTGCGCGAGCGGGAGTTCGTCGAGGCGGCCCGGGCGAGCGGCGCCGGGCTGGGACACATGCTCTTCCGCCAGCTCCTGCCGAACCTGTGGGCGCCGATCCTCGTGTCGTTCTCGCTGGCCGTGCCGGCGTACGTGACTGGCGAGGCGGCCCTCTCGTTCCTCAACATCGGCATCCGCGACCCACGCCGGACTTCGGCGTGATGATCTTCCGCAGCATCGACTGGCTGCAGGGTGACCCGGCGTACGTGTTCTTCCCCGGCATCACGATCTTCGCCCTCGTGCTGGCGTTCAACCTCTTCGGCGACGCGCTTCGCGACGCGCTCGACCCGAAGTCCTCGCGATAGGAGCCGACCGTGGCGCGCTTTCTGATCAAGCGGTTGCTCTCCGCGACGCTCACCCTCTTCGCGGTAAGCGTGCTCGCGTTCCTGATGTTCTTCGCACTGCCGCGCGACCCGGTCACGGGCATGTGCCCGAAAAACTGCAACCCTGAGCGCCTGGAGCGGGTGCGTCAGGAGCTGGGGCTGCGTGACCCCAAGGTCGAGCAGTACGCCGCGTACATGAAGGGAATCTTCGTCGGGCGCGACCTCGGGAGCGCGCAGGGCGGGCGGTGCGACGCGCCGTGCCTCGGCTACTCGTACGTCAACAGCGAAGCGGTCACCGACACCCTGGCCCGGGTGCTTCCGGTGACGCTGAGCATCGTGCTGCCGGCCGCGATCCTGTGGCTCGCGCTGGGCGTGGGCCTCGGCATGATCTCCGCGCTCAAGCGGGGCACCTGGGTCGACCGGCTGGCGATCGGCTTTTCGCTGACCGGCGCGTCACTCCAGCTGTACTTCACCGGCGCGGTACTGCTGATCGTCTTCGTGTACCAGCTCAAGATCCTGCCCAACCCGCACTACACGTCCATATTCGACGATCCCGTCGACTGGGCGAAAGGCCTGGTGCTCGCCTGGGTGGCGCTCGCGTTCCTCTTCTCGGCCATCTACGCGCGGCTGGCCCGCGCGCAGATGCTGGAGACGCTCTCCGAGGACTTCGTGCGCACCGCGCGGGCCAAGGGGCTGGCCAAGAAGACGGTGTACGGCAGGCACGCGCTCCGCGCCGCCCTCACGCCGCTTGTCACGATCGCCGGCCTGGACGTGGGCGCGGCGCTCGGCGGCACCGTGATCACGGAGACGACGTTCGGCATACAGGGGCTCGGCCGCACCGCGGTGTACGCCGTCCGCGGCGGCGACCTTCCCATGATCATGGCGACCGTCCTGATCGCCGCGGTCTTCGTCGTGCTGGCCAACGTCGTGGTCGACCTGCTCTACGCAGCCATCGACCCGCGTGTCCGGCTCCGATAAATTTTACCGAACGGTGACGTTGGAGCTGTAGCTTTCCTTCAACCACCTTGGGAGGGATCACATGCGTACTCGAGTGGCGGCCGCCTTAGCACTGGTTCTGGTGGCCGGAGCCTGTAGCGAAACCACCGACGACGGTCCCTCCGCGGACCAGCAGCGCACCGCGACCGGTGTGATAGCGACCGACCCGAAGGACTCGCTCGGCCCGGCGCCCGAGGTGCCCGGCGCGACGAAGGGCGGCACCTTCACGATCATCCGCGAGGTCAAGATCTCGCACCTCGACCCGCAGCGGGTGTACTCGTTTGCCGGCCTCATGAACGCCCCGCTCTACGCCCGCACGCTGACCACGTGGAAGGACGACGGCAAGGGCAACCTCACGCTGGTCGGCGACCTCGCGCAGACACCCGGCACCAACGTCAACAACGACTGCAAGGTGTGGGAGTTCAAGGTCAAGGACGGCGTGAAGTTCGAGGACGGTAGCGCGATCACCGCCAAGGAGATCGCGTACGGCATCGCCCGCTCCTTCGACCCCGACCTCACCGGCGGCCCCACCTACGTGCAGGAGTGGCTGGCGGACACGGCCGACTACGACACCAAGTGGGACTTCAAGGCCAACAAGACCTCGCTGCCGCCCGGCCTGACCACGCCGGACGACAAGACGATCCGCTTCGAGTTCGCCAAGGCGCACTGCGACCTGCCGTTCGCGCTGTCGCTGCCGGCGAGCGCGCCGCTGCCGCCCGCCAAGGACACCGGCGTCAACCTCGACAACCAGCCGTTCTCCTCCGGACCGTACAAGATCACCAAGCACACGCCCGGCGTCGAGATCGTGCTGGAGCGCAACGAGCACTGGGACGCGGCCACCGACCCGGTCCGCCACCAGTACCCGGACAAGTTCGTGTGGACGTTCGGCCCCGACCCGGACGCGGGCGCCAACCGCGTGATTGCCGACAGCGGCCCCGACCAGTCCGCGCTCGCATTCAATGGCGTTCCGTCCGCGCTTGTCTCGCAGGTCGCCAACAACGCGGCCCTCAAGGAGCGGTCGATCATCTCGCCGACGCCCACCGCGTGGCGCCTGTCGATCAACACGCAGCGCGTGACCGACCTGGCCGTGCGCCAGGCGCTCAACTACGGCATCGACCGTGACGGCTTCATCAAGAGCATCGGCGGCGAGACCGTGGCCTCACCGATCACGACGCTGATGCCGCCCGCGACGATCGGCTACCAGAAGTACGACGCGTACCCGGCCGGCCCGAACGGCAACCCGGAGAAGGCCAAGGAGCTGCTCGCCGGCAAGACCCCGAGCTGGTACTCGGCGTGGGCGACGACTCCGTCGAGGAGGGCACGCAGCTCAAGGGCAACCTGGAGAAGGCCGGCTTCAAGATCACGCTCAAGACGATTCCGGCCGACGCCAAGCTCGACGAGACCAAGAAGAAGGACAACCCCTGGGACCTGTACCTGGACTCGTGGGCCGCGGACTGGCCGAGCGGAGCCTCCATCCTGCCCGTGCTCTTCGACGGCCGGGCGATCAAGGCTGAGGGCAACAGCAACACGTCGTACATCAACAACGACGCCATCAACGCCGAGTTCGACCGCGTGCTCGCGCTCGACCCGGCCGCGCAGGCGCCCGAGTGGGCCAAGCTGGACGAGCGCATCATGAAGGAACTCGCGCCGGCCGTCCCGATGTACGTCGAGGTCGCCTACTACCTGCACGGCTCCAAGGCCGGCGGCGTCTTCATCAGCAGCGTGTTCGGCTATCCGTCGTTTGTGAACGCCTTCGTCAAGCAGTAGACCCCCCGTGCGGTTGATCAGGGACTTGGTGGGCGTGTCGGCCAGCGTGTCCGTCCACGAAGTCCCTGATCAACGCCCCCTCTCGGCGCGCGCGGCCTAGAGGTTGCGGCGGATGAAGTCGAGCTCCACGCGCAGCAGCTGCTCGCCGATCCCGCCCGAGGTCATGTGCGTCGCGCCGGTCAGCGGGATCACCGAGTGCGGGCGGCCCGAGGCGAGCAGGGCGGCCGACAGGCGCAGCGTGTGCGCGGCGACCACGTTGTCGTCGGCCATGCCGTGGATCAGCAGCAGCGGGCGCGCGTCGCCGGCCGGCTCGGCGGCGATCTCGATGAGCGAGTGGTGCGCGTACACGTCCGGGTTTTCGCTCGGCAGGCCCAGGTAGCGCTCGGTGTACGCGGTGTCGTACAGGTGCCAGTCGGTCACCGGGGCGCCGGCGATGCCGCACTTGAAGATCTCCGGGCGGCGCAGCACCGCGAGCCCGGCCAGCCAGCCGCCGAACGACCAGCCACGGATCGCCACCCGGTCCAGGTCGAGGTCGGGGTGCTTGCCGGCGAGCGCGGCGAGCGCGTCCACCTGGTCGGTCAGCACGACGTCGGCGACGCGGCGGTGGATGACCTTCTCGAACGACGGGGCCACGCCCGGCGTACCCCGGTTGTCCACAGTCACCACCGCGTAGCCGGCGTCCGCCCACCACTGCCGCTCCAGCCAGCGGGCGCGCGTGGCCAGCACCTCCTGGTGGCCCGGACCGCCGTAGATGTCGAGCAGCACCGGCAGGCGGCGGCCGGTCACGTGGTTGCGCGGGTACAGCACGGCCGCGGGCAGCCGGCGGTCGGCGACCCGCTCCAGCATGGGGCGCGGCGAGTACGGCGGCTTGGCCGCGTACGACGTGATCGCGCCGATCTGCTTGCCGGCGCGCCAGATGCTCCAGTGCGTGCCGGCGCGGTCGAGCGAGGCGGAGCCGACCGCGAGCACGTCGCCGCCGACCGCGCCCACGTGCCAGCCGGGCGCGGTGGTGAGCGGGCGGATCTCGGCGCCGCCGGCCCCTATCGCCGTGCGCACCCGGAAGAGGTGCTGCTCGCTCGGCTCGCCCTCGCTGGCCTCCACGAGCAGGTCGGGCGAGCCCGCGCCGGCACCGGCGGACATGCGGCCGACCACGCGGCGCACGTACAGCGAGGGCGGGGTGAGCAGCGTGCCGTCGGCGAAGAGGCAGCGTGCGTCGTACCCGTCGTGTGCCAGCTCGCCACCGACCAGCACGCGGCCGTCGGGCAGGTGGCTGGGCGTGCCGAGGACCGGTTCGACCCACCGCGGGTCGGCCAGCTCGGCGTGCACCTGGGTCTCGCCGGTGCGCGGGTCGACCGAGAGCACGAGCCCGTGCTGCTGGAGGCGGCGGAGCACGGTGATCAGCGGGCCGCCCTCGGCCCAGTGGACCGAGACAAGGTACGGGTAGGTCTCACGGTCCCAGTGCACGTCCACCCAGCCGCCGTCGAGGTCGAGCAGGTGGAGGGTGACCTCGGCGTTGGCCGCGCCCGCGTACGGGTACGCCACGCTCCTCGGTGCCGCCTCGGGGCGGGCCGGGTCGTGCAGGTGCCACCGCGGGACGCGGGACTCGTCCACCCGCGCGGCCAGGATCGATCGGCCGTCCGGTGACCACCAGTAGCCGCGGTAGCGGTCCAGCTCCTCGGCCGCGATGAACTCGGCGAGCCCCAGGTGACGTCGCCCTGCTCGCCGGCCATCAGCGCGTCGGTGCCGTCGGGGTGGATGACGTGCAGGCTGCCGCCCGTCACGTACGCGATGCGGCGGCCGGTCGGGTCGGGCCGCGGGTCGACGACCGGGCCGGCCGTGGCGACCTCCGTGACGTCGCCGCTGACCAGGTCGGCGCGGAAGAGCTTTCCGCCGAGCGGGAAGGCGGCGACCTTCGCGGCCGGGTCCGTCGCGTACGACCCGATGCCGCTCGCGGAGAGCCGCAGCCGCTCGCGCAGCGCCCGCTCCTCGGCGGGCAGGTCGCCGCGGTCGTCGGTGAGCAGCCCAGCGGGCTCGGCGATCAGGCGCTCGCTGGCGGCCTCCACGTCGAGCACCCAGAGCGCGTCCGCACCGTCCTCTGGACCGGGTGAGCGCAGGAAGACCACGCGCGAGCCGTCGCTCGCGACGGTCACCGCCCGCGGCGCTCCACGGGTGAACCTCCGGGTACGGGCTGCCAGCTCCGGGTACTCCACCCAGGGATCGTAAATCCGCGTGATCTGTCCGCCCGACCACGTCCGGCGTGTCCGCACGTAAACGCCGTTTTGGCCGCTTGACGTGGCACCGGAGGGTGGAATCGCGTGCGCGCGTACAGTGAGCGCGTGGCACGACGACTCATGCTGGTCCACGCGCACCCCGACGACGAGACGGTGAGCACCGGCGCGACGATGGCGCACTACGCCGCCGAGGGTGTGCAGATCACGCTGGTGACGTGCACGCTCGGCGAGGAGGGCGAGATCCACGTGCCCGAGCTGGCGTTGCTGGCCGCGGCCGAGGCGGATCAGCTCGGTGGCTACCGGCTGGCCGAGCTGGACGCGGCGTGCGCCGCCCTCGGGGTGACCGACCACCGCTTCCTCGGCGGCGCGGGGCGCTACCGCGACTCCGGGATGATGGGACTCGAGACCAACAAGCACCCCCGCTGCTTCTGGCAGGCGGACCTCGACGAGGCGGCCGCGCAGCTGCTGGAGATCATGCGGGAGGTGCGGCCGCAGGTCCTGATCACGTACGACGAAAACGGCTTCTACGGCCACCCCGACCACATCCAGGCGCACCGGGTGGCGATGCGGGCGGCGGAGCTGGCCAAGGCCGAGGGCTTCGGGCCCGCCAAGATCTACTGGACCACGGTGCCGAGGAGCGTGCTCGAGGCGGGCATCAGCGCGTTCGCGCAGTCCACGGACAACCCTTTCGCCGGTATCGACAAGGTGGAGGACTTTCCGTTCGGCACGTCCGACGAGGAGGTCGCGGCCCGCATCGACGCCACCGACCAGCACGAGGCGAAGATCGCAGCGATGCGCGCGCACGCCACCCAGATCCCGGACACCTCCTGGCTGTACTCGATCGCCGGCAACTTCGGCAGCGAGTTCATGGGCGTGGAGTACTACACGCTGGCCGCCGGCGAGCGCGGGCCCGGCGACGGCCCGCACGGCTGGGAGAGCGACCTCTTCGCCGGCCTGCCGTCATGACCCGCCGCTCCGCCCCGAGGCCCCGGTGACGGTGTCCACACCAAGCCCGCCTGTCGAGGGAGGCGAGCAGAGCGCGACGCCACCCGTCGAGCCGCGGCCGCCGTCCCGCTTCGACGAGGCGTTCCAGACCGGCCTCCGCGTCGCCGGCGGCGTCATCGCCGTGGTGGCCGCACTCGTCACCGCCGTCGCCGAGCTGATGATCGCGCCGCTGCGCATCGGCGGCCACCTGATCGGCGTGGCCGTGGTCGCGACGGTGGTGGCCAACCTGGCGCTCGGCTGGTTCGCGTACACGACGGTGGGCCGCAAGTGGGCCGTCGCGCTCCCGGCCGGCGCGTGGCTGGCGCTGATGGTGACGGCCTCCGGCCGTACCACCGAGGGCGACCTGCTCCTGGTGGGACCGCAGGGCGGCGCGGTGGTCGACGGCAACAGCTGGGTCGGCGTGGTCATGATCCTCGCGGGTTCGGTCGCCTACGCGGTGGTCGGCTTCCGCCTGATGCTCGCGCAGCCCGCGCACCCACGAAACAGACAGCTTCCTCCCAGCCAACCGAGGGTGTGACAACGGCCACTGCGGCACTACTCTCTTCTGGCGAGGAATGTTCACCTGTCGTTGGGGAGGGTGTGCGATGAAAGACCGTTGGCTGCCGGTCGGCGTGCTTGCGGGTGTGCTGTTCGCGGTCAACGTGGCGGCACGCCTGGTGGCCCGCCTCGGCTTCAACGATGACGGCGAGGCGCAGGACCGCGTCTCGCTCGGGATGTTCGTGGCGATCGGCCTGATCCTGGCGGTAACGGCCTTCCTGTGGGGCCGCCGCCACCCCGCCGGCCGCTGGATCGCCGACATCGGCGCGGCCGTCATCATCGCGGTGCTGCTCACGGTCTTCGTGGGCCCGTTCGTGAGCGGCGACTCGCCGTTCGAGTCCGGCGCCGGCGACTTCTTCGCGCAGATCTGGCTCTACGCCGCCTTCGCGATCGGTGGCTCGCTGGTCGGCTTCCTGATCCTTGTCGCGCTCGGGCTCGACTACCGCTCGCAGGGCCTCAAGCGCTACGCCGAGGCCAAGATGGCCAAGCCCCGCCGGGTCGTGCGCCGCTAGCCCCCTCCGGGCTGCGCACCGCCTCCGCGCCGTCACCTAGCCAAGCCTTTCCAAGATTTGGGCTACCGCGATGTCCACGGTGGTCCGGACCAACCGCGGACGTCGCGGTAGCTCAAAGTCTTGGAATGATCGTCTAGGCCCCTGCGCAAACGATGCGGGCGCGCCCGGACGGACGGCGGGCGGGGCTAGGCGGGGGTCGGGCCCTCGCGGGTCAGGTAGCTGTGGTGTGTGGTGAAGCCGAGCTTGGAGTACAGCGCCACCGCCGCCGCGTTTCGCTCCTCGACCTGCAGGAACGCGCGGCTCGTGCCGGACTCGGCGGCCCACCTCGCGAGCGCGCCGATCACCTCCTGGGCCAAGCCGCCGCGGCGGGCCTCGGGGACCACCTCGATCAGCGCGAGGCCGAGCCAGTGGCCGGCGCCGGTGACCGTGCCGCGGCCGGTGCCCAGGAGGGTGCCGTCCTCGCCGTACACGTGCGCGAAGCGGACCTGGCGCACAGCGGTGAGGATGTGGCGCGCGGCCTCGGGGAGACCGCCCTTGCGGCCGGAGGCGATCGCGAGCCACGCCTCCGACGGCGTCCGGGTCAGCTCGACCCGGGCGCGGGACGGCGCGGCGTCGAGGATCGAGCGCAGCGGCGCGGTCTGCACCAGCGTCAGCGGGCGGGCGGTCCAGCCGCGCGCGTCGAGCGCCGCGCCGACGGGTGCGGCGAGCGGGAGGGGCGTGTTGATGAGGGGTTGGGCGCCGCGCGTCAGGTACCACCGCTCGACCGCGTCGATCGCTGCCTCCAGCGGGCGGTCGGGGTCGCCGATCGGAAGCGCGGAGTTGCCCCGGCCGGTCCAGCCGTCGGCGGCGCGCAGCAGCCACCCGCCGAGGTGGTCCTGCACGGGCGCCGGCCACGCTTCGTTGGCCGCGAGCTCCAGGGCGACGACGTCCGCGGCGTTCGGCCGCCGCGTCGGAGGCACCCGCTTCGCCCGGTGGATCTCATCAAGTGGTACGCGGAGCGGGCCCTTCGACGTCGCGATCGTGAGATCGGTCTCGGTAATTTCCACAAGTTCACCGAGCGCGTCCGAGTAAAGCGGACGTTCGTTACGAACCCCGACAATCCGCCGCACCACAACGCGGTGTCCCACATCCTGCCGCCGGAGCACCAATCACCCCCTCCAGGGCGAGATACTAGGCCTCTAAGGCGAGATACTAGGCTGCTACTGCCGCGGTCTAAGAGCGGCGTGGCTTGCGGAGAGGATGACCCGTGACCTACATCATCGCCGAGCCGTGCGTTGATTTGCTCGACAAGGCGTGCATCGAGGAGTGCCCGGTCGACTGCATCTACGAGGGCAACAGGATGCTTTACATCCACCCCGATGAGTGCGTCGACTGCGGTGCCTGCGAGCCGGTCTGCCCGGTGGAGGCCATCTTCTACGAAGATGATGTGCCCGAGCAGTGGAAGGACTACACGGCGGCAAACTACGAGTTCTTCGAGGACCTCGGCTCTCCCGGCGGCGCCTCGAAGATCGGCAAGGTGGAGAAGGACGCCACCTTCGTGGCCGCGCAGCCTCCGCGCGAGGTTGAGCACTGAGCGTCGCGGACGGGCGCCTGTCCGAGCGGCTGCCTGACTTCCCGTGGGATCTGCTGGCGCCCGCCAAGCGGACGGCCGGCGCGCACCCGGACGGCCTGGTGGACCTGTCGATGGGCACGCCGGTCGACCCGGTGCCGCCGGTCGTGCGGGAGGCGCTGGCCGCCGCTTCGGACTCGCCCGGCTACCCGTTGACGGCGGGTACATCGGCGCTGCGCACCGCGATCACCGAGTGGGTGGTCCGCACCTGCGTCGCCAGCCCGGGGCAGCCGGCCGACGGGCTCGGCGTCCTGCCCACGATCGGCTCCAAGGAGCTTGTCGCCTGGCTGCCGACGCTGCTCGGCATCGGCCCGGGGGACACGGTGGTCATCCCGACGGTGTGCTACCCGACGTACGAGGTGGGGGTGCGGCTGGCCGGCGCGACGCCGGTCCGGACCGACTCCCTCACCTCGCTCGGCCCGGCCCGGCCCAAGCTGGTCTGGGTCAACTCCCCGTCGAACCCGACCGGCCAGGTGCTGCCCGCCGGCCACCTGCGCAAGGTCGTCGACTGGGCACGCGAGCGGGGCGCTGTCGTGGCCAGCGACGAGTGCTATCTCACGCTCGGCTGGGAGGAGCAGCCGGTCTCCGTGCTCTCACCCGAGGTCAACGGTGGCCGGCTCGACGGCGTGCTCGCCGTGCACTCGCTCTCCAAGCGGTCCAACCTCGCCGGGTACCGGGCCGGCTTCGTAGCCGGTGACCCCGCGATCGTGTCCGAGCTGCTGGCCGTCCGCAAGCACGGCGGCATGATCGTGCCGGCTCCGGTCCAGGCGGCGATGGTCGCCGCGCTCGGTGACGACGAGCACGCGGCGGCGCAGCGCGCCACCTACTCCGCGCGCCGCGACGTGCTGCGCGCGTCGCTGGTCAAGGCGGGGTTCGAGATCGAGCAGTCCGGCGCCGGGCTCTACCTGTGGGCGACCCGGGGCGAAGACTCCTGGTCCACCGTGGACTGGTTTGCCGAGCGGGGCATCCTCGTCGCGCCTGGCGCCTTCTACGGGCCGGCCGGTGAGCGGCATGTGCGGGTCGCGCTTACGGCCACCGACGAGCGGGTCGCGGCGGCCGCCGAGCGCCTGGAAATCTGAGTCACTCTCGCGTCTTTCGCGTGTAACGGTCACGCCCCCTCTTTCGGGGAGAATGTGCCCGTGATCGACGGAAAAGCATAGTCCGCGGACTATGGCGAAGCGCTGCATCGACTGGTAGAACGTTCAACGGACCAGTCGGGGGGCGGTCCATCGCGCCGGAGGCCGCGAAGGGGAGGCTCGTGTCGGCTCGACGGATCATGACCTGCTATGGGCTGTGGATGGCAGTCCTGGGGGCTGGTGCGTTCGCGCTTCCTTCCCTTCACCTGTACTTCTGGGCCGCGATCGGCGTCAGCAGTGTAGGAGCGATCGCGTTCGGCGTGGTCCGGCACAAGCCGCGCCGCCGGGCGCCGTGGTGTTTTCTCGCCGCCGGCATGGCGGTTTTCGCCGCCGGCGACCTTGTTTTCAATATCGCTGATCCCGCTGGTCAGGCGCCGCTTCTGGCGGACATTCTCTATCTCAGCGTCTTTCCATTGATCGTTGCCGGCTATTACGGCTTCACGCGGGCGAGCCTGACGATTCGCGACCGATCGAGGATGCTCGACCTGATCGTGTTCGCCACGATCGGCGGGATGGCGCTGTGGGTGTTCGGGTTGGGCCCGGAGCTGCGTTCGCCGGCGGTGACCCCGTTCGAAAAGTCGGCCCTCGCGGCGTACGCGCTGGGCAACCTCCTCGTCTTCGCGATCACCGTGCGGCTGTTCGCCACGTACCAGCGCACCGTCTCGGTCGTGCTGCTCGCCGTCGGCTCGGCCGGTGTGCTCGCCGCCGACGTGCTGTACGGATTGACCAGTTTGGACGGTCGGTACATCAACGGCGGTGCGATCGACACCGGTTGGTGGCTGTTCTACGCGGCCTGGGGCGCGGCCGCGCTGCACCCGTCGATGGCCGGGTTGACAGCGCCGGTCGACGCGCGGCGCGGCGAGGTCAAGTCGCTGTGGCTGGGCCTGCTGGGCGCCGCCGCGCTGGTGCCGCCGACCGCCTTGCTGGTGCAGTCGGTCAGCGGCGAGACCCGCGACGCCCCGCTGATCGCGGTCACGTCCGGTGTGGTCTTCATCGCCGTGCTGATCCGGCTGACCGACTCGATCTTCGCGCACCGGCACACCGTTGGCCGCGAGCGGGGGATGCGCGAATCAATGGCCGCGCTCGTCTCCGCCACCGACGCGGCCGAGGTCAACCGGGCGGTACGCGCCGCGGTGGCCCGGCTCATCCCGCCGGACACTGGATACCGGCTGGTCTTCGCCGTGCACCACGCCGACGGCGTGCCGGCCACCGCGGTCAGCATCTGGGGTCCCACGATCGTGCCGCCGGTGCTGCCGCAGGGGGCGCGGGGCGCCGCGGCGGCCCGGCGCACCCGCGTGCTGAGGGTGCGCATGCTGCATCCGGCCCTGGCCGAGCAGTTAGGCGGCTTCGAGAGCGCGGTGATGTGCCCGCTCGTGCTCGACTCGCCGGCCGGTGGCGCGCCCCGCGTGGGCGCGCTCATCGTCTCCGCCGAGGCGGCGATCCTGGACAGCTTGCGCGACGCGCTGGAGGTGCTGGCCGGACAGGCGGCGCTGGCGCTGGAGCGGATCGCGCTGGGCGACGAGGTCAACCGGCGGCAGAGCGAGGCGTACTTCCGCACGCTCGTGCAGAGCACCGCCGACGTGATCCTGATCGTGGGCGACGACGACTCGATCCGCTACGCGAGCCCGTCCACCGGGGCCGTGCTCGGCGTCGAGCCCGGCGATACCACGATGCTGTGGGACGCGATCCATCCGGACGACCGGGCGGCGGTCGAGCAGACGCTGGAGCTGGCCCGGTCCGGCCAGGTGTCGGCCAGCGACTGGACACAGTGGAGCTTGCAGCACCCCGGCGGCAGCCGCGTGCAGGTCGAGGTGAGCTGCCGTGACCTGCGCCGCGACCGCACGGTGCGCGGGCTCGTGATCACGATGCGGGACGTGACGACGCGCGACCGGCTGGAGCGCGAGCTCAGCCACCGGGCGCTGCACGACGCGCTGACCGGGCTGCCCAACCGGGTGCTCTTCCACGATCGGGTGCGCGAGGCGGTGGCCGGCGGCGCCGGTGTCGCCGTGCTCCTGGTCGACCTCGACGACTTCACGATGGTCAACGACACCGCCGGGCACGCCACGGGCGACGGGTTGTTGACCGCGGTGGGCCAGCGGATCGCGGCGACGTTGGGCGACCACCAAACCGTGGCGCGGGTCGGCGGCGACGAGTTCGCGGCTGTGATCGACGGCGTCGCCGACCCCGCCACGGCCGAGCAGATAGCCGCCGACGTGCTTGCCGCGCTGGCCGAGCCGTTCCGGCTGGGCGAGGCGACGGTCAGCGGCTCGGCGAGCATCGGGCTGGCCACCACCGCCGACGCGTCCGAGGTCGACGAGCTGCTGCGCCAGGCCGACCTCGCGCTCCGGCTGGCCAAGGGCGCGGGCAAGGGCCGGTGGCGGCGCTACCAGGCGGCCCTGCACAGCGCGGTGCTGCAGCGGATCGAGATGCGGGCGGCGCTGGAGCAGGCCGTCGCCGATCTCAACTTCACGGTGGCGTACCAGCCGATCGTCGGCGTCGAAAACGGCGAGACGGTCGGCTTCGAGGCGCTCGTGCGGTGGCGGCACCCGACGCTGGGCCTGGTCTCGCCGGACGAGTTCATCGACGTGGCCGAGGAGACCGGGCTGATCGAGCCGATCGGCGACTGGGTGCTCCAGCAGGCCATCGCGGCGGCGACCACCTGGCCCGGCACGCCGTACGTGAGCGTCAACGTCTCGGCCCGCCAGTTTCGGGTGCCGTGCTACGTCGACAAGGTCCGCAAGGCGCTGGCCGACGCCGACCTGGCGCCGGAGCGCCTGATGCTGGAGATCACCGAGCGCCTGCTGCTCCGCGACGACGAGCAGGTGTGGCTCGACCTGACCGGGCTGCGCGAGATGGGCGTGCGCATCGCGATCGACGACTTCGGCACCGGCTTCTCGTCGCTGAGCTACCTGCAGCAGGTGCCGATCGACGTGCTGAAGATCGACAAGACCTTCACCGCCACCGTCTCGTCCTCCGCCCGGCAACAGGCCATTGTGGACGGCATCGTGCGGCTCGCGCAGACGCTCAACCTCGAGGTCGTCGCCGAGGGCATCGAGACCGAGGCCGACCGCGACCTGCTCCGCGTCATCCGCTGCCCGTACGGCCAGGGCTACCTCTACTCCCAGCCGCTCGCCCCCGACGAGGTGGCCGGCTGGCTCCGCTTCGAGCACGACACCGAGGACGCCGAGGTCGCCGCGATCTCCCCGAAGTAGCCGCGACCGGCCCGGGCTCCCCGGGTGGTGCGGAGCAAATCTTCTAGGGAAAAGCCCAGTGTTTTCCGTCGAACCGCAGCCTCATCCTGGGGTCCATCGGGTCCGAGATTTGCGCTCTCCTAGGGCTGTGCAATACATACTCGGTATGTAATTATGGCCCCATTGAAACGGGGCCAGGCGTCTATATAGACGCCTCTGAAGGAGGTTGCGTTGCGACTCCGAAGGAAGTTCTTAGGCACCGCACTCGCGACAGCGCTCGTCCTCAGTGGAGCGCAGTCCGGGTGGGCGGCACCCTCGGGTGCCGCGGAGGCGGCCGGAGCGGCCGCAAGATCTGCCAAGGGCGTCACGGTGACGCTGCTGACCGGTGACCGCATCACGCTCGCCTCGGCCGTCGCCGACGGCGTCGCGGTCCAGCCGGGCAAGGGCCGTGACGCGGTGCGGTTCACCGTCCACCGTGACCGCGACTCGCTGTTCGTGATACCGAGCGACGCCGCGCCGCTCATCCGCGCCGGCAGGCTGGACCGGCGCCTGTTCGACGTGCGCGGGCTGGTCCGCGCGGGCTACCACGACGCCGTGCGCGACTCGATTCCGCTCGTCGTGCGCTACGGCGCGGTCAGCGCGCGCTCGGCCGCCGGCACGCTATCCGCCGCCGGTGCCCAGGTCACCCGCGAGCTGTCCGTCGTGGACGGTGCCGCGGTGGCGGCCAAAAAGGACAGTGCGGCCAAGCTCTGGGCGACGCTGACCGCGGGCCGCGGCTTCGACAAGATCTGGCTGGACGGCAAGCGTGAGGTCTCGCTAGACCAGAGCGTGCCGCAGATCGGCGCGCCGGCCGCGTGGGAGGCCGGCTACACCGGTGAAGGCGTGACCGTGGCGGTGCTCGACACCGGTGTGGACGCCACACACCCCGACCTGGCCGGCAAGGTGGTCGAGTCGCGCAACTTCAGCGAGGCGGCCGACGAGCGCGACACCGTCGGGCACGGCACGCACGTCGCGTCCACGATCGCGGGCAGCGGCGCGGCCTCCGGCGGCAAGTACAAGGGTGTGGCGCCGGACGCGACACTGCTGTCCGGCAAGGTCTGCGAGACCAACTTCTGCACCGAGTCGGCGATACTCGCCGGCTTGGAGTGGGCGTCCGCCGAAAAGAACGCCAAGATTGTCAACTTCAGCATCGGCGGTTTCGACGGCCCGGAGATCGACCCGATCGAGGAAGCCGTCAACACGCTGACCGCGGCGCACGGCACGCTCTTCGTCGTCGCGGCGGGCAACAGCGGCTCCTCCGACGGCTCGGTCGAGTCGCCGGGTAGCGCGGAGGCCGCGCTCACGGTCGGCGCGGTCGACAAGTCCGACGAGCTCGCAGACTTCTCCAGCCGCGGGCCGCGGATCGGCGACGACGGGCTGAAGCCCGACATCACCGCACCGGGTGTCGACATCGTGGCCGCCCGGGCCGCCGGCACCGCGATGGGCGAGACGGTCGGCGAGCACTACACGACGGCGTCGGGCACGTCGATGGCCACGCCACACGTGGTGGGCGCCGCGGCGCTCTTGGCGCAGCAGCACCCGGACTGGAAGGCGGGCAGCCTCAAGTCCACGCTGATGGCCTCGGCAAAGCCCAACCCGTCGCTCACCGCGTACGAGCAGGGTGCCGGCCGCGTCGACGTGGCCCGCGCGATCACCCAGTCGGTGACCACCGACCCGGTGAGCCTCTCTTATGGACGGCCACTGTGGCCGCACAACGACGACGCGCCGGTCACGAAGACCGTCACGTACCACAACAGCGGCACCGCCGACCTGACGCTCAACCTGGCCGTCGCCGCGACCGGTCCGGACGGCGAGCCGGCACCGGCCGGGCTCTTCACGCCGAGCGCCACCACCCTGACCGTGCCCGCCGGCGGGCAGGCGCAGGTGAGCGTCACCTCCGACACCCGCGTCGCGGGACCGGACGGGCTCTACTCGGGCACCTTGTCGCGACCGGGGCACCACCGCCGTGCGCACGCCGCTGGGCGTGAACAAGGAGGTCGAGAGCTACGACGTGACCGTCACGCTGATCGACCACGACGGCAACCCGACCGGCCTCGGCGGGGCGAGCCTGCTGGGGCTGGACGAGCCGGTGTGGATCGACCTGTTCGACGAGGACGGCACGTCGACGGTGCGCGTGCCCAAGGCCCGGTACAACCTCTCCGCGGTGATCTTCACCGATCGCGGCGAGGACGTCGAGGCGGCGGCGTCGCTCCAGGTGCGGCCCGTGTTCGAGGTGACCTCGGACATCTCGGTGACGTTCGACGCGCGCGACGGCAAGCCGGTCAAGACCACGGTGCCCGAGCGCATGGCGGTGCCGGTCCTCATCGACCTCTCCTTCAACCAGGAGATCGAAGAGGGTGGCTACGGCGTGTCGCTGTGGGCGAGCTCGTTCAAGGAGCTGACCACGCTGCACGTCGGGGCGCGGGGTGAGGGCTTCACGTCGAGCATCGGCAGCCAGTGGGCCAAGGAGGGCGCCGAGGGCGACATCGCCAACACGCCGTACTTCTACGCGATCGCCGAAGGCTTCGTCGGGCGCCTGCCCAGCGGGTACGAGAAGGACGTGCGCAAGGCGGACCTGGCGACGCTGCGGTCGGAGTTCGGCACGGCGCCCGAGGACCTGTACGGCGAGCGCATGCTCTTCCCGGCCATGGAGCCCAACATCGGCGGCTCGGCGGCGATCGTCCCGACCGACCTGCCTGGCCGCCGCACCGAGTACGTGTACGCCCGCGGCGTCCGGTGGTCTCCGGAGCTCGACATCAGCAAGCCGAGCGAAGACCCGGAGGAGTTCCCGGAGATCTACGAAGTGCTGTTCCAGGGGCCGACGAAGTACCGGGCCGGCCACGTGTACAAGGACACGTGGCACGAAGGGCCGTTCGGCCCCGGGCTGCCGACGCAGATGTGGCCGGAGCAGTGGGTCAGCCGGACCGGCGACTTCCTCATCGTCGACCTGCCGCTCTACGGCGACGGGGCCGGCCACGCCGGCTACTCCCGCACCGACACGTCCCGCACCGCGCTCTACCGCGGCGGCGAGCTCGTCGGTGAGACCGAGTACTCCGGCTTCGGCTTCTTCGAGCTGCCGCCGGAGCGGGCCGACTACCGCCTGGAGGTCGCGGACACCCGCAGCGTCGGCGACCTGACCACCGAGGTCCGTGGCGTGTGGACGTTCCCTTCAGCGCACGTGCCCGGCGATGACGTGTTCGCCCGGCTGCCGGTGTCGACGGTACGGTTCACGCCGCGCCTCGACGCCGACAACGCGGCTCCGGCGGGCCGGTCGTTCCAGATCCCGGTCAGCGTGCAGCGGCAGCTCGGCGCGCCGGCCGGCAAGGTCAAGTCGCTGACCGTCGACGTGTCGTACGACGACGGCAAGACCTGGCTCAAGGCACCGCTGCGCCGCGACGGCAACGGATGGGTGGCTTCGGTGAAGCACCCGGACGCGGCCGGTTACGTCTCGCTGCGCGCCAGCGCGACCGACTCGGGTGGCAACACCGTGACGCAGACGGTCGTGCACGCGTACCGACTGAAGTGAGATGACCGCTTCCCCGGGTCGAGAGGCCCGGGGAAGCCGGCTCAGTCGTTCGCGTGGAGCGCGGCGTTGAGCTCGATGCCGGTGCCCTTGCGGGGTCGGGCCTCCAGGGCACCGGTCACCGAGTTGCGCAGGAAGAGCAGACCCGGCTGGCCCGAGAGCGTGGCCGCCTTGACGATCTCGCCGGTGGGCAGGGTCACCTTCGAGCCGGCGGTCACGTAGCAGCCGGCCTCCACGACGCTGTCGTCGCCGAGCGAGATGCCGATGCCCGCGTTGGCCCCGATCAGGCAGCGCTCCCCGATGCGGATGCGCTCCTTGCCGCCGCCGGAGAGGGTGCCCATGATGGACGCCCCGCCCCCGACGTCGGAGCCGTCACCGACGACGACGCCGGCGCTGATCCGGCCTTCCACCATCGAGGCGCCGAGCGTGCCGGCGTTGAAGTTGACGAAGCCCTCGTGCATGACAGTGGTGCCCGAGGCAAGGTGGGCACCGAGGCGCACCCGGTCGGCGTCGGCGATCCGCACGCCGGAGGGCACGACGTAATCGATCATGCGGGGAAACTTGTCGATCCCGTAGATCGTGAGGTGGCGGCCGGCCGAGCGCTCGATCAGGCGGAGCTCGTCGACCCAGTCCGGCGGGCAGGGCCCGGCCGAGGTCCAGGCCACGTTCGGCAGGACGGCGAAGATGCCGTCCAGGTTGATGTCGTTCGGCTGGACCTGGCGGTGGGAGAGCAGGTGCAGTCGCAGGTACGCATCCGCCGTGTCCTTCGGCGGGTCCTCCAGCGAGCCGATCTCCGTGCGGACCGTCACGGTGCGCAGCAGGGAAAGCGACCGCTCGCCGACGACCGTGACGGGTGTCTCGTCGGCCGGCGCTACGCCCAGGCCGAGCTTGCCCGCAGGGAACCAGGCGTCAAGCACCTGGTCATCGGTCGTAACGGTGGCAAGTCCGAGGCCCCAGGCCGGCAAACTCTGCATGACGAAAAGGTACCGTGCCTGACATGGCGAACCCGCTGACCCCCGACGTCATGTCCGACCCGGTCGCGCTCACCCGCGCGCTGGTCGACATCGAGTCCGTCTCCCTCCACGAGAAGGAGATCGCCGACTGCGTGGAGGAGGTACTGCGGGCGGCGCCCCACCTGTCGGTGCAGCGCTACGGCAACACGGTGATGGCCCGCACCGACCTCGGCCGGTCGCAGCGCGTCGTGCTCGCCGGCCACCTCGACACCGTCCCGCTCAACGACAACTTCCCGGCGTCCATCCAGGGTGACCTCATCTACGGCTGCGGTACCGCGGACATGAAGTCGGGCGTCGCGTTCGCGCTGCACCTGGCGGTGAGCGTGCCCGAGCCGCGCTTCGACGTGACGTACTTCTTCTACGAGGCCGAGGAGGTCGACTCCCAGTACAACGGCCTCACCCTTGTCGCCGCCGCCCACCCGGAGTGGCTCACCGCCGACTTCGCGGTGCTGCTCGAGCCGACGTACGGCGTGGTGGAGGCGGGCTGCCAGGGCACGCTGCGGGCGATCGTCCGCACGGCCGGCCGGCGGGCGCACTCGGCCCGCTCGTGGCGGGGGATCAACGCGATCCACGCGGCGGGCGAGGTGCTGCGGCGGCTGGAGGCGTACGAGCCGCGGACCGTCCCGATCGACGGCTGCACGTACCGGGAGGGACTCAACGCGGTGCGTATCCGTGGCGGCGTCGCCGGCAACGTCGTGCCCGACCTGTGCGAGATCGAGGTCAACTACCGGTTTGCGCCGGACCGGAGCGAAGCCGAAGCGCTGGCGCACGTGCGCGAGGTCTTCGACGGCTTCGAGCTGGAGGTGGTGGACTCGTCGGGCGGCGCCCTGCCCGGTCTCTCCGCGCCCGCCGCGCGGGAGTTTCTCGCCGCTGTCGGCGAGGCGCCGGTGGCGAAGCTGGGCTGGACGGACGTCGCGCGGTTTGCCGCCCTCGGGATACCGGCGCTGAACTTCGGCCCCGGCGACCCCAACCTGGCGCACGCCCCGGACGAGCACGTCGAGATCGGCAAGATTCGCGACGGCGCGGCGACGCTGCACCGCTGGCTGAGCTAGCCGACCTTGACCTGCGACGTCTCGGACTCGGAGGCGCCGGTCGAGCGCTGGTTGGCGGCCTGACGCCGCTCGGCCACCACGTCCCGGATCCGCCGCTGCATCTGCCGGCGGAGTTTAATCATCTCGTTTCGGGTCATCACGGTCGTCCCCTCCCCGTTCCGTGGATACCCAGTATGTGTTAGGTATGACGCCTGTCGCGCTGGTTTGGTTGCATCCCTTAGTACGAGTCCCAGACCACTACGGTTGATTCCATGAACCACATAAACCGTGGCCGCATTCCTGGTCCGGAGCGTCATCGGGGGCAGTCACACTGCGTCGTGAGGCGATCCCGCGGAGTACCGCCGATGAGCGGCTCCTCGACTCACGCCAGCGTGCCGAGTGGAAAACGAAGGACGCGTGGCGTGCGTTGCGGATCCTGTCCGAGTTTGTCGAGGGGTTCGACACGCTCGCCGATCTGCCGCCCGCGGTCAGCGTCTTCGGCTCGGCTCGCAGCAAGCCGGACAGCCCCGAGTGCGAGATGGCCCAGCGGCTGGGCGCGGCACTGGCCCGCGCCGGATACGCGGTGATCACCGGCGGGGGCCGGGCGTGATGGAGGCGGCCAACCGGGGTGCCAACGAGGCCGGCGGGCTCTCCGTGGGGCTGGGCATAGAGCTGCCGTTCGAGCAGGGCATCAACGAGTGGGTCGACATGGGCATCGACTTCCGGTACTTCTTCGCCCGGAAGACGATGTTCGTGAAGTACGCGCAGGCGTTCGTCGTGCTGCCCGGCGGCTTCGGCACCATGGACGAGCTGTTCGAGGCGCTCACGCTGGTGCAGACCGGCAAGGTGACCCGCTTCCCCGTGGTGCTGATGGGCTCGGCGTACTGGAGCGGCCTTCTCGACTGGCTGCGCGGCACAATGGAGGCGGAGAGCAAGATCGGCCCGGCCGACCTCGACCTGATGTGCGTGACCGACGACGTCGACGACGCCGTGCGGTACATCGTCGAAGCCGAGGCCGCGCTCGCCGCCGAGCAGGAGGCCCTCAAGGAGACCGCGGCCGCCCAGGCGGAGGCGGCCGAGCAGGCGAGGGAGTGACGTGGCCGCGATCTGTGTCTTCTGCGCCTCGTCCCGGCACCTGGAGCAGCGGTGGCTCGACCTCGCCGACGCCACCGGGCGGGAGATCGCCCGGCGCGGCCACACGCTGGTCTCCGGCGGCGGCTGCGTCGGGATGATGGGCGCCGTGGCCGACGGTGCCCGGGCCGGCGGGGCGTACACGGTGGGTGTGATCCCGCAGGCGCTGGTCGACCGCGAGATCGCGGACACGGCCTCCGACGAGCTGGTGGTCACCGACGGCATGCTCAGCCGCAAGGGGCTGATGATCGAAAAGTCGGACGCGTTCCTCACCCTCCCGGGTGGACTTGGCACGCTGGACGAACTCTTCGAGGTCCTGACCACGGCGATGCTCGACCAGCACCGCAAGCCGGTCGCGATCGTCAACCAAAACGGGTTCTACACCGGGCTTGTCGAGTGGTTGCGCGGCCTGGCCAGCACGTCCTTCGTACGCCAGGAAGCGCTCGACCTGCTGATCGTCGCCGACACGGTGCCCGCCGCGCTGGACGCGATCGAGGACCGCCTGGAATAACGCCTGACTCCCCTCTGACCGCTGGTCCTCGCGTCGCGGACCCGCGACGCGAGGACCAGCGGCGAAAATATCGTACGGCCGTGGTTCGATGGGCGGCGTGCAGGCGTACCGGTTGGTCCGCCGCCCGGCCGAGGCCGTGCCGGAGCGGCTCGCAGATCCCTTGCAAGGGCATGTCGTCGGACACACCGATGGGCCGCTCCTCGTGGTGGGCGGGCCCGGCACCGGCAAGACCCGCACGCTCGTCGAGGCGGTCGCGGCCCGCGTCGAGGAGGGCACCGACCCCGAGCGGATCCTGGTCCTGACGTTCGGCCGCCGGTCGGCCACGTCGCTGCGCGAGCGCATCGAAGCCCGCGTCGCTGGCCCTCGGGTCGTGCACGAGCCGCTGGTGCGCACGTTCCACGCGTATGCGTTCGGCCTGCTCCGCCGTGCCGCCGCCGAGCGTGGCGAGCCCTCGCCGCGGCTGCTCACCGGTCCCGAGCAGGATCTCGTCATCCGCGAGCTGCTCGCGGAGGCGGAGGAGAGGTGGCCGGTCGGGCTGCGCCCGGCGCTGCCCACGCGGGCCTTCGCGCAGCAGCTGCGTGACCTGCTGCAGCGCGCCGCCGAGCGCGGGGTCACGCCGGCACACCTGGCCGAGCTGGGCGAGCGGCTCGGCCGCCCCGACTGGCCGGCCGCCGCGACCTTCCTCCGGGAGTACGTGTCGGTCCTCGCCCTCCGCGACGCCACCACGCGCGGCTCGGTCGGCTACGACCCGGCCGAGCTGATCCGCGCCGCGGTGGGGATGTTCGCCGACGACCCGGTGCTGCTGGAGGCCGAGCGCTCCCGCCTGGCGTATGTGTATGTGGACGAGCTCGCCGACACCGACCCGGCCCAGGTCGAGCTGCTGTCCCTTGTGGCCGGCGGGGGCAAGCCGGTGGTGGCCTTCGCCGATCCGGACTCCTCGACGTTCGCCTTCCGCGGTGCCGACCCGGGCGGTGTCAGCACGTTCACCCACCGGTTCCGCACGGTGTCGGGTGCGGTGGCGCCGACCGTCACGCTGCACGCCAACTACCGCACCGGCGGCGAGCTGCTCGCGGCCACCGGGCGGCTCGCCCGCCGCCTCCGCGGGCCGGCGGGACATCGCCGGCAGGCACCGGCCGCCGAGGTCGCGGCCACCGTCGAGGTGCGCAGCTTCCGGTCCGGCACCAGCGAGTCGGGGTACGTGGCGCACGCGCTCCGCCAGGCCCACCTGCTCGACGGGGTGCCGTGGTCGCGGATGGCCGTGCTGGTCCGCTCCACCCACCTCCAGCTCGCGCCGCTCCAGCGGGCCCTGCACGCGGCGGGCGTACCGACCGTGACCCAGGCCGAAGACCTGCCGCTGCACCTCCAGCCGGCGGTCGCCCCGTTCCTGCTGCTCCTGCGGTGTGCCCTGGAGCCCGAGCGGCTCGACGAGGAGACGGCCGTCGTGCTGCTGCACTCGCCGCTCGGCGGCATCGACCCGCTGGGCGAGCGGCGGCTGCGGCAGGGGCTGCGGGCACTCGCGCTCGCCGCCGGCGACCCGCGCCCTTCGGGCGAGCTGGTGGTCGACGCGCTGCGCGAGCCGGCCGAGCTGGCCGCGATCGACCGCCGGTGGGCGGCGCCCGCCAAGGCCATCGCGGGGCTGCTGGCCACCGCGCGGGAGGCGGCGGCAGCACCGGCCGCGACCGTCGAAGACGTGCTGTGGGCGGTGTGGCGGGCCAGCGGCATGGCCGAAAGGTGGTACGGGCTGACCGCCCGCAGCGGACCGGTCGGCGACCCGGGCGAGGAGCGGGGCCTGCAGTGGCGCGGCGTGGCGGCCGACCGCGACCTCGACGCGATGGTGGCGCTCTTCGACACCGCCGCGCGCTTCGTCGACAGGCTGCCCGGCGCGCGCACCGAGGTGTTCCTCGACCACGTCTTCGGCCAGCAGCTGCCGGCCGACACGATCGCGCCGAGCGCCGACCGCGGGCAGGCGGTGCGGCTGCTCACCGCGCACGCGGCCAAGGGTCTTGAGTGGGACGTCGTTGTCGTCGCCGGCGTGCAGGAGGGGATCTGGCCCGACCTGCGGCTGCGCGGCAGCCTGCTCGGCTCCGAGCGCCTTGTCGACGTGCTTGCCGGCCGGGCCGACGGCACCGGCGTCGCGGCCTCGCTGGTGGGGCAGACCTCCGCGCTGCTCGACGAGGAGCGGCGGCTGTTCTACGTGGCGGCCACGAGGGCCCGGCGGCGCCTGCTGGTGACAGCGGTGGCATCGGCCGCGGTGGGCGGCAGTGACCACGAGGAGCAGCCGAGCCGCTTCCTGAGCGAGCTGCTGCCATCGGAGGAGTCCGAAGTGGACAGCGCCGAGGACCGGGGGCCGATCGAGGTGCCGGTCGGGCGCCTGCCCCGGGCTCTCACGCTGCCCGCGCTGGTGGCCGAGCTGCGCACGGCGGTGGCCGACCCGACCGCGCCCGCATCCCGCAAGCGCGCGGCAGCCAACGAGCTGGCGCGCCTGGCGCTGGCCGGTGTGCCCGGCGCGCACCCGCAGGACTGGTGGGGTTTGCGCGAGCTTTCCGACGACCGCCCGCTGGTCGACGAGGGCGAGCCGGTCAAGGTCACACCGTCCACGATGGAGAGCGCGCTGCGGTGCAGCCTGCGCTGGCTGCTGGAGCGGCACGGCGGCGGTGCCCCGCCCGGCCCGGCGCAGGGCGTGGGAAACCTCGTGCACGCGGCGGCGATGCTCGCCGAAGACGCGGCCGTCGACCGCGAGCGGCTGGTGGAGTACATCACGGGGCGGTTCGACGCGATCGAGCTGGCCGCACGGTGGCTGGCCGGCGCCGAGCAGGCGCGCGCCGAGTCGATGGTCGACAAGCTGCTGCGGTGGCTGGCCACTAACCCGCGGCGGCTGCTCGCGATCGAGCAGGAGTTCGCGGTGCGGCTGGCAGACCCGCTGCGCCCGATCGACCTCACCGGGCGGGTCGACCGGCTGGAGGTCGACGAGTCCGGCCGTCTGGTCGTGATCGACCTCAAGACCGGCAAGTCCGCGGCGGTGACCGAGGCGGAGCTCGCGGAGCACCCGCAGCTGGCGGCATACCAGGCGGCGGTCGAGGCGGGCGCGTTCGAGGAGCACGGTGACGAGTCCGGCGGCGCCGCGCTGGTGCAGCTCGGCACCCCCACCAAGGAGGCCAAGGAGCAGGGCCAGGCCGCGCTCAGCGAGGGGAGGAGGGCTGGGCCGGCGCGCTGGTACGGCGTACGGCCGAGACGATGGCCGCCTCCACATTTCACGCGGTGGCCAACTCGCGGTGCCGCGTCTGCCCGGTGCGCACCAGCTGCCCCATCTCCGGCAAGGGGCGCCAGGTGGTGGAGCCGTGACCTCGCTCGAGCTCTTCCCCGCGACGACGACGCACGCCGCCGCCGGCCCTCGCTACACGCCGCACGAGCTCGCCTCCATGCTGCGGCTGCACGCGCCGACGCCGGAGCAGGCGGCAATCATCTCGGCGCCGGTGGAGCCGCTGCTCGTCGTCGCTGGTGCCGGCTCGGGCAAGACCGAGACGATGGCCGCGCGGGTGTTGTGGCTCGTCGCAAACGGGTACGCGAGCCCGGAGCAGGTGCTCGGCCTCACGTTCACCCGCAAGGCGGCCGGCGAGCTTGCCCACCGCGTGCGCACCAGGCTGGGGCAGCTTGTGCGCCGGCTCGGCCGCGAGGAGCTGCTGGCCGGCGAGCCGACCGTGGCCACCTACCACTCGTACGCGGCGAGGGTCGTGGTCGAGCACGGCCTGCGCGCCGGGTTCGAGCCGTCGGCGCGGCTGCTCACCGAGGCGTCCCGCTGGCAGATCGTCGACCTGCTCGTGCGCAACTACAACGGCGACATGTCCGACGTGCCGTTCGCGCCGTCCACTGTGACCGATGCCGTGCTACAGCTCGCGAGTGAGCTGGCCGAGCACCTGGTCACCACCGACGAGCTGGCCGCGTGGACGGGTCGGTTCTTCGCCGACGTCCAGGCACGGCCGGGCAAGGTGGCCGCGGCGGTGCGCGACGCGCTCGTCCGGCAGCAGGTGCGGCTCAAGCTGCTGCCGCTCGTCCGGGCGTACGAGGCGCGCAAGAACGACTTCGAGGCGATGGACTTCGGCGACCAGATGGCCCGCGCCGCGCTCGTCGCCCGCGACCATCCCGAGGTCGGCATCATCGAGCGCGAGCGCTACAAGGTGGTGCTGCTCGACGAGTACCAGGACACGAGCCACGCGCAGGTGGTGCTGCTCAGGTCGCTGTTCGGGCAGGGGCATCCGGTGGCCGCGGTCGGCGACCCGTGCCAGTCCATCTACGGGTGGCGCGGGGCGAGCGCGGGCACGCTGGAGCGGTTCTCGACCGAGTTCGGTGGCACCGAGCGGACGCTCACCACCAGCTGGCGCAACAGGCCCGAGGTGCTCGGCGTGGCAAACGCGCTGTCCACGCCGCTGCGCGCGGCCGGTGCCAAGGTGGCCGAGCTGACCGCCGCCGCCCGGGTCGAGGCGCGGATCGGTGGCGCGGCCGTCCACTGTGCACTGCTCGAGTCGTTTGCCGACGAGGCCGATTGGATCGCGGAGAGCATGCTCAAGGCGTGGCGTGCCGCCGCCGGCCTGCCCGACGCGCTGGCCGAGCAGATCCCGGTCGAGGAGCGCCCGACGAGCGCCGTGCTCGTGCGGCTGCGCAGCCAGATCCCGGCGATCGAGGCGGCGCTGCGGGCCCGCGGCGTGCCGGTGGAGGTCGTCGGCCTGGGCGGCCTGCTCGACACCGCCGAGGTGCGCGACGTGGTCTGCACGCTGCGGGTGCTCGCCGACCCGACCGACGGCGCCTCGCTGCTGCGGCTGCTCACCGGCTCCCGCTGGCGGATCGGGCCCCGCGACCTCGTCGCCCTGTACCGCCGCTCGCGGGGCATCGCGGCCGCCCGCCGGGGCCTCGCCCCCGTGCCGGAGGAGCCGGAGATCGTGCCCGACCGCCTCGACGAGTCGAGCCTGGTCGAGGCACTGGCCGACCCCGGGCCGCCCCAGTCCTACTCGGCGGAGGGCTACGCCCGCCTCCGGGCGTACGGCCGGGAGCTGGCCCTCCTGCGCCACCGCCTCGACCAGCCGCTGCCCGACCTGATCGCCGACGTGGAGCGCACCACCGGCCTCGACGTCGAGGTGTCGGTGCGGGCGGGCGCCGACGCCGGCCTGGCCCGCGGCCACCTCGACGCGCTCGGCGACGTGGCCGCCCGCTTCGTCCGCGACACCGACGGCGGCACCCTCGGCGGCTTCCTCGCGTTTCTCGCCGCGGCCGAAGACGAGGAGCGCGGGCTCTCCCCGGGCGAGGTGGACGTGGTCGAGGGCGCCGTGCAGATCCTCACCGCGCACGCCGCCAAGGGCCTGGAGTGGGACGTCGTCTCGGTCGCCGGCCTGACCAAGGGCGTGTGGCCGGGGCCGGTGCGCGCCTCCGACCACTACCTCAAGGGCCTCGGCGTGCTCCCCTTCCCGCTCCGCGGCGACGCCGGCGGGCTGCCCCGGCTCGACCTTGAGGAGGCGGAAGACCAGCGCGCCGTGGCCGCGGCGGTCGAAGCGTTCAACGACGAGTGGGCGGCACACGACGAGCGCGAGGAGCGGCGTCTGGCGTACGTGGCGGTCACCCGCCCGCGGCGCCTGCTGCTCTGCTCGGGGTTCTGGTGGGGCGAGGGGGTGAAGAGGCCGCGCGGCCCGTCGGTCTTTCTCACCGAGATCCGCGACCAGTGCCTCGCGGGCAGTGGCGCGGTGGTGGCGTGGGAGCCTGAGCCCGCGCCCGATGCGGCCAACCCGACCTCCGAGGTCGTCGCGACCGCGGAGTGGCCGTCGGATCCGCTCGGCCCTCGACGGCCGGCGATGACCGACGCGGCCGCGCTGGTGCGGCAGCGGATGGCGGCCATCGTGGAGGATGCCCCGCCCGAGCCCGAGACCGAGCTGGATCCACAGGCCGAGGGGTGGGCCCACGAGGTCGACATGCTGCTGGCCGAGCGCGACCGGCTGGCCCGCCGCGACGAGCCCACCGAGATCGCGCTGCCCGGCCACCTCTCCGTCTCGCAGCTGGTGACACTCCGGCGCGATCCGCAAGGCCTGGCGCGGCAGCTGCGCCGGCCGATGCCCTCGCGACCCGATCCCTACTCCCGGCGGGGCACCGCCTTTCACTTGTGGCTGGAGCAGCGCTTCGGCGCGAGCCGGCTGCTCGATGTCGACGAGCTGCCCGGCGCCGCGGACGAGGACGCGGCGCCGGACGAGGCGCTGGCCGAGCTACAGGAGCGCTTTCTGGCGAGCGAGTGGGCGGATCGCACGCCGGTCGAGGTGGAAACCCCATTCGCTACCGTTATCGCCGGTGTGGTGGTGCGCGGCCGCATGGACGCGGTCTTCGCCGATCCGGGTGGGCGCTATGACGTGGTCGACTGGAAGACCGGCCGTCAACCGTCCGGTGTGGAGGCTCAGGCGGCGGCGGTGCAGCTCGCCGCATACCGCCTGGCGTGGGCCGAGCTCGCTGGTGTGCCGGTCGAACATGTGCGGGCCGCCTTTCACTATGTGCGCGAAGGGGTGACGGTGCGTCCGGCCGATCTGTTGAACGCCGACGGGCTCGCCGCGCTGCTGACCTCCGTGCCCGTGGGGGAGGCACCGTGAGAAAGGTCGAGGTCGGGGAGCGGCGGGCCCGGCTGCAGGTGCGCCATCACCTGGCCGACGGCGCCAAGGCCGGCGACCCGACCGAGGCGGCCCGCGGTGTGGTGGCGCTGCACTCGACCGACCCGGCGTCGGTCTTTCTCTCCCTGCACGCGCGCACCGCGCCGTCGAGCGTCGACGACATCGAGCGGGCGCTCTACGAAGAGCGGTCGCTGGTGCGGATGCTGGGCATGCGGCGCACGATGTTTGTCGTGCCGGTGGAGCTGGCGCCGATCGTGCAGGCGTCCACCACCGACGCGATTGCCGTGGTGCAACGCCGCAAGTACACCCAGATCCTCGTCGACGCCGGGGTGGGCGACGGTGCCTGGCTCAAGGAGGTGGAGGAGGCCGCCGTGGCGGCGCTTGTCGCGCGGGGCGAGGCGACCGGCGCCGAGCTTTCGGCCGACGAGCCCCGGCTCCGCACTCAGGTGCTGATGGCGGTCGGCAAGCCCTACGAGGCCAAGATCAACATCACGACCTGGGTGCTCTTTCTCCTGGCCGCCGAGGGTCGCATCGTGCGCGGCCGCCCGCGCGGCTCGTGGATCAGCAGCCAGTACCGCTGGTCGCCGGTCGAGGCGTGGCTGCCCGGCGGCATGGCGGAGGTGCCCGTCGAGGAGGCGCGCGCCGCGCTGGTGCGCCGCTGGCTCGCCGCCTACGGCCCGGGCACCGCGGCCGACATCAAGTGGTGGACCGGCTGGACCGCCGGCCAGGTCAAGCAGGCGCTCACCGCCGTGCGGCCGGTCGAGGTGGACCTCGGCGGCACCACCGGGCTGCTGCTGCCCGACGACGCCGAGCCGGTGGCCGCGCCCGACCCGGCGGTCTCCCTGCTCCCCGCCCTCGACCCGACGCCGATGGGCTGGCAGGAGCGCTCCTGGTACCTCGGCGAGCACGGGCCCGCCCTCTTTGACAGGTCGGGCAACGTCGGCCCGACCGTGTGGTGGGACGGCCGCATCGTGGGCGGCTGGGCGCAGCGGTCGACCGGCGAGGTCGTCTACCGGCTGCTCGAAGACGTCGGTCGCGATGTGGCCGTCGCGGTGGAGGCGAGCGCGGCCCGCCTCACCGAGTGGATCGGAAGCGTGCGGGTCACGCCCCGCTTCCGCACGCCGCTGGAGCGTGAGCTTGTCGCCTGAGGGTCGCCGGTTCCACTCGTGGTCCCCGTTGTTCGTACGCATGTTCGAATAATACGGCGACCCCCTGACATTTGATCTTGTCTGAGGGGCTCAGCGGGCGGCTTGGATCAGGTGCAGGAGCGCCTCGCCATACGCCTCGGCGGCCTCCGCGGCGGTGAACTCCTGCGCGGCGCCAAGCACCTCGATCGTCACCCGATGGCCGACGCCATTGCGCTCCAGGCGGCGGAACGTCCCGCCGAGCATCTTTCGCAGCTGATCCTCGCGGGGCAGCCAGATGGCCTCGTCCTTTTCCACATCGTCCAGCGCCCACTCGGTGGTGCCGTTGAAGCCGATGATCTGCCCTTCGGGCAGGTCGTGCACCTCGACCGTCATGTTGCTGAGCACGAACACGTCGTCGAGGTCGCGGTCCGGTATCGCGAACCGGTCTCCGGTCGCCGGCTTCCAAGCAAGGCCGGCTTCTCGTAGCCGGATAGCAAGATCGAGAGGAATCACATTCTCATCGTGCCATCCAGTACCAACGCAAAGGAAATTTTGCAAAAAAGTCTTTGCGATCGTACGGTGAGACGCATGGTGAAGCCGTACTACGAGCCGAACGTCCACGACACCGAGACGCTTCGCGCCGTCGCGCACCCCATCCGCTCGCGGATCCTGGGCCTGCTGCGCTACGAGGGCCCGGCCACCGCCTCCCAGCTCGGCCGGCGGCTCGACGAGTCGAGCGGCTCGACCAGCTACCACCTGCGCCAGCTCGCCCGCTACGGCTTCGTCGAGGAAGATCCCCACCAGCCCAACCGGCGGGACAAGCGGTGGCGGGCCACCCATGCGGTCACCAGCTGGCGGCGGGCCGACGGCTCGTCAGACCCGGAGTGGCGGCAGATCAGCGACGCGCTCGGGCGGCGGCAGCTGCTCAAGGCCGTCGACCAGTACCAGCGGTGGGCCGCCGGCGAGGAGCGCTTCGACGAGCAGTGGGAGTCGACCGGCGGCTTCTTCGACAACATCCTGGCGCTCACGCCCTCGCAGCTCGCGCAGCTCGACCGCGACCTGATGGAGGTCTTCGACCGGTACCGCACCCAGCCGCCACCCGCCGAGCCCGGCGAGCCGGTCCGCCACGTCGCCGTCTACCAGCAGCTGCTGCCGTTCGAGGACGTGCCGCTGTGATCACCGCCGTGCAGGCGCAGCGCCGCTACCTGTTGCTGACCGGGCTGCGGTGGTCGGCGACCGGCCTGATCCTGCCGGTGCAGGTCCTGCTGTACGCCGTGCGCGGCATCGACCTGCCGACCATCGGCCTGCTCATGGCCCTCTACTCCGGACTCGTCGTCGTGCTTGAGCTGCCCACCGGCGGCCTCGCCGACCAGCTGGGGCGGCGACGCACGATGCTGATCGCCTCGGTCTTCCTGGTCACGACTCCGCTGATCGCCGCGTTCGCGCAGGTGTGGTGGCACTTCGCGGTGGCCGCGGTCAGCTCCGCGATCGGCCGCGCGCTGGGCTCCGGCCCGGTCGAAGCGTGGTACGTCGACACCGTCCGCGCCGCCGACCCCACCGCGCCGCTGCGCCGCGGCATCTCGTGGGGCTGGGCGGTCGAGTGCGTCGGGCTCGGCGGAGCGGCGATCGTCGGCGGCGCGATCCCGCAGGCCTTCCGCGGCCTCCCGGACGACGGCCTGATCACGCCCATCTCGGTGCCCGCGCTGGCCGCCGCCGGTGTCGCGGCCGTGAGCCTGGCCGCGCACGCCGCGCTGATGAAGGAGCCACCGAGGCCCGCGGCGGTCAACCTGCGCGCGGTCTTCCGGGCCGTGCCCGCCCAGATCTCTTTCGGTGTACGGCTGGCAGCGGCCGACCCGGTGATCAGACTGCTGGTCCTGCGCACGGCCGCGTTCGGCCTGGCGATCAACACGCTGGAGACGCTGTCCCCGCTCCAGTTCGCCAACCTGCTCGGCGGCGCCGAGCGCGGCGCGGCCGCCTACGGGCTGCTGGCGGCGGGCGCGTTCCTCGGCACGGCGGCGGGTGCGGCCTCGGCGCCGGCCCTGTGCCGGGTGGGCCGCTCGGCCCCGCTCTCCGTCGCCGCCGTCTGCACTGGACTGTCTACAGTGGCGCTGGGTGCCATCGCGCTGGCGGCGGCGGGGATCGGCGGCTTCGCGCTGGCCGCGGTCGCCTACCTCGGCGCGTACGTCCTCTCTGGACCCTCGGGCCCCCTCGCGGCCGAGGCACTGCACGAGCGGGTGAGCGAGCGGGAGCGGGCCACGCTCGTCTCGGTCATGTCGCTCGGGCAACAGCTGGGCGGCTTCGTGGGAGCGCTGGCGATCTCCCGGCTGGCCGCCTCGGCCGGGTACGTGTACGGCTGGCTGGCCGCCGCCGTGGCGCTCGCCGGTGCCGCCTTCGTCACCCTGCGTGCTGGGCGACTCGGCCGGGCCGTCCCGGGGGCGCTTTCGACCGTGAGCACGCTCCGTTAGACCCGGGAGTTCATTGATTTGCGTCCGATGGGCGACTGTATCGAGACGCGGCTTGCCCGATCCTGTCTTGTAGGGGCAATGAACCACTTTCGATCTTGGTTGCGGGCCAGCGGTTCGTAATCACGAAATCGGGGCGCCGGAGCCGGCTGCTTGAGATCGAAACGGTTCATTGGGGAAGAGGGTGGTCATGACCGGAGCGGGCACGGGGGCGCTGCGCGAGATCCTCGTCGTGCTGGCGCTCGCGTTGGTCGGCCTGTTACTCGCCGTGGTGGCGGCGTTCGCACCCTGGTATGCGACGCCCGCCGACGCCGGGGGTGGTGCGGTGGTCGAGATGCACTCTCCGCAGCGACCCGGCCCGGGCACCGGGGGAGTCGCGGTCGAGGCCGGCTGACCCGCCACCGTTGACCTCGGCCCACGGCTGCGCCGGCTGGGGGCCCTGGGGCCCGCGTCGCGCCTTGGTGGTGTTCACTGGGAGGCATGCCTGCCAACACTGACCCGCAGCCGTGGGGTGCGGGCACGGTGACCAGGATCGGGACGCCGGCTCTGCCGCCGCCGGCCGCCCCGCCACCACCGGCGCCGCCGGCAGATCGGGGTCGGGAGCGGCGGCGGCTGTGGTGGTTTGCCGGTGCGGCCGGCGGGATGCTCGTCATCGGCTTGGTGCTGGTGCTCGCGTTCACGCTTTCGGGCGGCGTCGAATCGTTCGGCGACAAGCCGTCCGGCCCGTCCGACGTGCGGCCTCCGCTCGCCCGCGCCTGCCCCGCGCCGAGCGGACTCACCGAGCCGGAGCCCGTCGACCCCGGGCCGCCACCGAGCGGGGCGCGCACGGACGACGAGGAGGCCGGCATTTCTTACCCGGCCTACGGAGCGCCCTGGGTCGCGTGGAACAGGGTGTGGAACGCCGGCACGCTCGAGGTGCCGTACAAGGTGGGGCAGCATTTCATCACCGAGACGTACTCCGGCGGCACGTACCACGCCTCGATCCTGTCGGCCGCCGTGCCCGCGGCGGACAACGACGCGGTCGCGATCAACCTGGAGTGCGTGGGTCGCCAGGTCGCCGCCGACGTGCGCGCCGAGTACTACCCGCAGCCCACGACCATGGACCTGCACCGCGACGAGCGCACCACGCTCGGCGGGCGGCCGGCGTGGCTCACGATCTTCCGGCTTCACTTCAACCGGTCGGGGCTGCAGGCAAAGGACGAGCTCGCCGGCGTCGCGGTGATCGACGTGGGCAAGCCGACCGCCGCCGTGCTGTACGTGTCGATTCCCGGCACGCACCGCCAGTTCGACTACGTGGTCGACGAGGTTTTCAAGGCCGTACGCCCCCTTTGAGTGAGGCTCCGGTGTGGCAGCATACGCGGGTGTCGATACGGGGATGGTTGCTGCTCGCGTGTGCCGGCTTCGGGGTGACGCACCTCGTCGGTGAGCTCTTCGGTACGCCGCTCCTGCCCTCCGCGGAGCTGCTCGCCTGGGTCGCGCTCGCGGCCTACCTGGCGGTCGCCGGCCGCGACGCCCCGCTGCGCGTGCGGCTCGCTCTCGGCGCCGGCCTGGTCATCCTGATCGTGCTCCCCGCCGGTGCCCTGTTTTCCACAGTGGACTCCGGTGGCTTCGGGTGGGTGGCGCTCAGCGAGGCGCCCCGGCAGAGCGCGCTCGACGTCGCGGCGGAGGCGGTGCGGGAGGACGCGCCGGTGCTCATCGCGTACGCGTGTCTCGCGCTGGCCGCGCTCTTCCTGCCGAAGCGGCGCACCCGGGCCGGCATCGCGCTGGCGGTGGTGGGCATCGGCGTCGCCGTGGCCTACGCGGCCGTGGAGGTGTGGCACCGCGAAGGGTTTCCGCCGGTCTTGGCGGCCGTGCCACCGCTGCTCGTGGCCGTGCTCGCCTTCCTTGTCGCGAGCCGCGTCTCGTCGTGGGTCCTGCGGGCCGGCCTGGCTCTGCTCGGGCTCGCGGCCGTCGCGCTGCTCGGCGACGTGCTCGACCGCGTCTACCTCTATCCCTTCTACGAGCCGCTCGACGGCGGGGACGCCTTCCTCGAACCCGGCTTCCGCTACAGCACCGGAAACACCGCCGCGCCCTCGCTCGCCGCGACGCTCGACCCGCCCGCGCTCGGTTTCGCGCTGATCCCGGTCATCCAGCTCGCCGCTGCCGCCGCCATCACCGCCGGCTGCCTCCACCGCCCGGCCACCCCGCCCGAGCCTTCCGAACCGGCACAGGCCTGACCGCGACCCCGTTCGGTCTTGCGCCGCGGACCCGGCAGCGGAGGCCGGGGTTTCGGCGAGCCCTGGCGAGCCGCCGGCCGGAGCGGTGCCCGCGGGAGCATGCGGTCCGCAACTGGCGCGGACCGGGGCATATCGGTTGGTTTGTAAAAGCGTCTGGCTACGGGTGCAACACCTCGACCGGATCGCCCACCGCGATCTCGCCGAGCGTCTGCGGCACGAGCTGGATGCCGAACCAGGCCCATCCGCCCGACCGGCGGTGCCGGGCGAGCGTGCGGATCGGCTCCTTGCCGCCCTCGCGGCTGTCCGGGTCGATCGTTGTCATCACGCAGCGCCCGCAGGGTCCGGCGACGCGGAAGTCGACCGGGCCGAGGCGCAGCCGCTGCCAGTCGTCTTCGGCGAAGGCGGGTGCGCCCTCCACCACCACGTTGGCCCGGAAACGGCCCACTTCCAGCGGCTCGGGCAGCTCCTCGCCGCGCTCGACGGCGGTCTCGGCGATCCAGTCGTCCAAGCGGCGCAGGGAGCCGAGCGTGACCACGTGGATCGGTGCGGTGTCGCCGAGCTGGTACACGTCGCCGGGCAGCCCGCCCACGTCCGACGGCACGGCGCGCGCGGTCGGGTCGGCCAGCCACACAAGGCGTGCGGGACGGCCCAGCGTGGCGGTCAGCCACTCGTCGGCGGCGTCGCCACCCGCGGCGGCGTGGTCGAGGTTGATGAACCCCACGGGCACGTCGTGCACCGGCTCCGGCCGGGGCACCACCAGGTCCGGTGCGCCGGGCGCGGTGAGCCGCAGGCTGTCGCCGGGCAGGTTTTCCGCCGTGACGGTGAAGAGGGCGCGGCACTGCCGCGCGGTGATCGGCTCGCCGTCCGGCGCGACCACGGCCCACCGCCGGTCGCCGGCCAGGCCCCAGTGCTCCACCCGCGCGCGGTCCACGGCGCGGGCACGGGTGGACTTCACGGGGTACAGGTTTATCCCGACTATGCGCACAACCAACCGTCTCACGCTGCGAGGCTTCCCGACCGCCCCGCCCGGTGACGCGCTAGTGTCGCCGTGTGGCGCGCAGACCCAAAATCCCAGCGACGAAGTACCCCGTGGAGCGGCGCACGCTCGACAACGGTCTGAGGGTGGTGCTGGCGCCGGACCGCAGCGCACCGGTGATCGGCGTCGCGGTGGTGTATGACGTGGGCATCCGCTCCGAGCCCGAAGGGCGCACGGGTTTTGCCCACCTCTTCGAGCACCTCATGTTCCAGGGCTCGGAAAACCTGGAAAAACTCGCGCACTTCCGGCACGTCCAGGGCTCGGGCGGCACGTTCAACGGCTCGACCCACCTGGACTACACCGACTATTACGAGACCCTCCCGGCCAATGCGCTGGAGCGGGCCCTTTTCCTCGAAGCCGACCGCATGCGCGGTCCGCGGCTCACCGAGGAAAACCTCCGCAACCAGGTCGACGTGGTCAAGGAGGAGATCCGGGTAAACGTGCTCAGCCAGCCGTACGGCGGCTTTCCGTGGCTGAAGCTGCCCCCGGTCATGTTCGACACGTTCCCCAACGCCCACGATGGGTACGGGTCTTTCGACGACCTGGAGAGCGCGACGGTGGCCGACGCCGCCGAGTTCTTCAAGCGCTACTACGCCAGCGGCAACGCGGTCCTCGCGGTCGCCGGCGACCTGGACCTCGCCGAGACCATGGAGATGGTCGAGCGGCACTTCGGCGATGTGCCGGCCCGACCGGCGCCGGAGCGGCCGACCTTCGCCGAGCCCGACCTGACGTCCGAGCGGCGCGAGTCGTACACCGACCCGCTGGCACCGCTCCCCGCCGTGGCGGCCGCTTGGCGGGTGCCCGACCCGATCAATGACTACGCCGCCTACCTGCCGTACGTGGTGCTGGCCGAGGTGCTCACCGACGGCGAGGCCTCGCGACTCGTCGAGCGGCTCGTGCTGCGCGACCGCATCGTGACGAGCGTCGCCGGCTACATGGGCTTCATGGGCGAGCCGTGGGAGGTCCGCGATCCCACCGCCCTCCTGCTGCAGGCCCACCTGCCGCCCGGCGGCGACGTCGACAAGGTGCTGCGCACTGTCGACGAGGAGCTTGACCGGCTGGCCACCGAAGGGCTGGCCGAGAGCGAGCTGGCGCGCACCCAGGCGCGGATGGCCACCCACCTGCTGCGCGACACCGACGCGGCGCTGGGGAGGGCGCTGCGCATGGCCGTGCTGGAGCAGCAGCGCGGCACTCCCGAGCTGCTCAACGACCTGCCCCGCCTGGTCGGCGAGGTGACCGAGGAGCAGATCCGGAAGGCCGCGGCGGCGCTGGTGCCGCAGCGCCGGGCCACGATCGAGGTCGTCGCGGGAGGAAACCAGTGAAGGCACTGCCCGACCTCGGCCCCACCCGGAAGCTGAAGCTGCCGAAGGAAGCCGAGCGCACGCTCCACAACGGCCTCACGGTCATCGCGATCCGCCGGCCGGCGGTACCGCTTGTCGAGGTGCGGCTGCGGGTGCCGTTCGCCCGCGCTAACCTGGCCCGGGCGGCCGTGCTGTCACAGACGCTCTTCTCCGGCACCGCCGACATGTCCACTGTGGAGATCGCTGCCGAGCTGCAGAAGGTCGGCGGCGGGCTGAGCGCCGGCGTCGACCCGGACCGGCTGATGGTCTCCGGCAACGGCCTGGTCACAGGGCTTGACCGGATCCTTGAGCTGCTCGGCGACGTGCTCGGCGGCGCGGCGTACCCGTCCGACGAGGTCGCCACCGAGCGGGACCGGCTCGCCGACCGGATTCAGGTGGCACAGCGCCAGCCGGCGCACCTCGCCCGGGTCGCGCTGCTCACCCGGATGTACGGCAAGCACCCGTACGCGGTGCAGACCCCCGAGGTGTCGCAGGTGCAGGCGGTGCGCCCGGCCCAGCTGCGCGCGCTGCACGCCGAGCGGCTGCACCCGGCCGGCGCCACGCTGGTGCTGGTCGGCGACATCACCCCGGAGCGGGCGCTGGACACGGCCGAGCGGGTGCTCGGCACGTGGAACGGCGGGGGCAAGCACGTGGAGCTGCCCCGTACGCCGGCGATCGAGCCGGGGCCGCTGACGCTCGTCGACCGGCCGGGCTCGGTGCAGTCCTCGATGCGCGTGGCGCTGCCGGCGGTCGAGCGCACCCACGCCGACCACGCCGCGCTCCAGCTGGTCAACCTGCTCTTCGGCGGCTACTTCTCGTCCCGCTGGACGGAAAACATCCGCGAGGACAAGGGGTACACGTACGGCCCGCACTCGGTGATCGAGCACAACGTGGCCGGTTCCTCGTTCGTAGCCGCGGCCGAAGTGGCGACCGAGGTGACCGGACCGGCGCTGCTGGAGACGATCTACGAGCTGGGCCGCCTCGCCACGCTCCCGCCGAAGGCGGAGGAGCTGGAGCAGGCCCGCCAGTACGCGCTGGGCACCCTCCAGCTCGGCATGTCGACGCAGGCCGGGCTGGCGACGCTGGCCAGCACGTACGCCGGCTTTGGGCTGCGCCTTGACTACCTGCCCCAGTACGCCGCGAAGCTGGCCGCCGCGACGCTGGACGAGGTGGCCGCCGCCGGCGCCAAGTACCTAGCGCCGGCCAACATGGCGACGATCGTGCTCGGGGACGCCGAGCGGGTCGAGGGGCCGCTGCGCGCCCTGACGGCGGTCGAGAGAGCGTGACCCTGCCGCCGCTGGCACGCTCCACTCTGGACCGCGCGGCTCACCACCGCCGTGACCCGGAGTGGCTCGCGGCGGCATGGTCCCGCGCGCGGGTTCTCGTGGTGGACACCGTGACCGGCGGCCGCGCGCTGATCGACGAGGACGGCGCCCTGGTGCTGCTGGACGCCAAGGAAGCGCCCGAGGTCGAGGTGGACCAGCGGTTGTTCCTCGGGGTCGAGCCGGACGGCACGCCGGTCTTCGCGGTCGACGCGCCGCTGCCCGAGCAGACCGGCGCCCGCGCGCTCAACCTCCGCGAGGTCGGCCACCTGCTCAGCGACCGGGACGCGGGGCTCTTCACGGCGGCTGCCGCGCTGGCGCAGTGGCACGCGGGGCATCCGTACTCCTCCACCACCGGGCTGCCGACGGCGGCGGCCGAAGGTGGCTGGACGCGCGTGGACGAGTCGGGCGCGCAGGCGTGGCCACGCACCGATCCCGCGATGATCGTGCTGGTGCACGACGGCGTCCCCGGCCCCTCGGGCCGGTGCCTGCTGGGCAACAACGCCGCTTGGGGCAGCGGCCGCCACGTGCGGCGCTTCTCCTGCCTCGCCGGATACGTCGAGCCGGGCGAGTCCGCCGAGGCCGCGGTGATCCGGGAGGTCGCCGAGGAGGTCGGCATCGAGGTCCGGACAATCGACTACCAGGGCAGCCAGGCCTGGCCGTTTCCCGGCTCGCTGATGCTCGGCTTCACCGCCGTGGGCGACCCGGACCAGCCGGTGCGGGTCGATCCTGCCGAGATCGCACACGCGCGCTGGTTTACCCGCGCCGAGATCGCGGCCGTGCTGGCCGGTGAGACGGTGGATGCGGGCGACGGTGCGCGGGTCGGCCTGCCGCCGGCCTCGTCAATCGCGCTCTACCTGGTCAATCGCTGGCTGACCGAGGCATCTGCCTAACCAGAAAGCCACCTCGGCCCGTGACCGCCGTTGCCGCGACGGTCACGGACCGAGACCGAATCCGTCGTGCCCGACAAGGCAAGGTTCGCGGCGGGGGAGCCGGAGCCGGTTACGACGGCCGTCCTGGCTTGGTGCCCATCAGGGTGCAAATCCATGCGTGGAAGTTCCACACTATGTTCGCGGAATTCGGATGATGGGGCAAGAGATTCTCAGTTCAAATCGAACTCGCCCGCTTTCGCGCTGGCAACGAAGTCGATCCATCGCTGCCGGGCGAAGATCAGGACCGGCCCTTCCCGATCTTTGCTGTCCCGCATGGCGATCGTGGTCTCCATCTCACCGACCTCCACGCAGTTGGTGTTCTGGCTGCGCGAACTCGTCCGCCAGTTGATTCGTGGACCTGCACTCATGACGCGACTCCTATCGGTCGGGCGGCGCGTTCGTCCGCTGCGGGGGGCGCTGCTGTGTGCGGCGCCGACGCTGAACCGGGGGCGTCAGTGGTACCGGCGACGTGTCCGCGTCGTCGGTTGGCGGGCCGAGGGCGGCGGCGGCCTCGGTGATCCACGTGAGCGATTCGGCTGGCGGGCGCGCGGCCTGCCGGAGCCAGTCGAAGACCCGCCCGTACCGGGCGAGCATGTCCTCTTCGGTGAGGATGAGATCGGCCGCGAGCGACTCGACCGCGACGGCGTCGGGGTCGTCGGGGTCGCCGAAGCGGTAGATGGAGAAGGCGGTCTCCGTCAGGTACCAGTCGGCGACCTTGGCCGACGACGGGAGCACCCACAGCGTCACGTTGGGCAGCTCGGCCAAGCGGGCCAAGTGGCGCAACTGGGCGGCCATGACCTGCGCGGGGCCACCGCGAGGGCCGAGTGCGGCCTCTTCGAGCACGGCCTCGTACCGCGGCGGCTCGGCCGCCCGGGTGAGTGTGGACTGCCGGGCCACCCGGGCGGCGATCTCCGTCTCCGGGTCTTCGGCGTCCTCAGGCGCGATCACCTCGCGCGAGGAGAGCAGGCGCACCCGCGTGTAACCGGGCGTCTGGAGCAGGCCCGGCAGGATCACCGGGCCGTACTCGAAGATCTCGGCGCAGCCTGCCTCCAGCTCGGCGTAGCTGCGCTGGCGTTGGGTCATCACCGGGTACGAGCGCAGCCAGCCGCGCGTGTTTCCGGCGTCCCGCGTGATGCCGATCAGCTCGTCGCGGGTGTTTCCGGCGACCTCGTAGAGGTCGAGCAGGTCGAGAACGTCGCTGAGGTCCGGGCGGCTGCGGCCGTTTTCCAGCCGGGAGAGCTTTGAGGCCGAGGCCCAGCCGACCCGCGCGATCACCTGGTCACCGGTCAGGCCGGCAGCCTCGCGCAGACGGCGTAGCTCGGCCCCAGCCGCCGACGTCGCACCATCGGACTCGGCGCAGGAGGCACCCAAACCCTCCCTCGGTCATTCGGGACGACACAGTATGAACCGATTGTGACCCGATCATGTTCTCGACCGTGGGCGTGTTCCGCAAAAGGTTTGGTCAGCCCGAGAGTGCGGCGAGGCGGTCTTTCACCTCGATGATCGAAGGATTTGTCATCGCCGATCCGTCGGGAAAGCGGACCGTCGGAACGGTCTGGTTACCGCCGTTCACGCTCATCACGTACTGCGCGGCGGCCGGATCCCGCTCGATGTCGACGACCTCATATCCGATGCTTTCCCGATCGAGCTGGGACTTGAGGCGGTGGCAGTAGCCGCACCAGTTCGTCGAGTACATCGTGAGCATATGTCGGTCCTTTCGTACGGGGGTTCGCGCGCTGCGAGGGGGTCGCATCGGGGGGCTGGCGCGCCATGGGCGCTCCACAACCGGCCAACGTCGGTGGCGGGTGCCATGATTCCTAGCCGTGGGGGAAACACGCCAGCGGCCGCGGGGTCGGCAAGGTCCGCTCCGAGGGCGGACCTCGCCGCCTACCCGGGGCCTCCGGCGAGCGGGGGCAGCCCCGAGCGGGTGCTGGCGGGGCTCGACCCGGAGCAGCGCACCGCCGTGACCGCGCCGGCCGGTCCGGTGTGCATCCTCGCCGGCGCGGGCACCGGCAAGACCCGCGCCATCACGCACCGGATCGCGTACCGCACGCTGACCGGTGAGATCACCGGGCGGCACGTGCTCGCCGTCACGTTCACGGCGCGGGCGGCGGCGGAGATGCGGGCGCGGCTCGCGGCGCTGGGCGCGGTCGGGGTGCAGGCGCGCACCTTCCACGCGGCGGCGCTGCGCCTGATGCGGTACTTCGCGCCGCGCCTGCTCGACGGCCGGGCGATGCCTGAGCTGCTGGAGAGCAAGGCGCGGCTGGTGACGCTCGCCGCATCGCGGGCCGGCGTGCGCGCCGACCGCACCGCCGCGCGCGACCTCGCCAGTGAGATCGAGTGGGCCAAGTCGTCCCTCGTCGAGCCGGTGGAGTACCCGGTGGCCGCGGCCAAGGCAAACCGCGAGGCGCCGTACGAGCCGGCCAAGGTCGCCGAGGTCTTCGCCGCGTACGAGCAGGTCAAGCGCGCCAGCGGCGTGATTGACTTCGAAGACCTGCTGCGCGCGGCGGTGTGGGGGATCGAGGAGCACCCCGACGTCGCCGAGCAGGTGCGCGCGCAGTACCGGCACTTCGTCGTCGACGAGTACCAGGACGTCAACCCGCTCCAGCAGCGCCTGCTCGACGCCTGGCTCGGCGGGCGGGACGACCTCACCGTGGTCGGCGACGCCAGCCAGACGATCTACTCGTTCACCGGAGCCACCTCCGGGTACCTGATCGACTTTCCCCGCCTGCGCCGCGACGCGGTCGTCGTGCGCCTGGTCCGCGACTACCGCTCCACCCCGCAGGTTGTCGGCCTCGCCAACGCGGTCATCCGCCAGGCTCGGGGCGCCGAGGCGCGGCTGCGGCTGGAGCTCGAGGGACAGCGCCCGCCGGGTCCCGAGCCCGACCTGCGGATCTTCCCGGACGAGCCGGCGGAGGCCGCGGGCGTGGCCGCGCGCTGCCGGCAGCTGATCGCCGCGGGCACCCCGGCGCGCGAGATCGCCGTGCTGTTCCGCACCAACGCGCAGTCGGAGGCGTACGAGGAGGCGCTCGCCGAGGCCGAGGTGCCGTACGTGGTGCAGGGCGCCGAGCGCTTCTTCGAGCGGGTGGAGGTGCGCCAGGCCGTGCTCGCGCTCCGCGCGGCGACCCGCTCCACGCCCGCGGGAGAGCCACTCGTGCCCGCCGTCGTGGAGGCGCTCGCGGCCACCGGGTGGCAGCGCGACCAACCCCCGCCCGGTGGGGCCACGCGCGAGCGATGGGAGGCGCTCGCCGCGCTTGTCACGCTTGCCGAGGAGTACGCGGGTACGACCGCCCTGCTGCCGCTGGGTGACGCGGCGACGGTCGAGCGGCAGCCCTCGCTCGCCGACTTCGTGGAGGAGCTGCAGCGGCGGGCCGCCCAGCAGCACGTGCCGACCGTCGAAGGTGTGACGCTCGCCTCACTGCACTCGGCCAAGGGCCTTGAGTGGGACGCCGTCTTCCTGGTCGGGCTCTCCGACGGCACCCTGCCGACCACCTACGCGAAGACGCCCGAGGCGGTGGAGGAGGAGCGGCGGCTGCTCTACGTCGGCGTGACGCGGGCGCGGCAGTGGCTCTGGCTGTCGTACGCGCAGTCCCGCGCCCCGGGCGGCCGGCCGCGGCGGCCGTGCAGGTTCCTGCCGCAGTTCGAGCGGGCGGCGGCGAGCGCGGCGGCGTCGCGGGACTGAGCCGGCGGCCCGAGCGGCGCCGCGCGCAGGTGCTCTCCTGCCGGGTGTGCGGCGCGACGCTGCTCGCGGGCGCCGATCGCAAGCTGGGCCGGTGCGCCGCCTGTCCGTCCACACTGGACGAGGATCTGTACGCCCGGCTGACCGAGTGGCGGACCCGCGTCGCCGGTGCGCAGAAGGTGCCGGCGTACGTGGTTTTCACCGACGCCACGCTCGTCGCGCTCGCCGAGCGGCAGCCGACCGGTCCGGAAGACCTCGTCGCCATCGCCGGCATCGGGCCGCGAAAGCTGAGCCTCTACGGCGAGGCGGTGCTCGCCCTGGTGAGAGGCTCGAGCGTCGATGATCTTGTACCGGAGGAGCCTCCGGAAAAAAGTTCCGTCAAGTAGCCGTAAAACCGTTTGCGGTCGCCCGGGGGCAGGCATAGCCTCATGGCACACCTCGCGCGCGCAGTGTCCATGCTGCTCGCCGCGGTGGGCGAGAAGCACCGAGACCAGATCTGACGACGAGAGAGACAGGAGGTGGCCCCGGTGAAGATCTCTTACCCGATCACGCGACCGTCGGCGCTGCCTGCTGCCTTCGCTCCGATGTCGGTTGCTGCCCTGCCCGCTGGGCTGGCCGCTGCCGACGTGCCGCAGCTGACGCAGGTGCACCAGGTCCAGACCCAGGTCGATTCCCTGGTCCGGACCGAGGCGTGGATCAACGGCGGCGGCGGGACCAGTGGGCTCACGGTTAAGGACGTTTCTGCCAAGAAGCGGCAGGACGTTCGCGGTGTTCCACCTCGAGGAAGGCCGGTCTGACAACAGACCTCCGGCTCACCTCGAGGCCGCGGAACCCGTAACCGGGATCCGCGGCCTCTGTCATTTCGCCACAAGCACAGGCGCTGTTCGCCACAAGCAGAGACAAGCAACGAGCGAGAGAGAGGTGACCGGGCGATGAGTCTGGCGTTGGCCCCGGTCGACGAGCGCGTCGACATGGAGGCGAACCTGCCTTGCCGGAAGTTCGACCCCGACCTGTGGTTCGCGGACTCTCCGACCGAGCTGGAACTGGCCAAGTCGCTGTGCGGGGACTGCCCGCTCCGCGTCGAGTGCCTGGCCGGTGCGGTCGAGCGTGCCGAGCCCTGGGGTGTCTGGGGCGGCGAGATCTTCGAGCGTGGCGCGGTTGTCCCGCGCAAGCGGCCCCGTGGCCGTCCGCGCAAGGAGGACGTCGCTCGTGACGCCGCACTGCGGGTCGAAGTAGAGGCGCGGATGGCGGCCAACGGGCTCGCCGAGTCGCGCAACGCCGTCCGGCTGGCGGCCTGACATGAACCCGATCAACGTACGCACGACTTCCCGAGATGGAGCTACCGCGATGCATCACCTAATCCATGAAGCGTTGTCCAGGGCCCGAATGCGCCGGCCTCAGGCCGGCACAACCACGAGCTCTGAGGCAGCCCGATCCGCCCGTCACATCGCAATGCAGGCCCGCCGTCAGGCGGCCCGTGAGATGGGCCTTCTCTAAGACCGCTACCAAGGCCGCAGGGGCCCGGCACTGCCGGGCCCCTAGCGGCCGTTTCAAAGGCGAGCCGGGTGTCGTCTGGGCCGGGCGCGGCCCGGCAAGGATCTTCGAAACAGGGCTCAGCGGCGTGTCCGGATCTCTTGCGGCGCCGCCTGTGGGGCGGCCAAATCCCGCGTCCGGCCGGCGTGCCTTTCGCCGGCGGGCCGCGCGGCCTCACCCACCGCCGGGGTCGAGCGCGCCCGCCCACGCCCGGGCAGCGAGGCACCGGTCCCGACGCTTGCCCACCGCGGAGGGTGAGGCCGCGGGAACGCACCCCAAGAAAACGCTCCGCTGCGCTCCACGTTTCCCCGGGGCCCCGCGCAACGGTCCGCACCACGACGGACGTCGCGGTAGCTCGCATCCTTGGTCGGCGCGGTCCTTACTCCGCGGGGCGAAGCCGGGGAGCCAGGTCTCCACGATGGACCGGTACGGTGCCTTCGCCTCCAACTGGCACAGCACGCCGATCGAGCCGAGTGTCACGCGGTGGATCAGCAAATAGGACGGTGGCAGGTTGAGGTGGCGGCTCAGCTGGTACGCCGGGCTCTTCGGGCTGCCCAGCCGGGTGGCTTCGGCGCGCAGCCAGGCCCGGGTGAACTGGAACTCGTCCTCCACCAGCGGGCCAGCATCGGCAGCAGGAAGTCGAGCACCGCCCGGGCGTCGATGTCGTCGTCGGGCTTGACGAAGCCCTCGTCGCGCAGGCCCTCCAGCACCGCGTCGGCGTCGTCGGCGAGGGCCAGGCGGACCAGGCGGCCGATGGGCTCGGGGTGGCCATCCGGAAGGCGGGCGACCGCGCCGAAGTCGATCACGCCGAGGCGGCCGTCGGGCAGGATGCGGAAGTTGCCCGGGTGCGGGTCGGCGTGCAGCATGCCGGCGCGCTCGGGTGCGGAGAAGTGCAGCGTCGCCATGAGGCGCCCGGCGTTGTCGCGCTGCTCCTGCGTGCCCTCGCTGATGATCTTTGAGAGCGGCGTGCCCTCGACCCACTCGGTGACCAGCACGCGCGGCGCGCGGGCGACCACCGGTGGCACGAAGATCTCCTCGTCGCCGGCGTACGCCTCGGCGAACGCCTGCTGTGCCGCGGCCTCCAGCTCATAGTCGAGCTCCTCGGTGACCCGGGCGCGGAGCTCGACGAGCAGCGGCTTGACGTCGATGCCCGGCTGGATGATCCGGAACATGCCGGCCAGCCGTGACAGCTGCCTGAGGTCCGCGATCAACGCCTCGCCGGCGCCCGGGTACTGGACCTTGACCGCTACCTCGCGCCCGCCGTCCTTCCACACCGCCCGGTGCACCTGGCCGATGCTCGCGGCCGCCGCCGGCTTGTCGTCGAACTCGGTGAACAGCTCGCGCCAGTCTTCGCCGAGCTGGGCGGCCAGCACCTTGTGGACGCTCGCCGCCGGCAGCGGCGGGGCCGCCTCCTGGAGCTTGGTGAGGGCCTCACGGTACGGGCCGGCGAGGTCGGCCGGCAGCGCTGCCTCGAAGACCGACAGCGCCTGTCCGAGCTTCATGGCACCGCCCTTGAGCTGCCCCAACACGCTGAAGAGCTGCTCGGCGGTGCGCTGCTGGATCTCCGGGGAGATCACTTCTGAGGCCAGTCCGGTGACGCGTTTTCCGAAGCCGAGGACGGTGCGGCCGGCGAAGCCCAGGGGGAGCGCGGCGAGCCTGGCGGTGCGGGTGACGGCTCGGCGCGGAATATCGGTCACCGGATCATTGTGACCGACGCTGCGACGAAGTGACGGATGTGAATGCTCGCTGGCGGCCGCGGCGGGCGCAGCCGCACGACGGGTGGGGCGGCCAGGCGCGCCGGCGGGTCCGGCCGGGTGCGCTGATCTCGATCGCCGCGCCGACCGTTTCGGGCTGCTCGCCGTCGAGGTAGAGCAGGGCCTCCCCGGCCGCGTACGCCGCGGCGGCCAGCAGCGTGGGGGCGCTGCACGGCTCGGGGCGGGCCTCGCTGGCGAGCTGGGCGGCGAGGGCGGGCCAGGCCGGGTCGCGGTCGCGCCTGTGCAGCTCCAGGCAGTTGAGGCAGGGTGCCCCGCCAGGCAGGACGAGCGGGCCGACAACGGCCACGGCGTCGCGCACCCCCACCGACAGGTGGGCGAGGCGCCGCTGGCCGTAGCTGGCCGCCAGGAGGGCCGCCGGGCGGTCGGTGCCCGCCTGTACCACCAACGTGGCACGGCCGCGCTGGATCGGCCGGGTCTCGGTGCCCGGCGCGGCCCGGGTGATCGCCTCGGCCACGGCCTCGGTGCGCTCGCGTCGCACGTCGGCCGGGAGCAGCGGGCCGCCGACGGCGTCCAGCGGGTCCACCACGCCGGCCAGATCGGGGTGTACGTGCCCGACCCCGGACTGGGCGAGCGCGACCGCGAGCGGGGCCGCCAGGCGGCTCCTGCCGGTCACCACGACGCGGGCGGCGGCACGGCGGCGCAGGATCTGGGCCGGCGTGCCCGGCGCGTCGGTGCCGCGCAGCGCCAGCGCGGCCGCTTCGGCGGCGAGGCGGCGGCGCACCGGCTCGGGGAGGCTGCTCGGCAGCAGGCTCTGCCCGCCGACGACGAGGCCCGCCGCGCGCAGGGTGTCGAGCAGCAGGCGGGCGTCGTCCCGGCTCACCCCGATCCGGTCGGCGTGCTCCAGAATCGCCCTTTCCGGGCGAGTGCCGTCGATCAGGTCCAGCAGGCGCGCGGCGCTCGGGTTGGCGACCTCCAGGACGACCGCGCGAGCCGGGTCGAGGCCGAGCTGCAGGGTGTGCCTGTCTCGCCACAAGCGGTGAAGACCGGGCAGGAGCGTCGGGCGCGGCAGGGAGGTCATGGCATGACAGCGTGTCACCGTATCTTCGCCGGCCGTCGTTCGTTGTCCACAGGCCGAAATCGCCATGCACTGGGTTATCCACAGGCCCGAGCGAGTTATCCACAGTTTCTGGCCGGCTGATGTCAGTCCGCCGACATGACTTTTCGTGTTCGTGTCACGACGGCGTGGCATAGCTGGTGGTCACCAGATGCGGAGCGGGGCGGCCGTCAGGCCGCCCCGCTCCGCAGTGTCGCGTTGGTTTGATCTTTACTTGGCCTTGCCCAGGATCCGGTTGACGGTCGTGCCACAGACGGGGCACTTGCCCTTCGCCATGTTCATACCGGTCTTGGACACCTCGACGGTGCCTTCGAAGTCGCGCTTCTCCTTGCACTTCACGCAATAGCCGTTGTAGGTCTGTGTCTTAGTGGCCACAGTGCCCCTCCTCGTACTCTTCTGCCGGGTTCGAGCTCCGGCACGCCCCCCAAGCCTGCGCCGAAGACGCCGGCTCTGGACCCAACTCCCGCGACCACGATGTAGTCGCTGGTCCCGCCGGACCCTACCCAGGTCTGGGCGGTTCCATGTCAACGACGCGTCGACATTGTGAGGAAGCCGACGACGTGAGTGTGCATGCCGGAATCTACCGGATAAGTCAGTTTCGCCGGGACACGCCGGAGGAACCGGTGCAGAGTGACTCAGCGCCTCCCTCGAAAAAGATCACCTACGGTAATGACCTTGCCGGCGGGGTGCCGTACTCTGAAGAAATTTTCCGGACAAATGAGCTGTACGGGGAATCTTTCCGGCGCCTACCTCATGCTTGGCTCTTGCGGCAACCTGGCTGGTACGGATTAGCGTGCCATCGTGAACGTTCCGCGGGGCTGCGCGGTCGGCTAATGGCTGGGGCGCGCAAGCCGGTCGTCGAAGTACGGCGCAGCCAGCGCCGGCGTCGCACGGTGTCCGCGTACCGCGACGGAGAGCGCGTGGTCGTGCTCATCCCGGACCAGTTCTCGCGGGCCGAGGAGACCGAGTGGGTCGACAAGATGCTCGCCCGCCTGGCCGCCCGCGAGGAGCGCCTGAGCCGCTCCGACGACGAGCTCCTGATGCGGGCCCAGCGGCTGATCGGGCGCTACCTGGGTGAGTACACGCGGGTCGCGGTCCCGGCGAGTGTGCGCTGGGTGACCAACCAGAGCGGCCGGTGGGGCTCCTGCACGCCGGCCGACCGCACGATCCGTATCTCCCACCGCATCCAGGAGATGCCCGACTGGGTGATCGACTACGTGGTGCTGCACGAGCTGGCCCACCTGGTCGTTCCCAGCCACAATGCCCGGTTCTGGGAGCTTGTGGGGCGGTATCCGAAGGCCGAGCGTGCCCGGGGATACCTGGAGGGCATCGCGGCGGCCACGGGAGTGGTGCTGGCCGACTGAGCGCGTCCCGGGCGGGGAGAGTCGCTCAGGGACTAGCCTCGGCACAATGACGTACGGGTTTGAGACGCTCGCCATCCACGCCGGCCAAGAACCGGACGAGCGGACGGGCGCGGTGATTCCGCCGATCTTCCAGACCAGCACCTACGCGCAGGACGCGGTCGGGTCACCTCGCCAGGGGTACGAGTACGCCCGCTCGGGCAACCCCACCCGCGACGCCCTACAGGAGTGCCTGGCGGCTCTGGAGGGCGGCCGGCGGGGCCTGGCGTTCGCGTCCGGCCTGGCGGCTGAGGACACGCTCCTGCGCACCGTGTGCCGGCCCGGCGACCACGTGGTCATTCCCGACGACGCGTACGGCGGCACGTACCGCCTCTTCGCCAAGGTCGCCGAGCAGTGGGGCCTGCGCTGGACGGCGGCCCGGATCTCCGACGTCGACGCGGTGCGCGCGGCGGTCACCGACCGCACCAAGGTCATCTGGGTGGAGACGCCCACCAACCCGCTGCTCAACATCGCCGACATCGCCGCCCTGGCCGGCCTGGCCCGCGAGCACGGCGCGCGGCTGGTCGTCGACAACACGTTCGCCTCGCCGTACCTGCAGCAGCCGATCGGGCTCGGCGCCGACGTGGTGGTCCACTCGACGACCAAGTACGTCGGGGGTCACTCGGACGTGGTCGGTGGCGCGCTGATCGTCGCCGACCCGGGGCTCGGTGACGAGCTCGCGTACAACCAGAACGCCATGGGCGCGGTCAACGGGCCGTTCGACGCGTGGCTGACCCTGCGCGGGGTGCGCACGCTGGGCGTACGCATGGACCGGCACTGCGACAACGCCGAGCGGATCGCCGCGTACCTGCACGGACACCCCAAGGTCAAGCGGGTGTACTACCCCGGCCTGCCCGAGCACGCCGGCCACGAGGTCGCGGCGAAGCAGATGCGCCGGTTCGGCGGGATGGTGTCGTTCTCCGCCGCCGGCGGTGAGGGGCACGCCGTGGAGATCTGCAACCGCGCCCGCCTCTTCGTGCTCGCCGAGTCGCTCGGCGGGGTCGAGTCGCTGATCGAGCACCCCGGCCGGATGACACACCTGAGCGCTGCCGGCTCGCCGCTTGAAGTACCCGCCGATCTCGTGCGACTGTCTGTCGGCATCGAGACGGCCGACGATCTGCTCGCCGATCTGGAGCAGGCGCTCGGCTGAGTTCACCGTTCTGCGCACCCAGGGGAGGGGCTGTGCAACAGACGTGGGTCGGTGCGACGGCCAAGCAGATCGCACGGGCCGTGCGCCGCGGTGACGCCACAGCGACACAGGTCGTCGCCGACCATCTCGACCAGATCGCGACCGGCGATCCGGTCCTCACCGCGTTCCGGGTGGTGCGCGGCGGCGAGGCGATCGTCGAGGCGGAGAAGGTCGACGAGCAGGAAGACCTGGCCAACCTGCCGCTGGCCGGCGTGCCGGTCGCGGTGAAGGAAAACACCGCCGTGGCCGGCCTGCCCACCTGGAACGGGTCGGCGGCTGCCCGTGGCCCGGTCGCCGAGGAGGACCACGAGGTCGTGCGCCGGCTGCGCGGCGCCGGCGCGGTGGTGATCGGGGTTACCCGCATGCCGGAGCTGGGGCTGTGGGGGACCACCGACGACGAGACGGGCACCACCCGCAACCCGTGGCGCACCGACCGTACCCCCGGAGGCTCTTCGGGTGGCGCGGCGGCCGCGGTGTCCGCGGGCCTGGTGCCCTTCGCGCACGCCAACGACGGTCTCGGCTCCATCCGCATCCCCGCGGCCTGCTGCGGCCTGGTCGGGATCAAGCCGGGGCGGGGCGTGGTGCCGTCGGGCATCGGCGCCGACGACTGGTACGGCATGGCCGAGCACGGCATCCTCGCCACCACGGTCGCCGACGCGGCCGTCGGGCTGGCGGTGCTCGCCGGGCGGCGGCCGGACAAGCTCGTCGAGCCGCAGCGGCTCAAGGTCGCGGTCTCGCTCCGTTCGCCGGTCATGGGGGTGCGCCTCGACGCGCCCAACCGGGACGCGGTCGCGACGGCCTCCAGGCTGCTGGTCGCCGCCGGGCACGACGCGGTCGCCGCCGAGCCGGTGTACCCGCCGTCGCTGGGCATGCGCGGCCTCGCGACCTGGTTTGCCGCGGCGTGCCGGGACGTCGAGGCCGCCGGGCTCGACCGGTCCGCGCTGCAGCCGCGCACCCGCCGGCACGCCGGCCTGGGCGCCTGGGCATTGAGACGGGGGTACGTGCGGGAGGCGGACCGCACGGCGTGGCGCGAGCGCTCGATCGACTTCTTCACGGACCACGGTGTCGATCTCATGCTCACGCCCGCGCTGGCGGCCGCGCCGCTGAAGGCCGAGGGCTGGTCGCGCCGCTCCTGGCGGGCGAACATCACGGCCAATATCCGGTACGCGCCATATGCCGCACCGTGGAACCTCGCCGGCCTGCCCGCCGTCGTCGTGCCCGTCGGCCTGCGCCCGGACGGGTTGCCGGTCGCCGTGCAGCTCGTCGGTCCGCCGGGCTCGGAGCTGTTGCTGCTGGCGGTCGCGGGGCAGTTCGAGCTCGCGGCGCCGTGGCAGCGGCACGCCCCCACCTGGCCCAGGGACCGGAGCGACGCGGCACTGGACGTGATCTAGGCGTGGACCCGGCGCGGACCGGCCGGCGGGTGGTGCGACGATCGAGGCGTGACAGAGCTTCTGACGCTGGATGACGTGCAGGCGGCCCGTGAGCTGCTCGGCGACGTCGTACGGGTCACGCCGCTGGAGCCCTCCCGCCCACTGTCCGCCGCGCTCGACGGGCCGGTGTGGCTCAAGTGCGAAAACCTCCAGCGCGCCGGGTCGTACAAGGTGCGCGGTGCCTACGTGCGGATCGCCCGCCTCTCCGAGGAGGAGCGGGCGCGCGGGGTGGTCGCGGCGAGCGCGGGCAACCACGCGCAGGGCGTGGCGCTCGCCGCCGGGCTGCTCGGCGCCAAGTCGACCGTCTTCATGCCGGTGGGCGCGCCGATCCCGAAGGTCGCGGCGACCAAGGGGTACGGGGCGCACATCGAGTTCGCCGGCAGCACAGTGGACGACGCGCTGGTCGCGGCGCGGGAGTTTGCCGAGCGGACCGGCGCGGTGCTGATCCACCCGTTCGACCACGTGGACGTCATCGCCGGCCAGGGCACGGTGGCCCTGGAGATCCTGGAGCAGTGCCCGGACGTCGGGACGATCGTGACCGGGCTGGGCGGCGGCGGGCTGCTGTCCGGCATCGCAGTGGCCGCCAAGGCGCTGCGGCCGGACCTGCGCGTCATCGGCGTGCAGGCGGCGGGCGCCGCCGCGTACCCACCCTCGCTGGAGGCCGGCGTACCGGTGCGGCTGCCGCACCTGTCGACGATCGCCGACGGCATCGCGGTGGGTTGTCCGGGCGACATCACGTTCGCGCACGTCAGCAAGCTCGTCGACGACGTGGTGACGGTGACCGAGGAGGACATCTCTCGCGCGCTGCTGATGCTGCTGGAGCGGGGCAAGCAGGTCGTGGAGCCGGCCGGCGCGGTGGGCGTGGCGGCGCTGATGTCAGGGGCGGTCAAGGCCGAGCCGCCGATCGTCGCGGTGCTCTCCGGCGGCAACATCGACCCGCTGCTGCTCCTGCGGCTGATCGAGCACGGACTCGCCGCGGCCGGCCGCTTCCTGCGCTTCACCGTGCGCTGCGGCGACCAGCCCGGCGAGCTCGCCACGCTGCTGACCCAGATCGCCGAGCAGCGGGCCAACGTGGTGGATGTCCTGCACACGCGCCACAACCCGCGGCTGCGGCTGGGCGAAGTGGAGATCGCGATGTCCGTGGAGACCCGCGGCCCGGAGCATTCCGACAAGCTGATCGGCGCGCTGCGGGCGCGGGGCTACACCGTGCGTTTTCCGGTGACGTGACTACGGGGGACTAGCCGCCGTACGGCTCGAACTTGACCACCGTGACCTTGATGTCCGCCCCGCTGGGCGCCGTGTACGTGACCGTCTGGCCGGTGCCGGCGCCCAGGATCGCCTGGCCGAGCGCGGACTCGGGACTGTAAACGGTCAGGTCGGTGGTCGCGGAGATCTCGCGCGAACCGAGAAGGAACGTCTCGGTGTCATCGGTGTCGTCGTCGAAGTGGATCGTGACAACGGTGCCTGGCGCAACCTTGTCGGCCTTGGGCGCATCACCGACCTGTGCGGTGCGCAGCAGCTCTTTGAGCTGGCGGATACGCATCTCGGCTTTGCCCTGCTCTTCACGGGCGGCGTGATAGCCCCCGTTTTCGCGCAGGTCGCCCTCTTCCCGCCGAGCATTGATCTCGGCAGCCATCGCCGGACGGGCCGCGATCAGCTCGTTGAGCTCGGCCTGCAGGCGGTCGTACGCGTCCTGAGACAGCCAGGTGGCAGGCGCCTCGCGGTCGGTGCTGGACACAGACGATCTCCTTCGTAGGGCTAATGGGCGAACAAGGTAGAACTACCAACTTACCAGCGTGGAGCACACTCAGAATTAACCAAGTTTTGCCCGATCGAACCGCGCGCCGTTGCGCTGTGTTCTGTTGTCACGCGAGCTCTATTGTTACGCCGCGCGGCAGCGGACCACTTCCCCATTTATCGGGCGAGCGCTCGTGGCCAGCAAATATCTGGTCACCGGATGGGTCACGCCGGGCGGGGCGTCCACCCGCACCTCGGCCTTGCCGACCTCCGCGCCGTCTCGGGAGCGGGCCCGGACGACGCAGATCGCCGCGCCGCCGTCGGGCACGGTCACCCGGAACTCCACGAGCACCTGCGAGTCGGTGACGTCGGTGTAGCGGAGCACCTGCGCGTCGTACGCGGGGTCTCCGTACTGCCGGTAAAGGCGCACGGAGAGCGCGGCGCCGACGGCGACCACCACCACGAGCAGCAGCGCGACGAGCCAGGGACGGCGGCGCCGCGGCTCCCGGCGGCGGCCGTACCGCCCGGGCGGGAAAACCGGCGCGCCGGTGCCCGCTGTGGCGTGCGTCTCGGTCACCGGGTGTGGTCTCCTGCGGGTCGTGTCAGGGGCATCGGCCAGAATGGCTGAGTCCGTGTTTGACGACCATCTTCGCAGCCGGGGCTCCGCGGGGGTCCGGCAGGTACCCGGGGAGTCCCAGTGGCAGAGCAGCTGCGCCTGATGGCGGTGCACGCCCATCCCGACGACGAGTCCAGCAAGGGCGCCGCCACGATGGCGAAGTATGCGTCAGAGGGCGTGCAGGTCCTGGTCGTGACCTGTACCGGCGGCGAGCGCGGCAGCGTGCTCAACCCGAAGATGGACCGCCCCGACGTCTGGGAAAACATCGCGGAGATCCGGCGGGGCGAGATGGCCACTGCCCGGGCGATTCTCGGCGTCGACCAGGCGTGGCTCGGCTTCGTCGACTCCGGCCTGCCCGAGGGTGACCCGCTGCCGCCGCTGCCCGACGGATGCTTCGGGCTGGAAGACCCGCAGTCCGCGGCCGGCCCGCTCGTGCGGCTCATGCGCGAGTTCCGCCCGCACGTCGTCTTGACGTACGACGAGGAGGGCGGCTACCCGCACCCCGACCACATCATGTGCCACAAGATCAGCGTGGTGGCGTTCGAGGCGGCCGGCGACCCCGAGCAGTTTCCCGAGATGGGCGAGGCGTGGCAGCCGAGCAAGCTCTACTACCACCACACGTTCACCCGGGCGAAGTTCCAGGCGCTGCACGAGGGGATGGTCGCGGCCGGGCTCGACTCGCCGTACCAGGAGATGCTCGACAACTGGTCGGACGACGGCACCGACAAGGGCCACCGGATCACGACGCGGGTCGAGTGCGCCGACTTCTTCCCGGTGCGTGACGACGCGCTGCGGGCACACGCCACGCAGGTCGACCCCGACGGGCCGTGGTTCCGGGCGCCGCTCGCGGTCCAGCAGCGGATCTGGCCGACCGAGGATTACGAGCTCGTTACGTCGCATGTGGAGACCTCGGTGCCGGAGACCGATCTCTTCGCGGGGGTGCGCGCCGCCGGATGACCGGACAGGCGTACGGTGGGGTGATGCTGACGGCTGCTCAGGTGCTCGCGGAGAACAACTTCGGCGACACCCGCTCCGGCGGCCTGGCCGGGCCGATGGGCTGTTCATCATCGTGCTGCTGGCGATTGCGACAGTGCTCCTGATCCGGAATATGAACGCGCGGCTGCGCCGCCTCCCGGGTCGCTTTCCGGGGCAGGAGGCGGAAACCCCGCCGGCCGATCCTGCCGAGACTGTCCAAGATCCGACAGATCGCGCGGACCGCGCCTGACCGTGTTTATGGGGGTAGAGCGCTCCCTCGCGCCGGATCGGTCGCCGTCATTCGGCGGGTCTTGCCACTAGATGGCGAAACCGACCCGGGGACCCCTGTTGCCGCAAACCGGTTTGGCTTAGCCTCGCCGGGGGGCCATTGTCCCCACGCCGCGGGCTGAAGGGGGCGCCGATGCACAATCGTTGCGGTATCCCCCTTTTGGGGTACAAGCGGACAAACATGTTGCCGGCGAGCGGGGGCTACCCGTGACAGCCCCGCGCGCGACCGTCGCGGCGCCCCGGCGGATCCGTGCGCTCCACATCGTCGTCCTGGCCATCGCGCTGCTGGCTGCCATCGCTGGCCTGCTCATGCCCGTCGATGTGCCCGACGGTGGCGACCTGTCGCCGCTGGCCCGCGCCGGAATCGCTGTGGGCGTCATGGGCCTCGGCCAGCTCGCCCGGCTCCGGTTCCGGGTCGGCGCCGGCGCGGTCAACGTCACGTGGGGCGAGGCGGCGTTCATCGTCGGGCTCTACCTGGCACCCGCGCAGTGGCTCCCGGCCGCCACCCTGGTGGGCACGTTCCTGGCCTGGCTGCTGCTCACGTTCCTCTCCGACCGGCGTTCGCCGCTGGAGATCCTGCACGTCGCCGGCTCGTTGACCGTCGCCGTGGCGGCCGGTGCGCTGGCCACGCGGGCCGTTGCCGACCCGCTCGACGCGCGGCTCACGCCGGTCCTCGCCGGCGCGCTGGCGCTCGGCTCATTGGCGTACCTCCTGGTCACCGGATGGCTCGCGGCGCTGACGCTGTCCGTGCGGCAGGCCCGGCCGGCCGGCGGGCTGTTCCTGCGCGCGCTCCGCGCGAAGCTGCTGATGTTCGTTGGCAACGTGCTGATCGGCCTCACCGTGATCAGCATGGTCGAGCGCGACCTGCGGTGGCTGCTGCTGCTCCCGCCCGCGCTGTGGCTGCTCCAGCAGACGTATGGGCACCGCTTGCGCGCCGACGAGGAGCGCCGGCTGTGGTCCGCCTTCGCTGCCGCGACGCGCGAGCTGAGCCGCCTCGACGAGCGGTCCGTGGCCACGGCCGGGGTGAGGGGCGCTCTCTCGATCTTCGGTGCCGAGGCGGTCGAGGTCGACGTGCTCCGGGCCGACGGCACCCGCCGGCGGTACATGGGCGACGCGTCGGGCACGCTCGCCGAGGCGGACGTGCGGGAGCCGCTCCCGGAGATCCTTCCGGACGAGCCCGGCCTCGTGCGGCTGACCGTCGCCGGCGCGACGGTGGGGCTGCTGCGCGTGCGGTTCTCCCGCGCGCTGGAGCCGGGGCAGCGGGAGTACACGGCCCTGTCGGCGTACGCGGACGCGCTCGCGACAGCGCTGCACGACGCCGCCACCCACCAGGCGCTGGCGGTGCTCACCGACCGCTCGGCGTACGAGGCAGTGCACGACCCGCTGACCAACCTGGCCAACCGCGCCGCGTTCCTGCTCAAGGGCGACGCCGCGCTGCGCCAGGTCGTGCGCGAAGTGCCGGTGGCGTTGCTGCTGCTCGACCTCGACCGCTTCAAGGAGGTCAACGACACGCTCGGGCACGCCGCCGGCGACGAGCTGCTGCAGGGCATCGCCGCACGGCTGGGCGGGCTTTCCGAGCCGGGGGAGCTGCTCGCGCGGTTCGACGGTGACGAGTTCGCGCTGCTGGTGACCGACCTGGAGCTGCCCGAGGGCGACCGCTCCTCGCCGATGCCGCAGGCGCTGCGCCGGGCCCGCGCGCTGGTCGAGCACCTCGCCGCGCCGATCGAGGTGGCCGGCGTGGTCATGTCCGTCGAGGCGTCGGTCGGCGTGGTCGTCGCGCCGGCGGGCTCCGCCGACGTGGCCGAGCTGGTGCGCCGCGCGGAAAACGCGATGTACCAGGCCAAGGAGGGCGGCGGGAGCGTCGCCTGGTACGACAGCGCCAAGGACGAGGCGAGCACCGACCGGCTCGCCCTGCTCGCGGAGGTGCGCGAGGCGCTCACGGTCGACGACCAGCTGGTGCTCGCCCTCCAGCCCGCGGTCGACCTCGGCACCGGCGCACCGACCGGTGTGGAAGCGCTGATCCGCTGGCGCCACCCCCGCCGCGGCTCGCTCAGCCCGGTCGACTTCGTGCGCGCGATCGAGGGCAGCGATCTGCTGGCGCCCTTCACGCGGTACGTGGTGGACAAGGCGCTGGCAGTGGCCGCCGAGTGGGCCAGCGAGGGCCTTGACGTGCCGATCTCGGTCAATCTTTCGGCCCGCAGTTTGCTTGATCCCCACTTGCCGGCCGACATCGCCGAGCTGCTCCGCCGCCACCGCGTGCCCGCCCGCCGCCTGGTCCTGGAGATTACCGAGACCGTCGTGCTCAGCGAGCTCGAGGTCATCGACGAGGTGCTCAGCGCCCTCCGCGACCTGGGCGTGCAACTCTCGGTGGACGACTTCGGCACGGGCTACTCGTCCTTCACGTTCCTGACCCGCATCCCGGTCAACGAAGTCAAGATCGACCGCTCCTTCGTCCGCACGATGGCCGACGCGCCCACCTCGGCCGCCATCGTCAACGCGACCGTCGACCTGGGCCACCGCCTGGGACTCCGCGTGGTCGCCGAGGGCGTGGAAACCGCCGACCAGCGCGCCGCACTGGCCGCGCTCGGCTGCAGCGCCGCCCAGGGCTACCACTTCTTCAAACCCATGCCCGCCGACAAGATCGTCGCGGTGCTGAGGTCTCTGCTGGACTCCGCGCAGGCCCAGGTCTTCCCGCTCCGCGCCGACGGCGCTTCCTGATCCGCTTCACTGTCCGTCGTGGCTGAGACCGCTGTGTGGGGTCGTTGGAGGATGTGTGGGGTCCTTGGAGGAACTGCCTCGCCCTCCGCGGGTCAGGCCTGGCGACCCGGCCGCCGCTTGGAGCAGGATTTGTTTTCGCGGCGGCGCCTGCCGCGTGCACGGCCCTCCGAAGCTGGGCGCACGGATGCGCCCAGCCCGCTGCGCCCCGAGGCCTCCGGGGGCGACCGCGACCGGCGTCCCCAATGGCCCAGATCCTGGTCGTCGCGGGCGGGCGATGGCTGGCGGCGGTGCGCGCTGCCGGGCGCGGGCACGCGGCGGCGATGGGATCCTCCGCGGCCTTCAGTGAATCCAACCCAACCCAGACGCGAGCTACCGCGACGCCCGCGGTGGTCCGGACCGTTGCTCCCGCGGCCTCACCCTCCGCGGTCGCCCAGCTCACCCCGCTCCCGCAGATCTTGGAGACTTACCGTTCTCGACTTCGGAGTTGGGATTACTTCCGTGCGACAGCTTCCGGTGTCCTCCCAGCTCACGGCCTCCGCGCCGCAGTAGCCGGCTTTACGGTCGTGCTTCTGCAGATCTTCCGAGGCGGGAGTGCGCCAGTTCGGCACCGTCGTCGCGGTCTGTGACTGTCGATCAGTGCAGGCGGTGTGAACTTCGAGACCTTGGTGAGTAAGCGCGTTTTTCGACGCCCACTCACCAAGATCTGCCGGAGCGGGCTCCTTCGTTGAGCCGGGCGACCGCGGAGAGTGAGGCGGCAACTGTGGGCACAGCGGCAGCTCACCGTTACCTCGGGTCGGACGCTAAGAAGGCGCGAAAGGGCTCCAGAAAGCGGCGGTTCGAGGTGCGTGGCGGGCAGGAGCAGACACGCGGCGCCGGTTTCATGGCTGGCGGGCGGCGGGTGGGTGCGTGCCGGTCGGGCGCGGACATGCGGCGGCCTTGGCTGGAAGCGACGGCCGCGAATCGGCTGTGCGTCAGCCAGGCGCGGAACACGGCGGGCGATGGCTTGAGGACGGCGGACAGCGGGTGACGGGTGCGCGCCGGTCGGGGCGCGGACATCCAGCGGCTAAGGCTGGAGTGCGGCGGGTTCGGGTTCGAGGTCGGCGGCCAAGGCGCGTGCGGCGACACGGCGGGGGATCAGCTGGCGGGCGGCGGACAGCGGGTTGGGGTGTGCGGCCATCAGGGCGGACACGCGGCGGGCCGCGAAGCTGCCGCCGCCGAAGAGGAGGGCGGGGATCCAGGGGACTACCGCCACCAGTGAGATTGCGCCCAGCGCCGCGGTCCACGGCACGCCCAGCGAGGCGAGGCCTACGGCGAGGGCGGCGTTGTGCGGGTCGGCGCCGCCGAAGCGGGGGATGATGCTGGCGAGCTGGCTGGCCGCGAACACCGTTACCAGGCCGAGCAGGCTCACGCCGCTGCCCACGGCGATGACCGAGCCGAGGATCAAGCCGGCCACGCCCACCTGGTACAGGACGGAGATTGTCAGGCCGAACGCCAGCACGCCGGGGCCGGGCAGCGGGCGGCGGGCCAGCAGGTCCGGGCGGCGGCGGTGCACCACCAGGGCGACTACGGCGGCGACCACGGCTACGGTGCCGAACGCGGCGAGCATCTCCCAGGGGAGGGTGATGCCGGCGAGTACCACGCCAAGCGCGATGCCGCCCATGCCGAGCACCCGGTCCATCGCGACCTCGGCGACCGCCACGGTGCGGCCGAGGCCGGCCTGGTGCAGGCGGTGTACGCGCCACACGTCGGCGCCGGCGTGCACCGGCGAGATGAGACCGATGAGCTCGCTCTCGGCGTACGCGCGGATGTGCCACCAGCGGCTCCGCCCGCTCATCGACAGCGCGTGCCAGCGCAGGGGGCAGAGCAGGTACTTGCCGGCCGCCCAGGGGAGCAGGCCGAGCAGCACCGGCAGCGGCGAGGCCTGCGGCACGCTCGCGATGCTCCACACGGATACGACCGCGCTGGCGGCCAGCACGGCGAAGCCGAGCCAGGCGTTGGTGACGACGGGGCGGACCCGCGTCCAGACCGTACGCATGGCCACAGGCTGGCAGCAGACGGTTATGGCCAGTTGGCCGCTAATCAACCAATCAGCGACTCGAACGCGGCACAACCAGGCCGGACTCGTACGCCGTGACCACCGCCTGGGTGCGGTCGCGCAGGCCGAGCTTGCTCAGGACGCGGCTGACGTGTGTCTTGACGGTCTCCTCACTGACGACCAGGCGGTCGGCGATCTCGGTGTTCGAAAGACCCTCGGCGATCAGGCGGAGCACGTCGGTCTCGCGCGGCGTCAGCGCGCGCAGCGGCGTGGCCTGGCGCGGCCGGGGGCGCATGCGGGCGAACTCGTCGATCAGGCGGTGCTCGGCGTGCTGTACGTGACCACCGAGTACAAGACCGGCATGATCCGCACGACGCTCACCGCCAGCCCGCGCCGCGGCCGGGTGCTCGTCGCGAAGGCGCTGGTCCTCGGTGCGGTCACGTTCGCCTGCGGCCTTGTCGCCAGCGTCGCCTCCCTGCTCGGCACCCGACCGATCCAGCGCGACAGCGGGTACGTCGCTCCCTACTACCCGGATCCGTCGTTCACCGACGGGGCGGTGCTGCGCGCGGTGTTCGGCACGGCGGCGTTCCTGGCCCTCATGGCGCTGCTCGGCCTCGGCCTCGGCGCGATCATCCGCCGTACCGCCGGTGCGGTGATCGTGGTCCTCGCCCTCGCCGTGGTGCCCGGCGTCGCCAGCTTGCTCCTGCCCCTCGACGGTGAAAAGTGGGTGGAGCGGATCACGCCGCTCGCCGGCCTCGCGATGCAGCATACCCGCGACCGGTGGGACAACTGGGTGAGTCCCTGGCCGGGCTTCGCGGTCGCCTGCGGGTACGTGGTCGTCGCGCTGGTCGCGGGTGTACTGCTGGTCCGGCGGCGGGACACCGCGTGACCGCGGTACAGGCTCTGCGCGGGGAGTGGACGAAGCTGCGCACGCTGCAGAGCACCGGGTGGCTGCTGTTCGGTCTTGTCGCGAGCACGGTCGGCCTGAGCGCGGTGACGGCGTGGGGCATCCCGACCGACTGCCTCGATCCGGAGCTGGGCTGCCGCGAGGATCTGGCCCGGAGCAGCCTCACCGGCGTGTACCTGGCGCAGCTCGCGGTCGTGGTGCTGGCCACGCTCGCGGTGACCGCCGAGTACGGCACGCAGACCATCCGGGCCACCTCGGCCGCGGAGCCCCGGCGTGGCCTCGTCTTCGCGGCCAAGGCGACCGTCGTCACCGCCCTGGTCGGTGCGGCCGGCGCGGTGGGAGTGCTCGGTGCGCTGGCCGCCGGCCGCCCACTCCTGTCCGGCAACGGCTTCACCACGGCAGCCGGCTACCCGCCGCTCTCGCTGGGCGACGGGCCGACCCTGCGAGCGGCCGGCGGCACGGTGCTCTACCTGGTGCTCGTGGGCCTGCTCAGCCTCGGCCTCGGCATGGCGCTGCGGCACACGCCGGCCGCGCTCGCCACAGTGCTGAGCGCCCTGTTCGTGTGGCCGATCGCCGCATCGCTGCTCTCGGGCAGGTGGGCCGAGCGGGTGACCAGGTACGCCCCGATGAAAGCCGGCCTCTCCATCCAGGCGACCGAGCGCCTGGACGACCTGCCGATCGGCCCGTGGCACGGCTTGGGCCTGCTCGCGGCGTACGCGGCGGCCACGCTCGTGGCGGGCGCGATCCTCTTCAAAGTCCGCGACGCGTGAGAGGGTGGAGGGGTGAACCGGCTCGGGAGTGCCACCTCGCCGTACCTGCTTCAGCACGCTGACAACCCGGTCGACTGGTGGCCGTGGAGCGAGGAGGCCTTCGAGGAGGCGCGGCGGCGGGACGTGCCGGTGCTGATCTCGGTTGGCTACGCGGCCTGCCACTGGTGCCACGTCATGGCGCACGAGTCGTTCGAAAACGAGGGCGTCGGCCAGCTCATGAACGCAAACTTCGTCTCCATCAAGGTGGATCGCGAGGAGCGGCCCGACGTCGACGCGGTCTACATGACGGCCACCCAGGCGATGACCGGGCAGGGCGGGTGGCCGATGACGGTCTTCGCCACGCCGGAGGGGCAGCCGTTCTTCTGCGGCACGTACTTCCCACGCGCCAACTTCGTCCGGCTCCTGGAGAGCGTCACCACCGCGTGGCGCGACCAGCGCGAGGCGGTGCTGGAGCAGGGCGCCGCGGTGGTGCAGGCGGTCGCCGGAGCCCAGGCCGTGGGCGGGCCGACCACGCCGCTGACCGCCGAGGTGCTCGACGCCGCGGCGGTACAGCTCGCGAAGGAGCAGGACCAGACGCACGGTGGCTTCGGCGGCGCACCGAAGTTTCCACCGCACATGAACCTGCTCTTCCTGCTCCGCTACCACCAGCGCACCGGCTCGGCGACAAGCCTTGAGCTCGTGCGGCACACCGCCGAGGCGATGGCCCGGGGCGGCATCTACGACCAGCTCGCCGGCGGGTTCGCCCGCTACTCGGTGGACGCCACCTGGACCGTGCCGCACTTCGAGAAGATGCTCTACGACAACGCGCTGCTTCTGCGGGTGTACGCGCATCTGTGGCGGCTGACCGGCGACGAGCTGGCCGGGCGGGTGGCGGCCGAGACGGCGGCGTTCCTGCTCGACGGGCTCGGCACGCCGGAGGGTGGCCTCGCCTCCGCCCTCGACGCGGACACCGACGGTGTGGAAGGCGCGACCTACGCGTGGACGCCGGCCCAGCTGCGGGAGGCGCTGGGCGACGAAGACGGCGCGTGGGCGGCAGACCTCTTCGCGGTGACCGAGGCGGGCACATTCGAGCACGGCACGAGCGTGCTGCGGCTGGCCCGCGACATCGACGGGGCGGATCCGGCCGTGGTCGAGCGCTGGACCCGCGTGCGCGCCCGGCTGCGCGAGGCGCGCGAGCAGCGCCCGCAGCCGGCCCGCGACGACAAGGTGGTCGCCGCGTGGAACGGGCTGGCCCTCACCGCCCTCGCCGAGCACGCGATGATCAGCGACGACGGGGTGACCGCGCAGGCGGCCCAGCGCATCGCGGCGGTACTCGCCGAGCGGCACATCGTCGACGGCCGGCTGCGGCGGGTGTCGCGGGCCGGCGTGGTGGGTGAGCCGGCGGGCGTGCTGGAGGACTACGGCGCGGTGGCCGAGGGCTTCTGCGCGGTACACCAGCTGACCGGCGAGGGGCGCTGGCTGGAGGTGGCCGGTCAGGTGCTCGACGCGGCGCTGGCCCACTTCGCCGCGCCCAACGGTGGTTTCTACGACACGGCCGACGACGCGGAACGCCTTGTGGCGCGCCCGGCCGACCCGACCGACAACGCCACGCCGTCCGGCCTGTCCGCGATGGTGGCGGCCCTGACCTCGTACACGGCGCTGAGCGGGCAGACGCGGTACCGGGAGGCCGCCGAGGCGGCGCTGGCCACCGTGGCGCCGATCGTGGACAAGCATCCGCGCTTCACCGGGTACGCGGCGGCGACCGGCGAGGCGCTGCTCTCCGGCCCGTACGAGGTCGCGATCGTGGCCGGCGAGGGCGGCGCGGACGAGCTGCTCCAGGCCGCCCGCCAGTACGCCCCGCCCGGCGCCGTGGTCGTCGCCGGCGCGTCCGACCAGCCCGGAGTGCCGCTGCTCGCGGACCGGCCGGCGCTCGGCGGGCGCCCCACGGCGTACGTGTGCCGCGGCTTCGTCTGCGACCGCCCCGTCACCGATGCCGGTGAACTCGTGGCTCAGCTCGGCGGCACCCGGACGTAGTACGACGCATATGTCCTAAAATCGGCGAATGGCCGGAATCGCTGCCACCTTTGGCGCGCCCGAAAGCACTCTCAACGCCCTCTCCACCGCACTCGCCCGCCGCGGCGCCGAACCGGCCACCTGGCGCGCCGGCGCCGCCCGGCTCCTGGTGCGGGCGAGCATGCCGGCGGTACACGAGCACAGCGGCGTCGCTCTCGCGGTCGACGGGATCGCCGAGGTCAGCGCGCTCGCCGCGGAGTACGCGGCCCGCGGCGCGACAGGACTCGTGGCCGGCACCGAGCCGTACGCGCTGATCCTCGCCGACCCCGCCCGCGGCGCGCTCGTGCTCGCCCGCAGCGGGGACGGCCCGCCGCTCTACTACGCCGAGACCGCCGGTGGTGTCATGGCCGCCTCCGAGCCGGGCGCGCTGCTCGCCGCCGGTGTGCCGGCCGAGCCGGACGAGGGCGTGGTCGGCCGCTTCATCGCCACCGGCGCGTGCGACGACACGGCCGCCACGTTCTACGCGGGGATCCGCCGCGTGCTGCCCGGCGAGGTGGTGGAGATCGCCGGCGGTACCCGTACCCGGAAGCCCGCCACCGCCCGCGACGGAGCCGGCCGCTTCGCCCGGTCCGTGCTGGACGCGGCGATCGGGCGCGGCCGGATCGGCGTGCGCTTCGGACACGGGCTGGCCGGCGCGGCCACCGTCGGCGCGGCGCTCGCCGGTGCCGAGGGGCGGCGGGCGCTGACTGTGTACTCAGCCACCTTTCCGGGCCTCACCACCGCGGCGTCCGACTTCGCCGCGGCCGTGCTCGGCCCGCTGACCTCCACCGGCGCGCGGCACCGCGCGCAGCCGCACTTCGCGGACGAGTTCGACCTCGACGGCCTCCTCGCCGACCTCGGTGAGCCGGTGCCCGATGTGGACAGTTACCTCACGTGGGCCACCGCGCGGGCCACAGCCGGCGAAGTGGACACGCTGATTGACACGTCAGGCAGCGGCGCACACCTCGCGCGCGTCGCGGACCGGCTGGAGAGCCGTTACGGCGTCACCGTCCGGTTTCCGCTCCGCGCGCTGCCGTCGAGCGGCCCGGTGCTCCGCGCCGAGCTGGCGGCGATCGTCGAGGGCACGCTTCCGTTGCCGGCGGCCAAGTTTGCGACCGCGCACGCCACGCACAGCCTGCTGCCGCCACTGCGCGAGGTGCTGCTGCGGATGCGCGGTGAGCTGGCCGCCGCACTGCTCCACCCGCTGCTGCCCGGCGCCCGCCGCCCGTCGTGGGACGCGCTGGCCGCCCTCTTCGGTGGCCGGCAGCTGGACGCCGGCACCGTCTTCCGGCGGTACGTCGTGGAGCGCTGGCTCCGCACGCTCACGCCGCCGAAGGCCTCGCACCGTCCACAGCGGACGCTCCGGACGGAGGCGAAGGCCGGTGGTGCACAGTGGACCCGGATGCCACTGTCCACAGAGGTCTTCAGCGCCGGCGACAAGCTGCCGGAGAAGGTCGCCTGGTACGTGAGCGAGTGCCTCGCCGGCCTCGGCCGCAAGGTGTACCGGCGCGGTCGCTGGCATGTCCTGCTCGCCGCGCAGCCCGTCGCGGTGGTCCAGGGGTGCACCCGGCCGGTCTGGGAGATCCGGCCCGGCGCCGTCGCGCGGGCGCTGCACCGCTGGGCCCGCCCGACCGCCGGCCTGCACGACCCGTGGACGGCCCAGGTGGCGGTCGAGCGGGTGGGTCCGCTGCGGGCCGCGGTCGGTCCGGCGGCGGTCCACGGGGTACGCGGCCCGCGCCCCGGCGGCGTGGCCGTGGTACTCCCTCCGCAGGACCCTTCGCGCGTGGCCGCCGACGTGCTTGCCGCGCTGCGGACGGCGGTGCCCGAGGAGGCGTACGCCACGCTGGGCGGCTGTGCGATCGTCGGCGCGGGAGGCGTGGTCGGCGTGGCGGGCGAGCTGGACGCCGCGCTCGCCGCCGAGCTGTGCGCGGACGACCCGCTCGCCACCGACCCGATCGCGGTGGTACTCAGCGGCTCACCGGCCCGCAAGGGCGAGCGCCGCTCCGGCCCGGCGCGGCCATCCCGTACGCCGGGCCGGAAATGAGCGCCGCTAGGCTGGCCAGCGAGATGGATACCCGAACCGGTCTGCCCGTTGTCGGCATGGTGGGCGGCGGGCAGCTGGCCCGGATGACCCATCAGGCCGCGATCGCGCTCGGCCAGTCGCTGCGCGTGCTCGCCTCCTCCCCGGAGGACGGTGCCGCGTTGGTGGCCGCCGACGTGCAGTACGGCGATCACACCGACCTGGCGGCGCTGCGCACGTTCGCCAAGGGGTGCGACGTCGTCACGTTCGACCACGAGCACGTGCCCACCGAGGCGGTGCGCGAGCTGGCGGCGTCCGGCGTGGTGGTGCACCCGGGCGCGGACGCACTCGTGTACGCGCAGGACAAGCGCGCCATGCGCGAGCGGCTCTCCGCGCTCGGCGCGCCGGCGCCCCGCTGGCGCCCGATCTCATCGGCCGAGGACCTGCGCGCGTTCGGCGACGAGGTCGGCTGGCCGGTGGTGGCAAAGGCGGTCCGCGGCGGCTACGACGGGCGCGGCGTCTGGATGCTCTCCCCGGACGACCCGCTGCCGCCCGGCGTCGAGCTGATCGCCGAGGAGCGGGTGGCGCTGCGCCGCGAGCTCGCCGTGCAGGTGGCCCGCTCGCCGTTCGGGCAGGTCGCGGCCTACCCGGTGGTCGAGACCGTGCAGCGGGACGGCATCTGCGTCGAGGTGCTCGCGCCCGCGCCCGACCTCCTCCCGGCGCGCGCCGTGGCGGCCCAGCAGCTGGCGATCGACATCGCCACGGCACTGGGGGTCGTGGGCATGCTCGCCGTCGAGCTGTTCGAAGTGGACGGTGGCCTGATCGTCAACGAGCTGGCCATGCGCCCGCACAACTCGGGTCACTGGACGATCGAGGGCGCCCGCACGTCCCAGTTCGAGCAGCACCTGCGGGCGGTGCTCGACTACCCGATGGGCGGCACCGCGCTGACCGCACCCGCCGTGGTGATGGCCAACGTGCTCGGCGGGCAGCCCGGCGGCATCAGCATCGACGAGCGCCTGCACCACCTCTTCGCGACCGACCCGGGCGCCAAGGTCCACCTGTACGGCAAGCAGGTCCGCCCCGGCCGCAAGATCGGGCACGTCACGGTGCTCGGCGACGACATGGACGAGGTACGGGCCCGTGCCGCCCGCGCCGCGCGCTGGCTCCAGGAGGGCGAATGACCGCGACCGTCGGCGTGATCATGGGCAGCGACTCGGACTGGCCGACGATGAAGGCGGCCGCCGACGCGCTCGCCGAGTTCGACGTGCCGCACGAGGTCCGCGTGGTGAGCGCCCACCGCACGCCCATCGGCATGGTCGAGTACGCACAGACCGCCGCCTCCCGCGGCCTCCGCGTGATCATCGCCGGCGCGGGCGGCGCCGCGCACCTGCCCGGCATGGTCGCCTCGGTCACCCCGCTGCCGGTGATCGGCGTGCCGGTGCCCCTCAAGCACCTGGACGGCATGGACTCGCTGCTGTCGATCGTGCAGATGCCCGCCGGCATCCCGGTCGCCACGGTCTCCATCGGCGGCGCCCGCAACGCCGGCCTGCTCGCCGTCCGCATCCTGGCCGCCTCCGACGACGCCCTCCGCGACCGGGTAGTCGCCTTCCAGGAGGCACTCGTCGAGGTGGTCGCCCAAAAGGACGCCAACCTCCGCGCTTCCCTTTAGCGCTTCCCTCTAGCGCTTCCCGAAGATCCAACCCAAACAGACGAGGGCTACCGCGACGTCCGCCGTGGTCCGGACCGTCGCTCCCGCGGCCTCACCCTCCGCGGTGGTCCACCTCACCCCAACAGCTCGGCTCCCGCACCAACGCCCCGTGGACGACCTGTTCCAGGATCTGCAAGCAAGGGGTGTCGCGCCACACGTCCGTGACCCGAGCGACGGCCGGCCGTCCACCGTCACAGACCTACCAAACCCAGCAGCCCACGCCCGCGCTGCGGCCCCGGCATCGACAGTCACGCACCGCGACGCCGAGTCCGCCCATGATGCGCTGCCGTCGTGGAGGGCTCTACTACCGTCAGTGACCATCCGTTGAACGCAAGCGGCGCCGCAGTCGAGATCTTGGTGAGTTAGCGCGTTATTTCGACGCTAACTTGCCAAGATCTGCCCGAGCGGGCTCCCGGGTTGAGCTGGACGACCACGGAAGGTGAGGCGACACCGCGGGCACAGCGGCAGCTCACATCCAACTCGGGGTCGGACTTGGGAAGGCTCGCCCTGACCGCGAAAGGATTCTTGAGAGCTTTGGGGTGGAGGTGGGCGATTCCGTCCACGCCAGAGCGGCGCCGCGGGGAAGGTCTACAGATCCGCCAGAGCCGGCTGCCCGGGGGTGATCTGGGTGACCGCAGGGGGGTGTACGACGGCTTGGACCGCATTGGCCCTAGACCGGCGTCGACAAAGGATCTCAACGCCAACCACCCTGGGTGGGGTGAGCTGGGCGGCCGCGGAGGGTGAGGCCGCGGGAACGCACCCCACGAAAACGCTCCGCTGCGCTCCACGTTTCCCCGGGGGCCCCGCGCAACGGTCCGGACCACGACGGACGTCGCGGTAGCCCGGATCTGCTTCGGGTTGGATCTTCTGAACGGCTACCAGGGTCGCACCCCACGCGCGCCACCTCGACGCCGAAGGTCTGGATCTTCCGTCAGCGCATGCGTGTGACGGCGCGCCACCTTTCCTGGGTGCGGCGGCGGCTTTCGTTCGTGGCGCCGAAGAAGATGAGCAGCGCGCCGATCGGGATCAGGATCAGCCACGACAGGCCGACCAAGGTCAGTGCGTGCAGGGCCGCGATCACGGTGACCACCGTGCCGATCACCAGCGGGGCCTGCTGGCGGGTGCGGGCGCCGAAGATGACCGTGGCGACCGCGCCCAGGAGCAGCAGCACCTCGCGGGTGGCGCTGGCCTCGGTGCGGAGGGCGATGACAAGCGTGGGCACGAAGGCGGCGATGAGCGCCGGCCCGTACGCCGTCCAGCTGCTCAGGTCGGGGCGCTGGCGGAGCTCGATCAGGCCGACCAGCAGGGCGAGCGCGGCGAACGGCAGCGTGTACGCCTCCGGCACCGACACGTTGGCCAGCGCCATGAGGAGCCACCAGGCCACGATCTCGCACACGATGCTGGCCCAGAAGAGCGTGCGGCGCTCCACGGCGCGGCGGCCGGGGCGGGCGGAGGCGACGCCCAGCACGGCGCCCCACGCCGCGAGCAGGCCGGCCACGTGTGCCGGCGAGTCGAAGGCGAGGGCGAGGGCGACCAGCGCGGCGCCGTACCCGCTCCACTCGACCGTGGCGGCCTCGCGGTAGGCCTCGGGCGGCGCAGCCTCGGGTGCACGGCGGCGACCACGAGGAGGGCGGCGCCGACGGCGAGTACTCCGTACGCGGACCAGGCCGCGGGCAGGCCCAGCACCAGCGTGGTGGTGAGCACCAGGCCCATGGCGGAAGCCGCGGCGAAGAGCCAGCCGAGGATGCGGGCGCGCTGGCTCTGCCCGAACATCGCCGCCGTCGCGCCCACCACGACCGCGCCACCGAGCGTGAAGAGCGTGAGCGAGCGGGTCGCGAGGCTGCCGGCCATCCCGGCGCCGCCCGCGGCGAGGCCCAGCGCGAACACCACGAGGCGGGTGACGCGCAGCGCGCGGGCGCGTTCGGCGGGCGGTGGGGGTGGGGTGAGGGCGAGTCCCAGCATCGCGAGCGTGAAAACGGCGAGCGCGGCCATCGTGGAGGCCGGCCACGCGGCGTCCAGCGCGATCGGCGTGATCAGCAGGGTGATGGCCACCCCGGGCAGGATCACGGGTATCGCCTGGCGGATACCGTCTCCGCGACGATCGGGCGAGGTGGACAGCCGCCCGCCGAAGCCGACCGCGGCCAGCGCCGCGGCGATGGTCAGCAGCAGCGTGCCGAGGACGTCGGTGGGGTCGACCGAGCGGTCCGGGTTTGTCAGCGCGGCCGGCGGGCCCTCCCAGATGTGGTTGACCGTCTGGTGCGGGTCGACGAGCGCGGCCACGAGCGCGGGGGCGATCGAGGCGAGGGCGATCAGCGTCGGTATGGCGGCCACGAGCGCCGCGCCCATCTCCGGGCTCACCGACCACCGGCCGCGCGGCGCCGGGCTGGAGGGCATGCGCCGCCACACGCCGCCGAGCATCACGGACCAGCGCTGGGTGGGCTCGCCGACGTACTGCGGTGGTGCCGTCGCGCCGCGCAGCAGCTCGGCCACCACGCCCAGGAGTGCGGCGGCGGCCGCGTACACGCCGATGGGCAGGTCGGTCGGGAGTGCGGCGAGCGCGGTGATCGTGGCACCGCCGGCGATGCCCACCGTCGCGTACGGCAGGTAGCGGGCCACCTTGCGGCGTACCAGGGCGATCACCACCAGGCCCGCGGTGGAGCCGGCCAGCGCCCAGGCGAGCACCGCTGGCGCGCTCTGGCCGGCGGCGGCCGCCATCGAGGCGAGCGCGCCGGGCAGCGCGAGCAGGGCACCACCGGCCGCCGCGCCACCGATCTGGCCGAGGTGCAGCGGCATCTCCGCCTCGGGTGGTGGCGCACTGCCCGGTATGTCCTCCAGCGAGGCGTCGTCCAGCGCCGGCAGCGCCCGCGCGAGCGTCGCCACGAGCGCGCCGACCAGCACGACCATCGTGAGCGCGGCGGCGGTCGTCCACGGGCGCACCAGGCTGGCACCGACCGCGTGCAGCGCGACACCGGCGGCCACGGCGGCCCGGGCCACGCCGGCGCGTGGGTCGACCGCGGTCACGGACATCACGCCGTACACCGTGGCGACCGCGCCGCCGACCAGCATCGGCGACCACCACGGCAGGCCGAGCGCGACCGGCGCGCCGATGGTGGCGAGCCCGACGCAGACGGCGGCCACGTCGTACGCCCACGGGCGCGGCAAGACGATCGCGGCGGCCCCGGCCAGCAGCGCGAGCGCGACCGGCGCCTGCCAGCCGACGCCGATCCCGCTGGACGGCCAGGCGCTGAGGTCCGCCTCCCACAGCGCGCCGGGCGTGGCGAGCACGCGGAGGCCGCCGCTGAGCGCCGTGTACCCGGCGATCGCCGCGAGCACCGCCCCGCTGGCGGCGACGCCGAGGGTCGGGCCGCGCCGCCAGTCCGGTGGCATCGCGCGCACGCCCACGGCGACGAGAAGCACGAGTAGCGCGGCGACGGCCAGTACCGCGCTGGGGAAGAGGATGCCGGCGATCCGCGCGAAGGTGCCGATGATGCCCGCGATTGCCGCCGCGGCCGCGAAGTCGGGTCCGTCGAGCAGCCGGTCGGGCCGGCGTCCGGCGTCGATCGAGGGGGCGAGGAAGAGCAGAACCGCGGCGACCAGCAGCAGCGCGCCCACCCACGCGTCGGCCACCTCCGCGCCCGGCGCCCCGAACGCGGCGGCCGTCACCGCGAGCGCGCCAAGCCCGGTGCCGAGTGACAGCGGGAACGCGATGCGCCGCCAGGCGACCTGGGCCAGCGCCGCGTACCCCAAGGTGGCGCACACCGCCACGAACGCCGCCGCGAGGATCGGCACGGCCGCCTCGTCGCGGACCGGCGCGGTGGCCGCCACCGCGGCCGCCGCGGCCCCGGGCATCGCGAACGCCGCACCGCCGGCCGCCCAGTCACCCACCATCTCTGCGGCGGGGCCCGAGCGGAGCAGCTGTGCCGGCGCCGGCTCGTCGCGCAGCGCCTCGGCCTGCTCGGGCAGCCACGAGCCGGCGATCGCGATGAGCACGCCGGCGAGCGTCAGGACGGCGAGCACCGACGCGGTCGACGCCGGCCGCACGAGCGACGCGCCGGCGCCGACGAGGCCCACGACCGCCGCGCCCGCCACGTGTGCCTGTGCGGCGCGCTCGCTCCTCGCGTAGAGCCCGGTGGCGCCGATCCCGATCGCGGCCAGCACCGGCAGCCAGGGCGCGACCGTCCAGGGCAGGCCGAACGACGCGGGGGCGGCCAGCGCGGTCAGCGTCACGCCCGCGACCGCGGACTCCCGCCGCGCCTCCGGCGGCAGCGAGAGGACGGCGGCGATGGTCAGCAGCAGGGCGCTCGCGGCGAGCTGCCAGCCCGCCGGACCGGCGGCCTCCGCGAGGCGACCGTGGTACGCGGAGAGGTCGGCTTCCCACACGGGCAGCGCTGCGCGTACGGGGGCGATGGCGGCGCGCAGCACCGTGCCGGCGACCACGACGCCCATGACGATGAGCGCCGCGGCCGAGGCGAGCTGCGGTCCGCGCCGGAACACCTCCGGCACGGCGCGCACACCGAGGCCGGTCAGCGCGATCACGCCGGCGATGAGCAGCAAGGCCCGGCCTGGCACGGCGACCGCCACGATCTGGGCGGCGGCACCGATCACGGCGAGCGTGAGTATCCCGGCGGCCACGTCGACGACGACCCGCCGTCCCGTGGCCATCGCACCGACGACACCCACGGCCGCGGCGAGCACCAGCGTGAGGCCGGCAGCCAGCGCGACCGGAGGCGTGGTGGCCCGGAGCGTCGCGACCGAGGCGAACACCACCGCCGCGGCGACGGCGAGGGCGCTCAGCCCCCAGGTCAGCTGCCGCAGCCACGCCGCGGCCGGCACGGGTGCGGGCTTGCGCCCCGCGTCCGCCGCGTCGGCGACCACCGCGTCGGACTCCTCCGGCGCGCTTTCCGGCCGCTCCGCCACCGGCGTGTCCTGCGGCTCGCCGCCTTCGGCGTCGCTCTCGGGCGCGGTGGGGCGCGGCGGCGCCTCAGGAGCGGCGGGCTGGCCCAGCCACGGTGGAGTGGCCAGCCGCCCCCGCTGGTCGAACTGCCGTGCGAGCAGAAGGTCCTGCGCGGCCACCACGGTCAGCACGAGCGCCCAGCCGGTGGGCCCAGTGATCCACTCGTACGCGAGCAGGGGCACGATCGGCTGCAGCGCCAGCACCGTGGCGTACCGGGGCATGCTGAGCCCGGTGAGCACCGCGTACCACCCGGCGACCAGCGCGGTCAGCGCGAAGACGATGCCCGCGACGACCGCACCGGGCACTGTGTCACTGCGGATCTGGTCGACCGTCCACAGTGCGTACCCGTCGAGGGGCACGAGGCCGAGCCCCACGGCCGCGATCGTCTCCGCGGTGGAGATCAGCCCCCGGCGGGCAATCATCGGCGGCGCGACGAGCATGACCGCCGTCGCTCCAATGAGGATCGCGGCGCGGCTTATGTCGTCGAACGAGGTGAACGCCACCGCGGCGAACACGACAGCGGCGATGCCGAGCAGGAGACCGCCCAGGCCGAGGTAGATGTTTTGCACCTCGCGCGTGGAAGCCTCGGGCCGGTGCTCGGGCTCGACGTCCACCGGCGCCGACCTCGGGGGAGGCGGCGGCGGTGGCGCGGCGGCGCCAGCCGGGCGGGTGCTCTCCTGCCGGGGCACCCGTCGCGGCGGTGGCTGGGAGTCGGGCGATAGGGGAGGCGGCGGACCGGCCGGGCCGGGCGGGGCACCGGCGGGGCGGCGGACGAAGGTGCGGCGCCGGGTACGGGTCCGCACCTTCTCCTGCGCCTGAGCGTTGGCGTGCGAGAGGATGTCGCGCTGGAACTGGGCCGCCTGGAGCTTCTGTGCGTTCAGCTTCGCTTCTTTGGCGATCCGGATGTCGTCGGCCTTGATCTCAGCGATCGACCGCTCGATCCGGGCCAGCTCATCAGCCCACTGACCCTGGTGGGCGCCGCAGTAAGGGCACTGCGGCGCCGGCTGGATCTGCCGGCCACACGACGAGCACTTGAACGTCGCCATGGCACCCTCTCTCCCGGGGAGCCGCACACAGTGGACTCCCCGAAAGCATGCCTAAGACGGGCGCTCCAAGTCTATGGGCTCGCCCTAAGGGCGGCCCATGCCCCGGTACTCCCAACCCGCGTGCGTCCACAGTGCCGAGTCGAGGCAGTTGCGACCGTCGATCACACGGCGGCCGGCGGCCAGCTCACCGAGCGCGATCGGGTCGGCGTTGCGGAAGTCGGCCCACTCGGTCAGCACGCACACGAGGTCGGCGCCGCGGACGGCGTCGTTCATCGAGGCCTCGTACGCCAGGTCGGGCTGCGCCGCGCGGGCGTTTTCCATGCCCTCCGGGTCGTACACCCGGACGTCGGCGCCGGCCTTCGCGAGGAGCGCGGCGACGGCGAGCGACGGCGCGTCGCGCACGTCGTCGGAGTTGGGCTTGAAGGTGGCGCCCAGCACGGCGATCCGGGTGCCCGAAAGGTCCGGTCCGGCCGGGCCTGAGCGGCGGCCGAGCAGCTCGGCGGCGAGCTGGAGCACGCGGGTGCGGCGGCGCAGGTTGATCAGGTCGACCTCGTGCAGGAAGCGCAGCGCCTCGCCGGCACCCAGCTCCTGGGCACGCGCCTGGAACGCGCGGATGTCCTTGGGCAGGCACCCGCCGCCGAAGCCGACGCCGGCCTGGAGGAAGCGGTTGCCGATGCGCGGGTCGTACCCGATCGAGCGGGCCAGCATGGTGACGTCGCCGCCCGCGACCTCGCACACCTCGGCCATCGCGTTGATGAACGAGATCTTGGTGGCCAGGAACGCGTTGGCCGCGACCTTGACCAGCTCGGCCGTGGCGAAGTCGGTCACCACCAGCGGCACCTCGCGGTCCTCGGTGGCGGCGAGGTCGAACACGCCCTTGTGCGACGCGTACAGCATCGCGTTGGCCCAGTCGCTCTTGACGCCGATGACGATCCGGTTGGGCCGGAGCACGTCCTCGACCGCGAAGCCCTCCTGCAGGAACTCGGGGCTCCACGCCACCTCGATGCCGAGGTCGGCCGGCGCGTGCTTGCCGACAAGCTGCTCGATCCACTCGGCCGTGCCCACCGGCACCGTCGACTTGCCGACGATCAGCGCCTTGCGGGTCAGGTGCTGGGAGAGACCGGTGACGGCCGCCTCCACGTACGACAGGTCGGCGCCCATGCCGTCGGCCCGCTGCGGCGTGCCCACGCAGATGAAGTGGACGTCCGCGAAGTCGGCCGTCTCCTTGTAGTCCGTGGTGAAGCGGAGCCGGCCGGCCGCGAGGTTGCGGCGGAGCAGCTCGTCGAGGCCGGGCTCGTGGAACGGCACCGCGCCGCCCGCCAGCTTTGCGATCTTGGCTTCGTCGACGTCGAAGCCGAGGACCTCGTAGCCCAGCTCGGCAAAGCAGATCGCGTAGGTCGCACCGAGGTAGCCGGTGCCGAGGAACGCCAGCCGAGGTCGGGCCGCGCCGGACGGCGGGGTCACCGCGCCGATCGCGGGGACTGGCTGGGTGCTCGAGTACGGGATCGTCACGCCTGTGTTCTCCGCTCGCACTTGGCGGCGCTTCGCGTCGCGCGCTTCGGGTGGGGCGCCATGGACGGCGCCGATTATCGGACTATTTGGGTCTATGGGGCAAACGCTCGGCCTGCCTGGTGTGCAGCCGACGATAGTGCGTGAGCCTACGCGGTCGTGAAGGACACCTGAACGCTGGTCGGTATCCTCACATTCACGCAAGAAGATCGCCAAGTGGAGGCGCTATGCCGACAGAATCCTTTGAAGCGTACCGGCTTCCGGAAGAGCACGATGCGGTGCGTGAGGCGGTTCGTGCGGTATGTGACGCCAAGGTGGCGCCCAACGCGGCGGAGGCGGACGAGACCGGCGAGTTCCCCAAGGCGTCGTACGAGGCACTCCGCGCCGCCGACTTCCACGCGCCGCACATCCCCGAGGAGTACGGCGGCGCGGGAGCGGACGCCCTCGCCACGGCGATCGTGATCGAGGAGGTCGCCCGCGCGTGCGCCTCGTCGTCGCTCATCCCGGCGGTCAACAAGCTGGGCACGATGCCGCTGCTGCTGGCCGGCTCGGAGGAGCTCAAGCGCGAGTTCCTGCCACCGGTCGCGAGCGGCGAGGCGATGTTCTCGTACTGCCTGTCCGAGCCCGAGGCGGGCAGCGACGCCGCTTCGATGACCACCCGCGCGGTGCGTGACGGTGACCACTGGGTGCTCGACGGCGTCAAGCGCTGGATCACCAACGCGGGTGTGTCCCGCTTCTACACCGTCTTCGCGGTCACCGAGCCGGGCGTCGGCGCGCGGGGCATCTCGGCCTTCGTGGTGGACAAGTCCGACGCGGGGGTCAGCTTCGGCGCGCCGGAGAAGAAGCTCGGAATCAAGGGCTCGCCCACCCGCGAGGTGTACCTCGACGGCGTACGCATCCCGGCCACCCGCATGATCGGCGAGCCCGGCACCGGCTTCGCCACCGCGATGCGCACGCTCGACCACACGCGCGTCACGATCGCCGCCCAGGCGCTCGGCATCGCGCAGGGGGCGCTCGACTTCTCCGCGCGGTACGTGACGGAGCGCACCCAGTTCGGCAAGCCGGTGGCCGACTTCCAGGGCATCCAGTTCATGCTGGCCGACATGGCGATGAAGCTGGAGGCCGCACGCCAGCTCACCTACGCCGCGGCCGCCCGCTCCGAACGCGGCGACGCCGACCTGACCTTCTTCGGCGCGGCCGCCAAGTGCTACGCCTCGGACGCCGCGATGGAAATCACGACGGACGCCGTCCAACTACTCGGCGGCTACGGCTACACCCGCGACTTCCCGGTGGAGCGCATGATGCGCGACGCCAAGATCACACAGATCTACGAGGGCACCAACCAGGTCCAGCGCATAGTGATGGCCCGCCAGCTCCTCAAGTCTTTCCGCTAACCAGCCCGCCGCGGTCCTCGTGCGGTTGATCAGGGAGTTGGCGGGCGTGCCGGCCGGCGTGTCCATGCACGAAGTCCCTGATCAACCGGGATCGCTGCGGAGGGTGAGGCCGCCCGGCTGGGGTGGGCCGGGGCGGCCGTGCGTGGGTCAGTGGCTGGGTGGGATCACCCGGAGGTGGCCGCGCCGGCCGGTCTGGTGGCCGTGCGACGGATCGGTGGGGTAGTCGTCCAGCCGGGGGGTGGGCCGGGCGGCTTCGCGGACGGCCTCGGCGAGCGCGACCAGGTCGTCCGTGGTGGGGGGCGGGGGCGCGAACTCGCCGTCGTGCCGCACCAGCTCCCAGCCGCGGGGGGCGGTCAGGCTGCGGGCGTGCGGCTCACACAGGTCGTACGTGTGCGGCTCGGCGAAGGCCGCGAGCGGTCCGACGACCGCGGTGGAGTCGTTGTAGACATAGGTCAACGTCGCGACGGCCTGACGCGGGCAGCCGTTTCGGGAGCAACGCCGTGGTGACCTCACGGCGGCACGTTATCTCCCCTACCCGCTCCACCGGTCCGGATGCGACCGCGACACGCCGACCACCGGTGATCACGATATGAAGACGCAGGTTGGACACGGGGTGAGTTACGTCGCCTCCGGGCAACTACGCTTCTGACGTGAGCAGTCCAGAACCGCGGCGTCCGGGCCCCGGCCGCCGGTCCCACCGCGATCGCCACGGCCGCGGCCTACGCGGGCGCCTGGTGCCGGCGACGGTGCCGCTTGCCCGCACCAAGGCGGAGATCTTCGACGACCTCGTGCTCGACACGGTGGAGGCGCTGGAGCGGCGCTTTGCCAAGGAGTTGGCCGGCGTCGAGTTCGCCGTCGAGGATGTCCCCCGGACCTCAACGTCTACGACTCGGACGTGCTGGAAGACGGCGAGGTGCCCCTCGCCCGCCTGCTGCCCGGACGGCCGGGCCGGCAGGAAGTGCCGCCCAGGATCGTGCTCTACCGGCGCCCGCTCGAGTTTCGGGCCATGGACCGGGAAGACCTCGCCGACCTCGTGCACGACGTGATCATCGAGCAGGTCGCCAACCTCCTCGGCGTCGACCCCGACGAGCTCGCCTGACCCCTCACCCGGGCCAGCACTCCCCCCATGGTGCGCTGGCCCGGCCGGGCAGGGCGAAGCTCAGGCGACGCGGCGCTTCAGCTTGCGGCGCTCGCGCTCGGAGAGCCCGCCCCAGATGCCGAAACGCTCATCGTGACCCAGTGCGTACTCCAAGCACTCGGACTTGACCTCGCAACGCGAGCAGATGCGCTTCGCCTCGCGGGTCGATCCGCCCTTTTCCGGAAAGAACGCCTCCGGGTCGGTCTGCGAGCACAGGGCCCGCTCCTGCCACTCCGGTGCGTCTCCGATGAGGTCGGCCACCTCCAGTGGGCCGTCCATAAGCCTGCCTCCTTCTTGCGCACCGGCCGCGTCGCCGGCGCAACCCCCACGCGGAAGGCGTGTCGTTATGTCCGAACGGTGTAGTTTCAGATGATCCTAGGGAACAACTGAAGATCCTATTCGAACAACCCCAGTGAAATTACACGCGTGTAATGCGTGCGTCGTCAAGCCGAACCTGATAAAAGGCCTGCTTTATCGGCGTGCCGCGCGCGACTCGCGGGGAGAAGCACACGCCCGCACCATGGCCCCTATCGATTCAGCCCCTGCCGGGGTAACGCTCGGCGCCGGAAGTCACCCAGGTGGTAGCTGGGGCCCTACCGCGGCGCGTACGCCGTGGTGCGCTCGCGCGCAGGCCGGCCGGCCAGCGCGGCTATCGAGCGGAGCTGTTCGACGGTGCGCGCCGAGCCGTTGGCCGATCCCGCCATTCGCGAAATCGTCTCTTCCATCAACGTGCCACCGAGATCATTGCAGCCGCCCTTGAGCATTGCCGCGGTGCCCTCGTCGCCGAGCTTCACCCACGAGCACTGGATGTTGGAGATCCGTCCGTGCAGCAGGATCCGCGCCATCGCGTGTACGACGCGGTTTTCCCTCCACGTCGGGCCGGGGCGGGCGATGCCGGCGAGGTAGATCGGCGCGTTCGTGTGCACGAACGGCAGTGCCACGAACTCGGTGAAGCCGCCGGTGCGGTCCTGGATGTCGGCCAGCACGCGGAAGTGGCCGAGCCAGTGGCGGGGGTGGTCGACGTGGCCGTACATCATCGTGGAGCTGGACCGGATGCCGAGCTCGTGCGCCGTCGAGACCACCTCGACCCAGGTGGCGGCCGGCAGCTTGCCCTTGGTCAGCACCCAGCGCACGTCGTCGTCGAGGATCTCGGCCGCGGTGCCGGGGATCGTGTCCAGCCCGGCTTCGCGCAGTGAGGTCAGCCACTCGCGGATGGACATGCCCGCCTTGCTCGCGGCCGTGACGATCTCCATCGGGGAGAACGCGTGCACGTGCATCCGCGGCACCCGCTCCTTGACCGCGCGCACAATGTCGGCGTACGCGGTGACGGGCAGCTTCGGGTCGATGCCACCCTGCATGCACACCTCGGTCGCGCCGGCCCGCCACGCCTCCTCGGCCCGGTCGGCGACCTGGTCAACGGAGAGCCGGTACGCGTCGGCGTCCCGCTCGCGCTGGGCGAACGCGCAGAAGCGGCAGCCCACGTAGCAGACGTTGGAGAAGTTGATGTTGCGGTTGACCACGTACGTCACGTCGTCGCCGACCGCCTCCCGCCGCAGGTTATCGGCGATCCCGCAAAGCTCCTCCAGCGCCGCCCCGTCGGCCTCGAACAGCGCCATGGCCGCGCCCTCGTGCCGCGCCTCGAGCAGCGCGGCGGGGTCGCTCCCCGCCAGCCGCAGCCCCTCCCGCAGTTGATCAGGGAGTTCGTGGTGCGACACGCCGGCCGCCACGCCCACCGAGTCCCTGATCAACGCCCAGTCGCCGTAGACGGAGTCGAAGTCACCGCGGCGGTCGTCGGTGCGGCCTTCGGTGTCGATGTCGGCGTGGAGGTTGATGCGGCCGGTCGACACGGTGTCGTCGGGCTCCTGCCAGGGGAGGCCGGACAGCTTCGCGTCCGGGTTGGCCAGGCCGCTGTCCAGGGCAAGAGCGGTTACGTGGGGCAGCACGCGGGGGTCGAGCCAGGGGTCGCCGCGCGTCACGTACTCGGGGTAGACGGCCAGCCGCTCGCGCATCGTGAAGCCGGCGGCGGCGGTGTGGCGGGCCAGCTCCTCGATCTGCGGCCAGGGGCGCTCCGGGCTGACGTGGTCGGGGGTCACCGGCGAGACGCCGCCCCAGTCGTCGATGCCGGCCCGCAGCAGCAGGTCGTACTCGCCGGCGATCAGATTGGGCGGGGCCTGGATGCGGGCGCGCGGGCCGAGCAGGATCCGGGCGACCGCGACGGTGGCGGCCAGGTCGTGCAGCTCGGCGTCGGGCATGCCGCGCATCGCGGTGTCCGGCTTGGCGCGGAAGTTCTGCACGATGACTTCCTGGATGTGCCCGTACTGCCGGGTCACCCGCCGGATGGCGAAAAGCGAGTCGGCCCGCTCGGCCAGCGTCTCGCCGATGCCGATCAGGATGCCGGTGGTGAACGGCACGCCAACCCGGCCGGCGTCTTCCAGCACCCGGAGCCGGACCGCGGGCTCCTTGTCCGGCGAGCCGTAGTGCGGGCCGCCCGGCTCGCTCCACAGCCGCGTGGCCGTGGTCTCCAGCATCATGCCCATGCTCGCCGCGACCGGCTTGAGGCGCTGCAGGTCGGCCCAGGAGAGCACGCCGGGGTTGAGGTGCGGCAGCAGGCCGGTCTCCTCCAGCACCGCGATGGCACTGGCGCGTACATAGTCCAGAGTGGAGTCGTAGCCCCGCTCGTGCAGCCAGTCGCGCGCCGCCGGCCAGCGCTCCTCGGGCCGGTCACCCAGCGTGAAGAGCGCTTCCTTGCAGCCGTGCGCGGCCCCGTCGCGGGCGATCTGGAGCACCTCGTCCCGCTCCAGGAAGGCCGCCGGCAGCCGGTGCGGCACGGTGGCGAACGTGCAGTAGTGGCACCGGTCGCGGCACAGGCGGGTGAGCGGGATGAAGACGTTCTTGGAGAAGGTGACCACGCCCGGCCGGCCCGCGTCACGCAGCCCGGCGTCGCGCACGCCCCCGGCGATGCGCAGGAGCTGGTCGAGGGGCTCGCCGCGGGCGGTCAGCAGCGTGGCGGCCTCGTCGACGTCGAGCGCCCGCCCTTCGGCGGCCCGGTGCAGCGCGCGCCGGAGGCTGGCCTCGGTGGGCCGAGCTTCGTAGTGATCAGCCACCCGACGAAGCCTACGGCGACACGGCGTGGGGAGGGCAGTTGCCCTCCCCACACGCGTATCGGGAATCTTTTCGGCGGCGCCGCGAGTCGCGCGCCGTCGTTACCGCTGGACGGGCCGGGTCGGGTCGTCGCCGAGACCGGCCGACGGCGGCGGCGGGAAGCCGGCCGACGGCTGCTGGCTGGCCGGGTTGATCAGCTGGGTCTGCTGACCGGGCTCGCCCTGCGGCGGCTGGTCGTGGCTCGGCGGGGTGCTGGTCGGGGCGTGCGGCGGTGCGCTGGTCGGCATCGGCGGCACCGGTGCGGTGGGCGCTCCGGCCGGACCGGCACCGTAGGGCTGCTGCCCCGGCTGGCCGTACGTCTGCGGGTACGCCGCGGTGGGCTGCCCGTACGCCGGCGGGTACCCCGGCTGCTGCTGCGGGTAACCCGGCTGCTGGCCGTAGCCCGGCGGGTAACCGGGCTGCTGCCCGTAGGCCGGCTGCCCGTACATGCCCGGGGCGGGCTTGGGCTTCGGCACCCAGTAGAGGCCGCGGGCGATCCGGACCAGCGCGTACGCCGCGATGGCGAGCACCGCCAGCACGGCGATCCGGCCCAGGAAGGCCTTCAGCGCGTTGAAGACGCTGTCGTCGGCGATCTTCACGACGCCGATGAAGAGGCCGAAGACGACGCCGAAGAAGCCGGCGACCGCGTACTCGATCAGGGCCACCAGCGTGATGACCTTGGCCCGCCCCAGCACCGGCTGGACGTGGTTGGCCAGGAGCACCGCGAGGAAGGGAAGGCCGATCGTGGCGAGGTTGACGAAGCCGTCGAAGCTACCGGCGGCGTTGCCGGTGAACGTCTCGAAGTCACCGGTCGGAATCAGGTTGAGGATGGCTACGAAGAGCAGCACCCCGGTGGCGCCGAGAAGCACCAGGGCGGCGAGCTCGCGCAGCGGCTTGGTGAACTGGCTGGCCGACGTCCCGTCGCTCGGCGTGGCCTCAGGTTGGGTGGTCAAGGCTCCCCTGGGGTGGCGGACAAAGCGGTCTGCGCCCGTGAGCCTAGCGGTCCAGGGGTAGCCCCGCTGCGCTCGCATGGGCTGCGGGAGGATGGGGACATGCGGATCGTGGTACTGGCCGGAGGCATCGGCGGGGCTCGCTTCCTGGTCGGCGTGCGTGCGTACGCCCGCGAGGTGGGCGCCGAGGTGACCGCCGTGTTGAACGTCGGAGACGACGCGTCGATGCACGGACTCCGGATTTGTCCCGATCTGGACAGCGTGATGTACACGCTGGGTGGCGGCGCCGACCCCGAGCGTGGCTGGGGGCGCGTGGGTGAGACGTGGACCGTGAAGGGTGAGCTCGCCGCGTACGGCGCGGAGCCCACCTGGTTCGGCCTCGGTGACAAGGACATCGCCACGCACCTCGTGCGCAGCACGATGCTGACCGCCGGCTACCCGCTCTCCGCGGTGACCGAGGCGCTCTGCGACAGGTGGCAGCCCGGCGTCCGGATGCTGCCGGCCAGCGACGACCGCCTCGAAACCCACGCTGTGGTGGAAATCGACGGCGAGCACAAGGCGATCCACTTCCAGGAGTGGTGGGTGCGGTACCGGGGCGACCTGCCGACCGAGCGCTTCGTCTTCGTGGGTGCGGAGTCGGCCAAGCCGGCGCCCGGCGTGCTCGACGCGCTCGCCGCGGCCGACGTCGTGCTGGTGGCGCCGAGCAACCCGGTGGTGAGCATCGCGCCGATCCTGGCCGTGCCGGGCCTTCGCGAGGCCGTCGCCGCCGCGCGGGTCGTGGGCGTCTCGCCCATCATCGGCGGCGCGCCGGTGCGCGGGATGGCCGACAAGTGCCTGGCGATCGTGGGTGCCGAGTGCACCGCGGCCGGTGTGGGCGCCCTCTACGGTGCCGACCTCCTCGACGGGTGGCTGGTCGACACGACCGACCAGGGCGCGGAGGTGCCCGGCGTGACGGTGCGGGCCGTTCCACTGTGGATGAGCGACGAGCAGGCGACCGCCGCGATGGTGCGCGCCGCGATGGAGCTGGCGTGAAGCTTGAAATCTTCCCAGTCACCGGTATCGGCGACGTCTCGCCCGGCGACGACCTGGCCGCGCTGATCGCCGCCGCGGCGCCGTGGCTGCGCGACGGCGACGTGCTCGTGGTCACCAGCAAGATAGTGTCCAAAGCGGAGGGTCAGCTTGTCGACGTGCCGGCGGAGGGCCCCGAGCGGGCGGCCGCGCGCGACGAGGTGCTGGCCGCCGAGAGCGCCCGCAAGGTGGCCACGCGTGGACAGACCCGGATCGTGCAGACCCACCACGGCTTCGTGATGGCCTCGGCCGGCATCGACGCATCCAATGTGGACCGCACGCGGCTCGTGCTGCTCCCCAAGGACCCCGACGCCTCGGCCCGCGCGCTGCGGGCGGCACTGCGCGAGCGGCACGGTCTCGACGTGGCCGTGGTCGTCTCCGACACGATGGGCCGGCCGTGGCGCAACGGGCTCACCGACGTCGCGCTCGGCGCCGCCGGGATCGCGCCGGTCCGCGACCACCGCGGCGAGACCGATCCGTACGGCAACGAGCTGCACATCACCCAGATGGCCGTGATCGACGAGCTGGCCGCCGCGAGCGAGCTGGTCAAGGGCAAGACCGACCAGGTTCCGGTCGCGGTCGTGCGCGGCTATCTGTCCCGGCCCGGTGACGACGGCCCGGGCGCGGTGACGCTTGTCCGCGAGGCCGCGTCCGACATGTTCTCGCTCGGCACGGCCGAGGCCCGCGCGGCGGGCCTCCACGAGGCCGCGCTCCTCCCGCTCCGCCCGCCGCCGGCCGGCGAGCCCGCGGATCCGGCCGCGGTGGAACGGGCGATCGCCGCGGTGGCCGGCGCCATCGCCCCTGGCACGCTTTTCACCCACATTCCAGACGAAGGGGTACGGGCTACCCCGCCCCAGTCCTCGGACGCCGCAGCCCTGGTGCGCTTCGGCACCGACCTGCACCGCCTGCGCGCCGCTTTGGCGGCCGAGGGCGCGGGCACCGTGCCCGTGCTTCCGGACCTGCCGGCCTGATCTTCCCGGCTCTTCCCCGCGGGGGTCCCGCGAGTTTCGACGTCGTCTGCCACGTGTACCGGAACTGTATTGACATGTTTCGGTCTGTCGGTCGAAACTTGTCGATGTCGGCATCGGTGATCTTCAATCGCGAAGCCGCGCCCACCACCCCACCCGGGAAGGAGAGCCCAAGTGTCCATCAGCTCGGGCCGCTCTAAGTTCCGATCGACGGTCATCGTGTTGGCAGTAGCGGTGCTCGCGGTCACCGGAACCGTAGCCGTGTTAACCAGGACCACTCCAGCGTTCGCCGCGGTCGGCGTCGAAGACGACGGTGCCGACTGCCCGGTGGCCAACAACCCCTCGACGTCCAGTGCGAGGCTGCCCGACCCGTTCCGAAAGATTGACGGTAGTCGCGTAACCACGAAGGCCGATTGGCGGTGCCGCCGGGCCGAGATCCGGGAGATGGCCGAGCGGACGGTTTATGGACAGAAGCCGCCAAAGCCGGCAACTGTCACCGGCTCCGTCTCGACCAGCAGCATCACCGTCAACGTCTCCGACCAAGGCCGCAGCGCGAGCTTCTCGGCGAGCGTCCAGCTGCCGACGACCGGCTCCGCGCCGTACCCCGCGGTCTTCGTCGTCGGCGGGTTCGGCGCCGACACCGCGACCATCCGCAGCTCCGGCGCGGCGGTCATCAGCTACGACCCGCTCGCGGTCGGCCGGGAGGGCACCCCGCGCAACAACAAGCAGGGTGCGTTCTACAGCATCTACGGCGCGTCGAGCAGCACCGGCATCCTGATGGCCTGGGCCTGGGGCGTGAGCCGTCTGATCGACGTCATCGAGTCCTCCGGCAGCAGCATCTTCCGGGCCGACGGGCTGGGCGTCACGGGCTGCTCCCGGTACGGCAAGGGCGCCTTCACGATCGGCGTCTTCGACCAGCGGATCGCGCTGACAATGCCGATCGAGTCCGGCAGCGGCGGCGCGCCCATCTTCCGCGGCATTCCGGGCGAGTCCGGCTCGCAGCCGCTGAGCAGTGCGTACAGCGAGCAGCCGTGGCTCGGTGACGCGTTCAGCTCGTACACCGGCAACCCCAACTCGCTGCCGGTGGACACCCACGAGATGGTCGGCATGATCGCGCCACGCGGCCTGCTGCTCATGGAAAACCCGCACATCGACTGGCTGGCCGCCCGCTCCGGCAGCAACGCGGCTCTCGCCGGCGCCGAGATCTACAAGGCGCTCGGCGTGGGAGGCAACATCACGTACTGGTCCGACGTGTCGGACGGTACGCACTGCGCCAGCCGCACCGAGTGGCGTACCCCGATCCAGCAGTTCATCCAGAAGTTCCTGCTGAAGACGGGCAGCGCGACCGGCACGATCCGGATCTCCAGCCGCAAGCAGGGCAACCTCGCCGAGTGGCGGGACTGGACGACGCCGACCCTGTCGGACGGCCCGACCACGCCTCCGCCGACCACCCCGCCTCCGCCCACCACGCCTCCGCCGACCACCCCGCCGCCCACGACACCTCCGCCGACGACCCCACCGCCCACCACGCCTCCGCCGACGACCCCGCCGCCGACCGGTAACGGCTGCACGGCGACCGTCTCGCTGAACCAGTGGACGGGTGGCTTCGTCGCCACGGTACGGGTGACGGCCGGCTCCGCCGCGATCAACGGCTGGACGGTCTCGGCGACGCTTCCGTCGGGTGCGAGCGTCACCAACCACTGGAACTCGAACCGCACCGGCACCAGCGGCGCGGTGCAGTTCACGAACGTCAGCTACAACGGCTCGATCGGTGCCGGACAGTCGACCGAGTTCGGCTTCCAAGGCACCGGCACGGGCACGGGCATGACCCCGACCTGCACCGCCAGGTAGCACTTTTCACCGCCTGGGTCCCGCGTTCCGCGCGCGGGACCCAGGTTCATCTCAGCCCAGCCAGACCGCGACGCGGTGGTCCTCGTCGGTCACGTAGACCCGCTGGCCACCGTGGACCGCCAGTCCCTCGACGTTGTGAAAAGGCGCCAGGTCTTCGAGCAGCTCGGCCGGCACCCGGGTCGCGCCGTCCGCGGTGGGCAGGCGGAAGCGGATGTGCCGGCTGGTCACTTCGCCGCCCTCGGGGTGGTCGTCGAGCAGCACCGAGCCCTTGCCCAGCGCGTCGATCGAGCCGACCACCGCCTCGTACGACCCGTCGCCCACCGCCGTCAGCGCCCGGAACCCGACCAGCGCGCCGGGCGGTGTCACGCCGGTCAGCGCGTACGCACCGACGACCTCGGGCCAGGTCTGCGCGTCAACTCCAACTGGTCCGGCTCCTCGCCTGGCGGGCCCGCCAGGCGAGGAGCCGGACCCGAAAACGCTGTCGAACATGCCCTCGACGCCGGCCACCTCGACCAGCACCGGCTCGCCCTTCTCGGTCACCGGGAAGCGCAGCCCGAGCAGCAGCGTCCCGGACGGCGTGAAGGCGGCCGCCTCGACATTGAGTGGCAGGTCACCCGGGGCGAGGCGGGTCGCCCAGCTCTTCTCCCGCGCGGTACCCCGGTTGATGGTCTCCACGATGAACCTCGCCTGCACCCGGTTGCCCGGCGGCAGCGGCGTGATGTCGGCGTCCCGCAGCGCGTCGTTGACCAGCCGGTGCAGCCGGAACTGGTTGCGCACGATCTGCAGGGACGCCGCGCCGGGGCGGCCCGCGTCCGCCTCCCGGAAGCGCGCGAAGAACGCACGCTTCGGGCGCAGCGGTCCGCCCTTCGAGCCGAAGTGCGAGCCGAGCACGTAGATCCACTCACCCCAGCGGGCGAGCGCCTCGCCGTCTTCCGTGCGGCCGGTCTCCATGCCGGCGTCGAACGCGGCGTGGTGGGCGGTCCAGACGCCGTCCGGGCGCTCCAGCAGCAACGCGAGGCACTGCTCGACGGTGCCCTCGTCGAGCACCGTCCAGAACGCCCGCCGCGCGCCGTGCGCCGCCAGCACCTCGGGCGCGAACACGGGCAGCAGGTCGCTCGCCTCGTTGCACCCGACGGCGAGCTCCACCGAGGTCAAGGTCATTTGTTAAACGTAGCTGTCATCGCCACGCCGCTTCAGGTCGTCCACCAGCTTCTTCACATCCTGGGCACGGTCCCGCGGGCAGACGAGCACGGCGTCGTCGGTGTCCACGACGATCAGGTCACGTACGCCGAGCGCGGCGACCAGCCGGCCCGACCCCGGCACGACCACTAGCCCGCTGGAGTCGCGCAGCAGTACCCCCGGCTTGTCGTCGGTCGTCCCGGCCCCCACCACGACGTTGCCGGCGGGATCGGCGGGGAGCACGTCGCCGAGCGTGTGGAAGTCGCCGATGTCGTTCCAACCGAAGTCGCCGGGCACGGTGCCGACAAGTCCGGCGGCCGCCGCCCCCTCCATCACCGCGTAGTCGACGGAGATCTTCGGCAACGTCGGCCATACCTCGGCGAGCACCTCCTCGCGGGCGGGTGAGTCCCAGGCGTCCGCGATGCGCCGCAGCCCCTCGTGCATCTCCGGCTGCTGGCGGGCCAGCTCGGCGAGGAACCTGTCGACCCGCCACACGAACATGCTCGCGTTCCAGAAGTAGCGGCCGGACTCCACATAGGAGACGGCCACGTCGTACGCCGGCTTCTCCTTGAACTCCTCCACCACCCGGATCTCGCCGCCGCCGATGCCGCCGCCGCACTGCAGGTACCCGTAGCCGGTCTCCGGGCGGGTGGGCTTGATCCCGACGGTCATCAGCAGGCCCTGCTCGGCGCCCTCCACGGCGCGGCGGACCGTCGCCACGTACCCGTCCGGGTCGGCGATCAGGTGGTCGGCCGCGAACGAACCCATCACCGCGTCCGGGTCGCGCCGCGCGATGACGGCGGCGGCCAGGGCGATCGCCGCGCAGGAGTCCCGCGGAGAGGGCTCGACAAGGATGTTTTCCTCGGGCACCCGGGTGAGCTGCCGGGCGACCGCCGCCGCGTGGGACAGCCCGGTCACCACCAGCGTCCGCTCAGGGGTGGTCAGCGGCGCCAGCCGCTGCACGGTCGCCTGCAGGAGCGAGGCGTCGGTGCCGGTGAGCGGATGCAAAAACTTGGGATGACCGGCTCGGGACAGCGGCCACAAACGCGTGCCGCTACCACCCGCCGGAATAACGGCGAAGAGCATCAGCCCATCATGCCCGCCGGGGAAAGCCCTGATCGGTCAGGCCGCCGCGCGGCTCCAGGCGGCGACGTGCACCTCGGCGCTCGACTCCCAGGTGAACTCCTTGGCCCGGTCGAAACCGGCCTTGGCCAGCGCCAGCCGCCGGGCCTCGTCGTCGAGCAGCGCGGCGAGGTCGGCCGCGATCTGGGCCGGGTCCTCGCTCGTGTACGCCACGGCGTCGCCGCCCACCTCGGGCAGCGACAGGCGCGGCGTGGTCAGCACGGGCGTCGCGCAGGCCATCGCCTCCAGGATCGGCAGGCCGAACCCCTCGCCGTACGACGGGTAGGCCGCGACAAGCGCGCCGCCGAGGAAGCCGGGCAGGTCGGCGTAGCGCAGGTAACCGGGGCGGAGCAGGCGGAGGTGGGCCGGCACGTCGGCGACCGCGCGGTCGATGTCGTCGTCGTGCCCCTGCCCCCGGCGATCACCAGAGCGGGCGGATCGGTGCGGTCGCCCACCGCCTCCGCCCAGCCGCGGATCAGGTTCGGCACGTTTTTCCGGGGCTCCTTGGCGCCGAGGAACGCCACGTAGTCACTGCCGCCGAGGCCGAGGCGGGCGCGGACCCGGGCCTTCTCCTCGTCGGTCGGCGGGTGGAACGCGGCGTGGTCGACACCGTGGTACGCCACGTCGATCCGGGTCGGGTCGGCGTCGAGCAGCCGGATCAGCTCGTCGCGGGTCGCCTTGCTCGGCACGATCACCCGCTCGGCCCTGCGGAGGGCAGTCTTGATCGCGCTGCGGAAGAACGTGCGGCGGGACTTGTCGTAGTGCTCGGGCTCGGTGAAGAACGTCGCGTCGTGGACCGTCACCGTCACCGGGCAGCCGGCGCGCAGCGGGCACGTGTAGAACGGCGAGTGCAGCACCTCGGCGCCGACCTGCTGGGCCAGCAGGGGCAGGCCGGTCTGCTCCCAGGCGAGGCGGGCCGGGCGGTGGGTGACGGCCGCGGGCGCCGCGATCACCTCGGCGGCCGGCAGCATCCGCCCATACCGCTCCACGTCGGTGCGGAGGGCCACCACAGCCAGCTCCACTCCCGAACCGATGACCTTGGTGAGGGCGCCGAGCAGCCCGTCGACGTATCTGCCGACGCCGCCCCGGTCGGCGGGAACACTCGTAGCGTCGACGAGCACGCGGGGCGGACTACCGGGGGTCACTTGGCGTCTCCTTTTGGCTGCTCTCGGCTAACGGGCCGGTTGTGCGGGCTGTGTCCAACAACACTTACGTAAAGCCTACGCCGCGCGGATCGGCCGTCGTTGTCTGCGACGCGACGGTAAGACTTTTCCCAAGGTGAGTGAGTCAGGAGTGAGTACTGTCCGGCATTGTGATCGAACGCTTCGCCACCGCGGCCGCTGAGGATCTGGCCCAGCCGCTGCTCACCTGGTACGACGACGCCACCGGCGACCGGACCGAGCTGTCCGGCGCCACGCTGGACAACTGGGTCTCCAAGACGGCAAACCTGCTGGTAGACGGCTTGGGACTCGCGCAGGGCGACCGCGCGGGTTTGCTCCTGCCGGCTCACTGGCAGACCGCAGCCGTGATCTTGGGCTGCTGGGCGGCCGGCGTGGAGGTCGCCACGCCCGGTAACCAGATCACGAATGAGAAATTTTCCATCGATGTCATCTTCGCGTCGGCCGATCGGGTGACGGAGGCGGAGGGGTGGAGCGCCGGAGAGCGGTTCGTTCTCGGTCTCGCCCCATGGCCCTGCCGATGCGGACAGTGCCGTCTGGTTTCGTCGACTACGTGACCGAGGTGCGCACGTTCGGCGACCACTTCACGCCGTACGCGAATCAGGCCGACCGCGGCCTTGTCGAGCGCGCGGCCGCACGCGCGGCGGACCTCGGCCTGAAGGCCGGCGACCGGGTGCTGGTCGACGCGGCCAAGCACCCCGACCCGCTCGACTGGCTGCTCGCACCGCTGGCCGGGGGCGCGACGCTCGTGCTCTGCGGGGCGCTCGACCCGGCCAAGCTGGATGGCCGGTCGGTCGCCGAAAAAGTCACAACTCAGCTGGTATGACCTCGCGGAACGCGCCTTCCGGCGTCCAGACGTAGAAGCCGGCCCGGTCGCTCAGCCACGGCCGGGACCGCACCTCGCGCTCGGTGAGCACCTTCTCGTCCACGTCGAGGAGCACGTACCGCGAGCCGTCCGCGTTGCCCTCGCGCCAGCCCGGCCCGTAGAGCGCGTCGACAAGGCGGTCGCGCCGGCCGGGCGCGAGCGCGCCGTGGACGACCCAGTCGCTCGGCACCCGGTACCAGCAGGTGCGGGTGACCTTGGCGAGCGGGCTGAACGCGTGGTTACCGTCAACCCACACGCCCAGCGTGTCGGTAACGGTCAATCGCAGGTACGCGCTCACGGCAATGAGACGCGGCAGACTCACCGCATCGTTGTCGGACGAGTAGCTAGTGCTTTCGGGCGAAACGTCGAAACTCCTCCAGCGACTCGGGGTTGGCCAGCGCACCGGTCGCGGCGGCCTGCTGGATGGGGGTACCGGTGAGGATCCGCTTCACCGGCACTTCCAGCTTCTTGGCGCTCAGCGTGCGCGGCACCGCCCGGACCTGGTGGATCTCGTCGGGCACGTGCCGCGGCGACAGGGCGGTGCGCAGCTCGCGCGAGATCCGCGCGCGCAGCTCGTCGTCGAGCTCGCGGTCGCCCGCCAGCACCACGAAGAGCAGCAGGTCGCCCTGGTCTTCGCCGTCGATGTGGACAACCACCGAGTCGACCACCTCGTCGAAGCCTTCGACGACCGAGTAGAACTCGGCGGTGCCCAGCCGCACCCCGCCGCGGTTGAGCGTGGCGTCCGAGCGGCCGGTGATCACGCAGGTGCCCCGCTCGCTGATCGTGATCCAGTCACCGTGCCGCCACACGCCGGGGAAGACGTCGAAGTACGCCTCCCGGTAGCGGCTGCCGTCGCTGTCACCCCAGAAGCCGACCGGCATGCTCGGCATCGGTGCGGTGATCACAAGCTCGCCGAGCTGGTCCACCACCGGCTTGCCGCTCGGGTCGTACGCCTCCACCCGCGCGCCGAGGCAGCGGCAGGACAGCTCGCCCTCGTACACCGGGACGAGCGGGGAGCCGCCGATGAAGCCGGTGCACACGTCGGTGCCGCCGGACAGGGACTGGAGCTGGACGGTGGGGCTGACCGCCTCGTACACCCAGGCGAAGCCCTCGGGCGGCAGTGGCGCGCCGGTCGAGCCGACTCCGCGGAGCTGGCCGCCCGCGCGCGGTGTGATGCCGGCCTTGCGGCAGGCGAGGAGGAACGGCGCGCTCGTGCCGAAGTACGTCACGCGCGCCTCCTCAGCCATCCGCCACAGCGCGCCGAGGTCGGGCTGAGCTGGCTTGCCGGGTTCCGCCCGGACCCCGGGGTTGCCGTCGAAGAGGACGATGGCCGCGCCCACGGCCGGGCCGGAGACGAGGAAGTTCCACATCATCCAGCCGGTCGTGGTGAACCAGAAGAAGCGGTCGCCCGGGCCGAGGTCATGGTGCAGCGCGAGCATTTTGAGGTGCTCGACGAGGATGCCGCCGTGGCCGTGCACGATCGGCTTGGGCAGCCCCGTCGTACCGGAGGAGTAGAGCACGTAGAGCGGGTGGTCGAAGGGGACCGGCTCGAAGGTGAGCTCCTCGTCCGTCGGCGCGGCCAGCGTGTCCCAGTCACCCTCGGCGTGCAGGTACGGCAGCGTGACCGTGTGCCGCAGCGACGGCAGCGCCTCCTGGATCGCGGCCACCTCGGCGCGGCGGTCGACGGCCTTGTCCCCGTACCGGTAGCCGTCGACGGCCACGAGCACCGCCGGCTCGATCTGCCGCCACCGGTCGACCACGCTGCGGGTGCCGAACTCGGGCGCGCAGGAAGAGAAGGTCGCGCCGAGGCTGGCGGCGGCGAGCATCAGCACGTACGTCTCGGGGATGTTCGGCGCGTACGCGGCGACCCGGTCACCCCGCCCCACGCCGAGCCTGCGCAGCCCGGCCCGCACCCTGCGTACCTGCTCGCGCAGCTCGGCCTTGCTGAGGGTCACCGGCGCGCGGGTCTGCGAGTACGCGAGCACGACCGGGTCGTCCGGCGCCAGGCCCGGCATCCGCAGCACGTGCTCGGCGTAGTTGAGCGTGGCGCCCGGAAACCAGCGCGCGCCCGGCATCTCGGGACGTTCCAGCACGGCGGTGGGCTGCTCGTGCGCCACTATCTCGAAATAGTCCCAGATGGACCGCCAGAAGCCGGGCAGGTCGTCCACCGACCACTGCCACAGGTCGGTGTACCCGGCGAAGTCCAACCCCCGATGCTCACGCAGCCAGCGCAGGTAGTCCCCGATCCGGGTCCGGTCCCGCACGTCGGCCGGCGGCGTCCACAACACTGTGCCCGCACTCATTTACACATCTTGCCCCGTCTGCCGGGAGGCGGATGAAACCGGTACGGTGCGCGCATGCGACATCTATGGAGTTTGCTCGCCGGCGTGGCCGCCGCGCCGCTCACCTGGGTGCTCGTCGCCACGGGCCAGGCGGAGTCGTCGAGCACGGTGGCCGGCTGGGCGCAGGCCCGGCGATACGACACGGTCGATCTCATCGAGCCCGCGGCGTACCTCGTAGTGGCCGGCGTCCTGCTCGGCATCATCGGCACGCTGCGCTTCTCGCCGCTCGGCCCGCTGGTCGCCGGGCTGCTGCTGATCACGCCGTACGCGGGGCTCTTCGTGGACCCGCTGGCCGTGCGGGACACGGTGCCCGACGGGTGGAGCGTCCTCGACCGGGACATCCCGCTGCTGGTGCCGCTCGACAACGGCACGCTCGTGCTTCTCGGCGCGCTGCTCGTGGTCGCCGCCTTCAGCGTGCAGCGGTGGCGGCGGTGGCCGCTGGCCAGTGGGTACTCGCCGGAGCCGTTCGTCATCAAGGACGAGCCGGACACGCTGCCCGACCTGGCCACCTCGTCGACCTCGTTGTCGTCGTTCAACGCGTTCGGCACCCAGCCGCTGCTGGACCCGGACGAGACGCCGACCGTGCCCAGCCGCCCCGGCGGCAAGACACCGTGGTCGGCGCCGCCCGCGGGGGCGGGCAAGCGCACAGACGGCGAGTAGCAGCAGTTCAGGAGCTTGCCCCCACGGGGTACGGTGCCCCTGCGGATGATGATGGGGAGGGCACATGCGCCACGCGGGTTCGCTCCTGCTGTCGCTGTTTCTGGCGCCGCTGATCTGGATCGCCACCGGCTACGGCCTGAACGAGATCGGCCGCACCCGCGCGGAGTTTGCCGGGGGCTTCAAGGTCGAGATCGTGTTCGGCCTGGCCGCGCTAATCGCCGGCGGCGTCATGTACGCGCTGCTGGTCATGGCACGCCTGTCACCGATCGGGCCGGCGCTGATCGGGCTGGTCTTCCTCGGCCTGTCCTCGTGGGCCGCGTTCGACCCGGCGTCCTACTTCGACACCATGCCCACCGACCTGCGCAACAACGACTTCGCGCTGACCTACCCCGCGCTGGGCTACTCAGCACTGCTCGCCATCCCACTGCTCGCGACGCTGCTGAGCCCACGCCGGTGGCGCCGATCCGCCCACCCGCCCGCCGCCACGCCCGCGGGCGCAACCCCGTACCCGATGCCGGCGGCCGGCATGCCCCCGGCGCCATCCCGCCCGGCGGCGCGTACGCCCCTCCGTACGGCGGCCCGCCCACCTTCGCCGCGACGCCCGGCTACCTGGCCCCACCCCTCCGCCGGGCGTGCCCGCACCGTCCCCTTCACCGGCGGACCCGCCCCATCGCCCTTCACCGGCGGCCCCCCGCCCCAGCCCGTCGACGCGGCGCCGACCGCCCCCTTCCCCACGGCACCGCCCTCGCCCTTCTCGGCGCCACCGACCAGTGCCCCGCCCGCACCGATCTCGGGCGCGCCGGCGGCAGGCGAGGCCCCGACGACGCGAATCCCGACGCAGACCCCGCCGCCCCCGGTCGAGCAGGAGACGACGACCCGCCTCAACCAGCCGCCACCGCAGCCCTCCGCGGAGGTCGCGACCACCCGGATACCAAGCTCGCCGACGCCCGCGCCACCGGTAGAAGCGCCGACCACGCGCATCCCCACCTCGACCCCCACCGGCGACCAGACCACGACGAGGATCGGCACGCCCGACTCCGAGGCCACCCAGCTGCTCAAGGGCCCGCCGCCCAAGGACGCCTACCCCCGGCCAGCCTGGTCCGCGCCCACGCCGCCGCCGATCACTCCGCCCGGCGCCCGCCAGCCCGACGACGACCTCGACGACCCGGAAGCCACCCAGCCTTCCCGCTAGGGAGATCACCCAACGCGGACGGCAGGCCGCGGGTGCAACGGTCCGGACCACCGCGACGGCGAGGCGGCGGGAGCGGGGTGAGGTTGCCCACCGCGGAGGGTGAGGCCGCGGGAGCAACGGTCCGGACCACCGCGGACATCGCGGTAGCTCTGAAGACCCAAGGTCCGAGTTCCCGCCCGTCGCTGCCGGGCCTCGCCGTCCGCGGTGGGGCGATTTCACCGCACGCCCCGGATCCGGCGCGATTTCGGCGCCCTGCGGAACGTCCCGAAGTCGGCTGCCTACGCGGCCGTGCGGCGCCAGCCCAGCAGCCAGATCAGGTACAGGCCGCCGAGTGCGGCTGTCACCACGCCGACCGGGAGTTGGGTCGGTGCGAGGGCGCGTTGGGCCACCAGGTCGCTGGCTAACAGCAGCGCGGCGCCCATCGCGGCCGAGGGCAGCGGGTTGGGCCCGGTGGCGCGGGTGAGGCGTCGGGCGAGTTGGGGTGCGGCCAGGGCGACGAACGCGATCGGGCCGGCGCAGGTGGTGCCGACAGCTGCCAGCGCTACCGCTGTGGCGATCAGCGCGAGTCGGACCCGCTCCACCGACACGCCGAGCGAGCGCGCGGTCTCGTCGCCCATCTCCAGCACCAGCGTGCGGCGGTGCAGCGCCAGCACGACCGGCAGGAGTGCCGCCAGCGTGGCGCTGGCCACGGCCGCGTGTGCCCAGCCGCGGGCGTTGAGGCTGCCCATGATCCAGAGGGCGGCGCGCTGGGAGTCGAAGATGTTCGCTCGGGCCAGTAGGTATGTGGTTACCGCGGTGAGTAGCGCTTGTACGGCGACCCCGATGATCACCAGCCGGTAGCCCTGCGAGCCGCGCCGGTAGGCGAGCAGGTAGACGGCCGCGGCCGCGGCGGCGCCACCCAGGACCGCGCCGGATGCGATCTCCAGCAGGCCGCCGCCGACCAGGATGATCATGATGAGTGCGCCTACGCTCGCGCCCGCCGTGAAGCCGATGACGTCGGGGCTGCCCAGCGGGTTGCGGGTGAGGCTCTGGAAGATCGCCCCGCTCGCGCCGAACGCCGCACCCACCGCGAGGGCGGTCAGCACCCGGGGGAGCCGCAGGTCCAGCACGATGTACTCGGTCGCCGGGTTTCCCTGCCCCACCAGGCTGCGCACCACGCCGGTGGGTGAGATCGGGTAGTCGCCCGTCCCGAGGGCGACGACGGCGACGGTGACGCAGGTGGCGAGCAGGGCCAGGCCGACCGCGAACGAGCGTTTCACAGCCGTGGCAGCCTTCCTCGCCGGCGCACCAGCACGATCAGCAGCGGCGCACCGACCACGGCGGTCACCACGCCGACGCCCACCTCGCTCGGGCGGGTGACCACCCGGCCCACGACGTCCGAGACCAGCAGCAGGATCGGCGCGAGCACAAGGGAGTACGGCACGAGCCACCGGTAGTCCGGCCCGGTGATCATGCGGGCCGCGTACGGGACCATCAGCCCGACGAACGCGATCGGACCCGCGGCCGCCGTCGCCGCACCGCAGAGCAGGGTGACGGCCACCGCGCCCAGTGCCCGCGTCCGGCCACGGTGGACGCCCAGCGCCTGCCCCGCCTCCTCGCCGAGCGCGAGCGCGTTGAGCGAAGGAGTGAGGGCCAGCGCGATCGCGGTACCGACGGCGAGAAACGGCAACATCGCCACGATCACGCCCGGGTCGGCGCTGGCCAGCGAGCCGACGATCCAGTTGCGCCAGCGGTCGAAGGTGGCCGAGTCGGTGAGCAGGATCGCGCGCCCGATCGCGTGCAGCACGTAGGTGAACGCGATCCCGGCCAGTACGAGTCGCACCGGGCTGGCACCCTCGCGGCCGCGCGCGCCGATCGCGTACACGAGCACCGCGCTCGCGGCCGCGCCGGCGAAGGCGAACCACACGTACGCCCACGGGCTGCTCAGCCCCACGATGCCGATCGCCACGAGCACGCCGAGGCCGGCGCCCTCGTTGATGCCGAGGATGCCCGGGTCGGCCAGCGGGTTGCGGGTGAGCGCCTGGATGAGCGCACCGGCGAGTCCCAGCCCTGCCCCGACGGCGAGCCCCAGCAGCGTGCGCGGCACCCGCAGGTCGCGGACCACCACGTGGTCGTCGATCCGCGGGTCGTAGTGCAGGAGTGCGTCGAGCACCGTGCCGATGGGGATCGACTTGGAGCCGACCGCGATCGACAGCATCGCCGCGGCCACCAGGGCCGCCCCGGCCGCGGCCAGGCCCCAGGCGAGCGCGGGTCGGGACCGCACGCCCGCCGCGGGCACACGCGCTGCGGTCGCCGTCACAAGATCCCTCCTCGACATCACGGTGCAGGTTAGCTTAGCCTCCCCTTATCTGGGCGAGGAGAGGTCGCGACGTGAGTGGAGTGAGCCGGCGGCGGCTGTTGATCGGCGGTGGCGCGGCGCTGTTCGTGCTGGCCGGATGTGGTGGCGACGGCGGCGGCGAGGCGCCCGGGTCGGCCGCGAGCGGCGGCGGCCTGTGGGAGTTCACCGACGACCGCGGCAAGAAGGCGACCCGCGACAGCCGGCCCACCAAGATCGTGGCTCAGCTCAGCGCGGCGGCGACCCTCTGGGACTTCGGCATCCGGCCGGTCGGCGTCTTCGGCGAGGCGAAAGGCAACGACGTGCTCAAGGGCAACGTCGAGGTCAACGCCGTGCAGTGGGTGGGCCAGACGTGGGGCGAGTTCAATATCGAGAAGCTGGCGTCGCTCGCGCCCGACCTGCTCGTCGCGCCGATGCAGAGCAAAGACCAGCTCTGGTACGTGCCAGAGGACGCGGTCGGCAAGATCGAGCCGCTCTGCCCGAGCGTCGGCATCAACCAGTTCGAGGTGCCCGTCGACCAGGTGATCGGTCGCTTCGCCGCGCTCGCCGGCTCGTTGGGCGCCGACCTCAACGCCAGCGCGGTGACCAGCGCCAAGGCCGACTTCGACGCGGCCGGCAAGGCGCTCGCCGAGGCGGTCACCGCCAAGCCGGGCCTCCGGGTGGCCTTCGTCAGCGGTACCAAGGAGAACCTCTACCTCGGCAACGCGAAGATCTTCTCCGACCTGGCGTTCCTGCAGAACCTCGGCGTCAACTTCGTCCAGCCCGCCGCGCCGGCCGACGAGCCGCACTGGGAGGTGCTCTCCTGGGAGCAGGCCGGCAAGTATCCGGCCGACGTGCTGCTCTACGACTCGCGCAACGCGTCGTACTTCACCACCGACCTGGCCCGCTACCCGACCGTGGCCAACCTGCCGGCGGTCAAGGCCAACCAGGCGGTTGCCTGGAACCCGGAGACGCCGTCCACCTGGGCCGCGTTCAGTGCGGCGCTGCGTGACCTCACCGGCAAGCTGAGCGCCTTCAAGACGGTCGCCTGATCCGCCATGCCGCCGGCCGACAGCCTCCTCGCGCGCTACAACGCGGCTGACGGCTACCCGCCGGCCGGCTCGGACCGGGAAGGCGACGGCTGGCACAGCCTCGGCGATCTGCACGCGAACGGAGCCGTGCTGGCGGCACAGATGCGGGCCTTCGTCACCTCTTCGGGCTGTCCCTCGGAGACCGCTGCCACGCACATGGCCGGCTGGGTGACCGGGTCGTTCATCCGGCTGCTCGTCTTCGCGTACCGGGAGGAGCGGCGGCTGCCACTGCTCACAGTGGACGGCACCGCGCTGCGCGTGGATGCCGACGGCTGGTTCAACGGGCTGGCGGTCGGCGCGCCCGCGCTGGCCGTCCTGCCCGGCGATCCGCTCGCCGGCGAGCCCGGCGTCGAAGTCACCTCCACAATGGACAGGGACCTCGTCGACGTCATCCTCGACCTTTCCACGCCCGTCATCGACACGTTGCGCGGCGTCTCGCGGCTGGGCCGCCGCACGGCCTGGGCGCTTGTCGCCGACACGGTGGTGAGCGCGTTCGCCGGTGAGCTGCCACCGGAGCCGGCGTACACCGCCGCGACGGAGGCGGAGCGGCTGCTCGCCGGCGCCGGCCCGCTCGCGATGCGGCGGCGGTGGATCGGTCCGGTGCCGCTCGCGTCGGCGTGCTGCCTCGCGTACAAGCGACCGGGGCTGGAGCACTGCGAGCGGGTCTGCCCCAAGCTCGACGAGCAGACCCGGCAGGAGCAGATCACAACCTGGCTGCGTCAGCCCACGTGACGAGCTTGCGAACGGCGTTGATGCCCATCCACCGCAGCGGCTCGGGCGGCCACCGGGGAGACTCGTGCCCCACCCACGGCAGCGACGTCAGCTCGCTCTCCACGCCGAGGACAAGGTCGGCGAGGGTACGCCCGGCGAGGTTCGTCGTGCCGACACCGTCGCCGACGTAGCCACCCGCCCACGCCAGCCCGGTCTCCCGGTCGAGCCCCACCGAGGCGGACCAGTCGCTGGCGACCCCGACAGCACCGCCCCAGCTGTGCGTGATCTTCACGCCGGCCAGCGCCGGGAAGAGCTCCACCAGCGCCTTGTAGAGCGCCGCGAAGACGCGCGGCTCGCTGTCGTACTCGGCGCTGGTCTTCGACCCGAAGTGGTACGGCGCGCCCCGCCCCCGAAGGCCAGCCGCCCGTCCGCCGTGCGCTGCCCGTAGATGATGAGCCGGCGGAAGTCGCTGAACGTCTCCCGCTCGGCCAGCCCCGCGACCGCCCAGAAGTCGTCCGGCAGCGGCGGCGTCGAGATCATCAGCGAGTACACGGGCGCAATCGCGCGGCGGGCGCCGGGCAGCTCGGGCGTGTACGCCTCCGTCGCCCGCACGATCACCGGTGCCCGAACGGTGCCGACCGGCGTCTCGGCCGCGCCCTTGCGCAGCTCGACCACCGGCGTCTGCTCGTAGATGGTGACGCCCCGCCGCTCCACCGCCCGGGCCAGCCCGCGCACCAGCCGAGCCGGGTGGATCGCGGCGCAGTGCGGCGTGTACATGCCGCCGAGCACGTTCGTCGCGCCGCACCGCCTCGCCGCCTCCGCGGCGTCCAGCAGTGCCACGTCGTCCTCGCCGAACCCGAACTCCCGCGCCTCCGCCACGGCCGCCTCGGCGCGGCGCAGCTGCCCCGGCGTCCGCGCCACCACGACAGTGCCGCCCTTGCTCCAGTGGCAGTCGATCTCCTCGGCCGCCGCGACCCGCCCCACCTCGTCCACTGTGGAGTTCATGGCGCGCTGCATCGCGACGACGCCCTCGCGGCCGTGGCGGTGCACCATCAGGCGCACCGGGGTGGGGAAGAGCGCCGAGCACCAGCCGCCGTTGCGCCCGGACGCGCCGTACCCGGCGAACTCCTTCTCCAGCACCACGACGCGCAGTGAGGGCGCGGCGGCGGCCAGGTAGTAGGCCGTCCACAGGCCGGTGTACCCGGCGCCGACGATCGCCACGTCGGCCACGAGAGAGCCACCCAGCGCCGGTCGCGGCGTCAGGTCATCGTCCACCGTGGACATCCAGAGGCTGTCCGCCTCTAGAGACGTTGCCATGCCTCGGCCAGCACGGCGCGCAGGATCTGCTCCATCTCGTCGAACTGCTCCTGCCCGGCGATCAGTGGCGGCGCCAGCTGCACGACCGGGTCGCCCCGGTCGTCGGCCCGGCAGTAGAGCCCGGCCTGGAAGAGCGCGGTGGAGAGGAAGCCGCGCAGCAGCCGCTCCGACTCGTCGTCGTCGAACGTGGCCCGGGTCTGCTTGTCCTTGACCAGCTCGATGCCATAGAAGTACCCGTCGCCCCGGACCTCACCGACGATCGGCAGGTCGTTGAGCTTTTCCAGCGTCGCCCGGAACGCGGCTTCGTTGGCGCGCACATGCCCGGTGAGATCCTCGCGGGCGAAGATGTCGAGGTTGGCGAGCGCCACCGCGCAGGAGACCGGGTGGCCGCCGAAGGTGACGCCGTGCGCGAACATGCCGGTCTCGGCGAGGAACGGCTCCATCAGCCGGTCGGAGGCGATCATCGCGCCGAGCGGCGAGTAGCCGGAGGTGAGGCCCTTGGCCGTGGTGATGATGTCGGGCTGGTAGCCGTAGCGAACCGCGCCGAAATACTCACCGAGGCGGCCCCAGGCGCAGATCACCTCGTCCGAGACGAGCAGCACGTCGTACTCGTCGCAGATCTCCCGGACCCGCTGGAAGTAGCCGGGTGGCGGCGGGAAGCAGCCCCCGGAGTTCTGCACCGGCTCGAGGAAGACCGCCGCGACCGTCTCCGGACCCTCGCGCTCGATCGCGCGGGCGATCTCGTCGGCCGCCCACCGCCCGAACGCCTCGATGTCGTCGCCGTGCTCCGGAGCCCGGTAGAAGTTTGTGTTCGGCACCTTGATGCCGCCGGGCACGAGCGGCTCGAAGTCGCTCTTGATGCCGGGCAGCCCGGTGATCGAGAGGGCGCCCATCGACGTCCCGTGGTACGCGATGAAGCGGCTGACCACCTTGTGCTTGGTGGGCTTGCCGACCCGCTTGTAGTAGGCGCGGGCAAGCTTCCACGCCGCCTCGACCGCCTCCGCGCCGCCAGTGGTGAAGAAGACCCGGTTGAGGTCGCCCGGCGTGAGCGCGGCGATCCGCTCGGCCAGCTCGATCGCGGTCGGGTGCGCGTACGACCACAGCGGGAAGAACGCGAGCTCGGCCGCCTGCTTGGCGGAGGCCTCAGCCAGCTCGGTACGGCCGTGGCCGGCGTTGACCACGAAGAGGCCGGCGAGGCCGTCAAGGTAGCGGCGGCCCTGCGCGTCCCAGACGTAGGCACCCTCGCCGCGGACGATCGTGGGCACCTCGCCCTCGCGGTAGCTGGCCATGCGCGTGAAGTGCATCCAGAGGTGATCGGTCGCGTTGCCCATGCCACGATTACCGCATAGTCGAAGCGTGCCTGGCAAGCGAATCCGTCACGCGAGAAACCGGACGCAACGGATTTCGTTGACTCACCGCCCATTTGGCCCTCTGTACTCCCTGCGCCGACCCGATCTCCTTCTACTGGCCACCCGTCTGGTCCACCGGGAGGAGGGTGATCGTCACCGCGCTCACAAAACTTGGCGGCGTGACCGACGACGCGATGCGGTTCTTCCGCGAGTTCGCCCGCGCACCCCTCTCCGTGGGTGCGATCGCACCAAGCTCTCCCGTCCTCGCCCGCCACATCTGTGCCACGGTCCCCGAGGGTGGCGATCCGGTGGTGGTCGAGCTCGGGCCGGGAACGGGCGCGTTCACCGGCGTCATCCAGCGCCGCCTGGCCGGCCGCGGCCACCACCTGGCGGTCGAGCTCAACCCGGTGTTCGCCGCCCGGCTCGCGGACCGGTACCCCGGCCTGGACGTCGCCGTCTCCGACGCGGCACACCTCAGCGACCTGCTCGACGCCCGCGGCCTCGGCCCGGCCGACGCGATCGTCAGCGGCCTGCCCTGGGCCGCCTTCTCCGCCCACCGGCAGGGAAGCGTGCTGGACGCCGTGCGGCGCGCGCTCGCGCCTGGCGGCGCCTTCACCACCTTCGCGTACGTACACGCGCTGTGGGCGCCGCCCGCCCGCCGCCTCCGCTCCGCCCTGCGCGCCGCCTTCGAGGAAGTGGTCGTCGGCCGCACGGTGTGGCGCAACGTGCCGCCCGCGCTCGTCTACCACGCCCGCCGCCCGCGAGCCCTCGCTCCCGCATAGGGGCTTTAGGCGGTACCCCAGGTATATGTCTGTTTGCGGAGCTTGAGGTAGACGAACGCCTCCGTCGCGATCACGCCCTCGACCTGGCGCAGCCGGCTGATGATTTCGAGCAGGTGGTCGTCGTTGCGGCAGACCACCTCGGTCAGCAGGTCGAACGAGCCGGCGGTGATCACGACGTAGTCGAGCTCCTCCAGCTCGGCCAGCCGGTCGGCGATGGCCTCCAGGTCGCCCGTGGTGCGCAGGCCGATCATGGCCTGGCGCGGGAAGCCGAGCTGCAGCGGGTCGGTGACCGCCACGATCTGCATGACGCCGGCGTCCAGCAGTCGCTGCACCCGCTGCCGCACCGCGGCCTCGGAGAGGCCGACCGCCTTGCCGATGGTGGCGTACGGCCGCCGCCCATCCTCTTGCAGTTGCTCGATGATCTGCTTGCCGACGTCATCGAGCAGCACGTGGGCCACACCATCGCCCACGCCCTGCCGCGGCTTCGCCATCCGTCGCCTCCCGCGAGCACTGTTTCATTCGTATTTCGTTGCGAATTGGCTCTTCTGCAACGGAATCCTTGTGACTTGGCATTACATCATGCCAGGATCAGGCGTCGGATCGTACGAAGCATTCTCGCGAACCACTCTGGAGCCGCACATGCGCCTCACACATAGCCCCCTGTCACCCGAGGCCTCCGCCGTGCTGTCGGCCACCAGGTTCTCACGGCGCACGCTCGTGCGCGGCGCGGCAGCCTCTGGCGCGCTGCTCACCACGGGCGGCCTGCTCACCGCGTGTGGCACCGAGGGCACCAAACAGTCCGAGGACAGCTGCGTCAGCGAGGACACCTCCAGCACGGACAAGAAGCTGGCCTTCTCCAACTGGCCACAATATATGGACGTCGATGAAAAGGATGAGTCGAAGCATCCCACGCTCATCGCGTTCCAGGAGAGCAGCGGCATCCAGGTCACCTACACCGAGGACGTCAACGACAACGACGAGTTCTTCGGCAAGGTGCAAAACCAGCTCTCCGGGTGCCAGCCCACCGACCGCGACATCTTCGTCCTCACGGACTGGATGGCCGCCCGCATGATCCGGCTCGGCTGGCTGCAGAAGCTCAACAAGGCCAACATCCCCAACGTTCAGGCCAACCTGCTGCGTTCGCTGCGCGCCCGCCCGTTCGACAAGGGCGACGAGTACGCGGTGCCGTGGCAGTCCGGCCTCACCGGCATCGCCTACAACGGCGACGTGACCGGCGAGGTGCGCACGATCGACGAGCTGCTCACCAAGCCGGAGCTCAAGGGCAAGGTCACGTTCCTGACCGAGATGCGCGACACGATGGGCCTGATGCTCCTGTCGAACGGGCACGACCCGAGCAACTTCACCGAGGCACAGTTCGACGACGCGCTGGAGAAGCTCAAGCGGGGTGTCTCTTCTGGACAGATCCGCAAGTTCACCGGCAACGACTACGCGACGGACCTCGCCAAGGGCGACATCGCGGCGTGCGTGGCGTGGTCCGGCGACGTGATCCAGCTTTCCGGCGAAAACGAGAAGATCAAGTTCGTCGCGCCGGACTCGGGGCTCATGCTCTGGTCGGACAACATGCTCGTGCCGAACAAGGCGGCCCACAAGGCCAACGCCGAGAAGCTCATCGACTACTACTACGACCCGAGCGTGGCGGCTGAGCTCGCGGCGTACGTCAACTACATCTGCCCGGTGCAGGGCGCCCAAGAGAAGATCACGGACATCGACCCCGACCTGGCGAAGAACCCGCTGATCTTCCCCGACGACGCGACGCTCGCCAAGACGAAGGTCTTCATGGCGCTCGACGAGGCGCAGGAGCGGTCGTACTCCACGAAGTTCCAGCAGGCTATCGGGGCGTGATATGGCTGAAAAAGGCGAGCTGCAGCTGGTCAACCTGACAAAGCGTTTCGGGATCTTCACAGCGGTCGACGACCTCAGCCTCACGATCCCGGAGGGTGGGTTCTTCGCACTGCTGGGCGCGTCCGGCTGCGGCAAGACCACGACGCTGCGCATGGTGGCCGGGCTGGAGGAGCCGACGAGCGGCAAGGTGCTGCTCGGCGGCAAGGACATCAGCCGGCTCCGGCCGTACAAGCGGCCGGTCAACACCGTGTTCCAGAGCTATGCGCTCTTCCCGCACCTGGACGTCTTCGAAAACATCGCGTTCGGCCTGCGCCGCCGCGGCGTCGGCGACATCCGGGCGCAGGTCGAGCGCATGCTCGCCCTGGTGCAGCTGGAGGGCTTCGGCAAGCGCCGCCCCGCCCAGCTCTCCGGCGGGCAGCAGCAGCGGGTCGCGCTCGCCCGGGCCCTCATCAACCACCCGCAGGTGCTGCTGCTCGACGAGCCGCTCGGCGCACTCGACCTCAAGCTGCGGCGGCAGATGCAGATCGAGCTCAAGCGCATCCAGACCGAGGTCGGGCTGACCTTCGTGCACGTCACCCACGACCAGGAGGAGGCCATGACGATGGCCGACACGGTCGCGGTGATGAACGCGGGGCGGATCGAGCAGCTCGGCGCGCCGGCGGAGATCTACGAGTTCCCGTCCACGCCGTTCGTCGCCAACTTCCTCGGCCAGTCCAACCTGCTCGCCGGAGAGGTGGCCGGCCGTTCCGGCCAGGAAGTGCTGGTTTCGGCGTACGGCTCGCGCTTCTCGGTGCCCGCGGACCGCTGCCGGGCCGTCGATGGAGACGTCTATCTGGGGGTACGGCCGGAGAAGCTGCACCTCGCCCCGAACACCGACTCGGTGCCCGCCGGCCACCAGTGGGTCACCGGGGTCGTCTCCGACTCCTCCTACGTCGGCGTGAGCACGCAGTACCTCGTCCGCACGCCCTGGGGCACCGAGGTCTCGGCGTTCGCGTCGAACGCCGGCGTGCTCGCCCAGGTGCCGGTCGGCGCGCAGGTCGTGGCGTACTGGCGGCCCGAGCACGCGTTCCTGCTCAGCCGCCAGGCCGGCGCGGGCGACGCCACCCAGCCCCTTCTGGAGTCCGTGTCGTGAGCGAGCGAACCAACCCGGAGGCACAGTGAGTGTCGTCGGGCACATCGGCACCGCGGTCGGTCCACATGAGACACCGCCGCCGCCCCCGAGGAAGGGGCGGCGGCTCCTGCCGTACCTGCTGCTGCTCCCCGGCGGGCTGTGGCTGACCATCTTCTTCGCGGTACCCGCGGTGCAGCTCGCCGCCACCAGCCTGTACGACCCGGCCGGGTCGCTGCAGGAGGGGTACGCGATGACGTGGGAGTTTGGCAACTACGTCGACGCGCTCTCCGCGTACTGGCCGCATTTCGTGCGCTCGCTCGTTTACGCGGGCATCGCCACGGTGCTGTGCCTGCTGCTTGGCTACCCGCTGGCGTACGCGATCGCGCAGAAGGCCACCCGCTTCAAAAACCTCATGCTCGTCTGCGTCATCGCGCCGTTCTTCACCAGCTTCCTCGTGCGCACGCTGGCCTGGAAGACGATCCTCTCGGACAACGGCGTCGTCGTCGGCACGCTGCGCGACATCGGCATCCTCGGCTCCGACGGCCGCCTGCTGGCCACGTCGACGGCCGTGGTGCTCGGCCTGACGTACAACTTCCTGCCGTTCATGGTGCTGCCGCTCTACGCGAGCCTCGACCGCCTCGACGGTCGGCTGCTGGAGGCGGCCAACGACCTGTACGCGAGCCCGGTGCGCGCGTTCACCAAGGTGACGCTGCCGCTATCGATGCCCGGCGTGGTGGCCGGCACCCTGCTCACGTTCATCCCCGCGGCGGGCGACTACATCAACGCGGAGCTGCTCGGCACGCCCAACCAGTACATGATCGGCAACGTGATCGACTCCGCCTTCCTCGTGCGGCTCGACTACCCGCAGGCGGCGGCGCTGTCGTTCATCCTGATGGCCGTGATCCTGGCGATGGTGTTCGTGTACGTGCGCCGCGCCGGAACGGACGAGGTGCTCTAGCCATGAAACTGGGGCGCTGGCTGTCCGACCACTGGGTGATGGGCGTGGGCGTGCTCGTCCTCGCCTACCTCTTCCTGCCCATCGCGGTGGTGATGGGCTTGTCGTTCAACGAGCCGTCGAGCCGCCTGTCGTACGACTTCAACAAGTTCACATTGGACAACTGGACCAACCCATGCGGTCCGGGCGACATGTGCGACGCGGTCGTACGCAGCGTGCAGATCGGCTTCATCGCGACCGTCGGGGCGACCGTGCTCGGCACGCTGATGGCGTTCGCGCTGGTCCGCCACCGCTTCCGCGGCCGCGGCGCGACCAACCTGCTCATCTTCCTGCCGATGGCCACACCCGAAGTGGTGATGGGCTCGTCGCTGCTCGCCCTCTTCGTGGCGGGCGGGGTGTCGCTCGGCTTCTGGACGGTCGTCATCGCGCACGTGATGTTCTGCGTCTCGTTCGTCGTCGTCACCGTCAAGGCTCGACTGTCCGGACTGGACAGCCGGCTCGAGGAGGCGGCTATGGACCTGTACGCGAGCGAGTTCCAGACGTTCCGCAAGGTGACGCTGCCGCTGGTCTTCCCGGGCATCGTCGCGGCGGCGCTGCTCGCGTTCTCGCTGTCGTTCGACGACTTCATCATCACGAACTTCAACTCCGGCACCACCGTCACCTTCCCGATGTACGTCTGGGGCGCCGCCCAGCGGGGCATCCCGCCGCAGGTGAACGTCGTCGGCACCGCCATGTTCCTGATCGCGCTGCTACTGGTGCTCAGCACGTCCGTACGCCGGAGGAAAACAGCGTGATGCGCATCCTGCTCGTCGGCGCCGGTGGCGTTGGCTCCGCCGCGGTGCCCATCGCCGCCCGGCGGTCGTTCTTCGAGGCGATGGTCGTGGCCGACTACGACGAAGGCCGGGCCGCCCGCGCCGTGTCCACCGTGGACGGCCGCTTCACAGCCGCCCGGGTCGACGCATCCTCGGCCGAGGCGGTGGCCGCGCTCTGCCGCGAGCACCGCATCACCCACGTGCTCAACGCGGTCGACCCGCGCTTCGTCATGCCCATCTTCGAGGGGGCGTACGCCGCCGGCGCCGACTACCTCGACATGGCGATGTCGCTGTCCAAGCCACACCCGGAGCGGCCGCACGCGGACACCGGCGTGAAGCTCGGCGACGACCAGTTCGCCCAGGCCGAGCGGTGGGCGGCGAGCGGGCGGCTGGCGCTGGTCGGCATGGGCGTCGAGCCGGGGCTGTCCGACGTCTTCGCGCGGTACGCGGCCGACGAGCTCTTCAGCGAGATCGACGAGATCGGCGTGCGCGACGGGGCCAACCTCGTCGTGGACGGGTACGACTTCGCGCCGTCGTTCTCCATCTGGACCACCATCGAGGAGTGCCTCAACCCGCCGGTGATCTGGGAGGCCGGCAAGGGTTGGCACACCACCGAGCCGTTCTCCGAGCCGGAGGTCTTCGACTTTCCGGAGGGCATCGGCCCGGTCGAGTGCGTCAACGTCGAGCACGAAGAGGTGCTGCTGATCCCGCGCTGGGTCGACGCCAAGCGGGTCACGTTCAAGTACGGGCTGGGCAGCGAGTTCATCGACGTGCTCCGTACCCTCCACAAGCTGGGCCTGGACGGCACCGCACCCGTGCGGGTCGGCGGGGTCTCGGTGGCGCCGCGCGACGTGGTGGCCGCCTGCCTGCCCGACCCGGCGACGCTCGGCGACAGGATGCGGGGCAAGACGTGCGCCGGCACCTGGGTGCGCGGCACCGGCAAGTCCGGCGAGCCGCGCGCCGTGTACCTCTACCACGTGGTCGACAATGAGTGGTCGATGCGCGAGTACGGTCACCAGGCCGTCGTGTGGCAGACCGCGATCAACCCGGTGGTGGCGCTCGAGCTGCTCGCCGCCGGCACGTGGTCGGGCACCGGCGTGCTGGGCCCGGAGGCTTTCCCGGCCCGGCCGTTCCTGGACCTGCTGACCGCGTACGGCTCGCCATGGGGGATGGAGGAGCGATGAGGTACGGCCCGATGTTCGGTCCGGACGTGACGTTTCTGGGCGTGGACCGGTGTGACCTCGGCGAGCCGTCGTCGTTCGCTGACGCCGACGTGGTCATCCTGGGCGCGCCCTTCGACGGCGGCACGACCAACCGTCCCGGCACCCGCTTCGGGCCGTCCGCCATGCGCCAGGCGTGCTACCTCGAGCACGACGGCAGCCGCCCGTCGCTCGCACTGCGCACGGACGGCCTGCGCGACCTGAAGGTGTACGACGCGGGCGACGTCGAGATGTTCAGCGGCGACATCGAGCGGGCACTCGGCGCGCTGGAGGAGGCCGTCGCCACCGTTGCCGCGGCGGGCGCGATCCCGCTGGTGCTCGGCGGCGACCACTCCATCACGCTCCCGGACGCCAAGGGCGTGGCCCGCCACCACGGGTACGGCCGCGTGTCCATGGTGCACTTCGACGCGCACGCCGACACGGGCGAGATCGAGTTCGGCTCGCTCTACGGCCACGGCCTCCCGATGCGCCGCCTCATCGAGTCCGGCGCGATCCGCGGCGACCGGTTCCTCCAAATTGGACTGCGCGGCTACTGGCCCGGCCCTACGGTGCTGGACTGGATGGCCGAGCAGCGCATGCGCTCGTACGAGATGAGCGAGATCGTGGCCCGCGGCGTCGACGAATGCTTGAGCGAGGCGTTCACGACAGCGGTCGACGAGTGCGAGGGCGTGTTCCTGTCGGTCGACATCGACGTGGTCGACCCCGGCATGGCGCCCGGCACCGGCACTCCCGAGCCCGGCGGCCTCACGGCCCGGCAACTGCTGGACGCCGTACGCCGCTGCTGCCTTGAGCTACCCATCGTGGGCGTCGACGTCGTGGAGGTCTCGCCGCCGTACGACCACGCGGACATCACCGCCTACCTCGGCAACCGCGTGGTGCTCGAAGCCCTGTCGGCGGTCGCCCGCCGCCGCTCCGGCGAGCCCTGGGACCCGAGCCAACCCCTGCTCGACGGCCGCTGACCCTCGCAATCTCTCGGCCTCAGGGCGGATGCGACCCAGGCGGCCTTCGAGAAAAGATCCAAACCCGAACAGATCCGGGCTACCGCGGCGCCCGCCGTGGTCCGGACCGTTGCTCCCGCGGCCTCACCGTCCGCGGTCGCCCAGCTCACCTCAAAAGCTCGCTCCCGCGGAAGGCGCGGTGGCACCTCAGCGCTCCGGCTGGCGAGCGGGTTGTGATCGTGGCTTTGGTGATCGCGGCGTTGGCGGTTTCGGCTGGGCGGCGTGGCAGGCGACGTCGGTGAGGATGACCTCGGTGGCGTCGATCTGGTAGCAGTACCGCGGTCGGGCGTAGGTGAAACGCCGCCATGAGCTACGCGGTCGTTTGGCCGAGTTCCGGTCCGGCAAGTCGTATCGGGCCAGGACCCGGTTGATGTCGACCGGGACGGTACCGCCCAGCCCGGAGTGCTGTGGGCGCTGATGCCGGCCAGCGCGTCGCGGATGTGGTCCGCGCCGTTGTCCGGGGCCAGGTCGACGCGGAGCTTGCAGATCCACGCGTCCAGCTCGGCGCAGGTCGTGGCGGCCCGCGATGCGGCCGCCGGGACCGTGGCCGCCACCGGCCCTCGGCCTCGATCCGGTCCCGATGCCGCGCGTGGCCGCCGGTTGGAACGGCGGAGCCGTTCCGGCAAAGCCGGCAACCGCGGTGGGTGAGGCCGCAGCACCAACGGTCCGGACCACGCTGGCTCCTTGATCGGCGTCAACAATGGCCCTACAGAGCCGATCACGGCGGCAGCCAGCCGATCAAGGAAGTGCCGCCGCACCCCTCGAGTATCCCGACGCCGAAAGCTCAATAGACACCCGGCGCCGGCAGGCGCTCCGGGTCTTGATGAGGCGAGCGATCCTTCTCCGCGAGGTCTGCGATCGCTCAGGGTGAGGCCGCGGGAGCAACGGTCCGGACCACCACGGGCGTCGCGGTAGCTCACGTCTTCGATGTTTTCCGGGTCGAGGTCGGCACCCACCGCCTTGACCTGGCATGTCATGATCCAGGCTACGGATTGGGGCTTTACGCAGCGGGGGTAGGCGCGGGTCGATGGGTGAGTTCGTGGACGCGGCGCTCGGATTCCCGGCCGTGCTCTTCACCTTTCTGCTGGTGGTCGTCGTTGGCTACTGGCTGCTCGTGCTGCTCGGCGCGCTCGACATCGAGGCCCTCGACTTCGACGCGGACGGCGACGTGTTGGGCGGGGTCGGCTTCGCCGGTGTGCCCGTGGCCGTCACGGCGTCGTTGCTGATCGCGATCGCCTGGTTCGTCAGCCTCGTCGGCACCGTGCTCTTCGGCGGCGTGCTGTTGCTCGCGATCCTCGCGCTGCTCGTCGCCCTCGCCGTCGCGTGGTTTGCCACCCGGCTGCTCGTCAAGCCGCTCCAGAAGCTCTTTCCCAGCGGGCCGGAGGCGTCCCGCGCCGATTTTGTCGGCTCGGTGTGTGTCATTCGCACCGGGCGGGTCAGCGAGAGTTTTGGCCAAGCGGAGGTTACCGCGGCGGACGGTTCGTCCGCGATCATCCAGGTGCGGCAGACCGGGACGGACACGTTCAGGTCCGGTACCGCCGCGCTGATCTACGACTATGACGCCGACGGGGAGTTCTTCTGGGTCACCCCCGTCCCACACCCCGAACCACACGGATAAGAGGGACCCCTCATGGACGCCATCACCACCGGCTTCGGCGTGCTCGTCGCCGTCGTAGTCCTCGTCATCATCGTGTTGCTTTTCATGGTGAGCCGGCTTTTCCGCAAGGTGGAGCAGGGTAAGGCGCTCATCATTTCGAAGATCCGGAAGGTCGACGTCACGTTCACCGGCGCGGTCGTGCTGCCGGTCTTCAACAAGGCCGAGATCATGGACATCTCGGTCAAGACGATCGACATCGAACGTACCGGCAACGAGGGGCTCATCTGCCGCGACAACATCCGGGCGGACATCAAAATCACGTTCTTCGTGCGGGTCAACAAGACGGTCGAGGACGTCATCAAGGTGGCGCAGGCGATCGGCACCGCGCGGGCCAGTGACCAGGAGACGCTGCAGGAGCTGTTCAACGCGAAGTTTTCCGAGGCGCTGAAGACGGTCGGCAAGCAGTTGGACTTCGTCGACCTGTACACGAAGCGGGACGAGTTCCGCGACCAGATCATCGCGGTGATCGGCACCGACCTCAACGGGTACAGCCTGGAGGACGCGGCGATCGACTTCCTGGAGCAGACGCCGATGGCGCGGCTGGACCCGGCCAACATCCTTGACGCGCAGGGCATCCGGAAGATCACCGAGCTGACCGCGATCGAGCACGTGCGGACCAACGAGTTCCAGAAGACCGAGCAGAAGGAGATCACCCGCCAGAACGTCGACGCCCGCCAGGCGATCCTGGAGCTGGAGCGGCAGCAGGCCGAAGCGGAGATCAAGCAGCGCCGCGAGGTCGAGACGATGCGGGCGCGCGAAGAGGCGGAGATCGCCCGGGTGCGGGCGGAGGAGCGGCAGAAGGCCGAAGCCGCCGCGCTGCGGGCCGACGAGCAGCTTGGCGTGCAGGCGGAAAACAAGGCGCGGGAGATCGCGGTTGCGGAGAAGAACCGCGAGCGGGTGATCGCCATCGAGACCGAGCGGATCGAAAAGGACCGCATGCTGGAGGTCATCGCGCGGGAGCGGGAGACCGAGCTGACCACGATCTCCAAGGACAAGGAGGTCGAGGCGGAGAAGCGGTCGATCGCCGAGGTGGTCCGGGAGCGGATCGCGGTCGAGAAGACCGTCGCCGAGCAGGAGGAAAACATCAAGCGCCTGCGCGTTGTCGAGGAGGCCGAGCGGGTGCGCCAGGCGACCGTCATCCAGGCCGAGGCCGAGGCGCAGGAGGCGCTGGTCAAGGACATCAAGGCGGCGGAGGCGGCCGAGGTCGCGGCCAAGCACAAGGCGCGCGAGGCGCTGGTGCTGGCCGAGGCGCGGCAGCAGGCGGCGGAGCTGGACACGCGGGCGAAGATCCGGCTGGCCGAGGGTGCGCAGGCCGAGGCGGCCGCGGCCGGGCTGGCCGAGGTGCAGGTGCGCGAGCGGGACGCGGCGGCCATCGAAAAGGTGGGCCGTGCCGAGGCGGCCGTGGAGCGGGAGAAGGCCCTCGCGGCGGCCGAGGGCAAGGAGAAGGTCGGCAAGGCGGAGGCCGTGGTCGAGCGGGAGAAGGCGCTCGCGCTCGCCGACGCGGTGCGCGAAAAGCTGAAGGGCGAGGCCGAGGGTCTTACCGAAAAGGCGGCCGCGATGGCCGCGCTCGACGAGGCGACGCGGGACCACGAGGAGTACCGCCTGCGGCTGGAGGCGGAAAAGGAGATCCGGCTCGCCGGCCTGGACGTGCAGCGGCAGATCGCCGAGTCGCAGGCGACGGTCGTGTCGAAGGGCCTGGAAAAGGCGAACATCGACATCGTCGGCGGCGACACCATCTTCTTCGACCGGCTGATGAGCTCGATCGCGGCGGGCAAGGCGGTCGACGGCTTCGTCGGCCACTCCGATGTGGCGCAGACGCTCGCCAGGCCGTGGCTGGACGGTTCGGCCGACTTCACCAAGGACCTGGCCGAGCTGCTGAAGTCGCTGAACACCGGCGACGTGCAAAACCTGACGCTGTCCGCTTTCCTGCTCCAGCAGATCAAGGCCGGAAACGCCGACGCCGACAAGGTGAAGGAGCTGCTGCAGGCGGCCAAGCGCCTCGGCCTGGCCGACGCGCCCCTGGCCGAGCTGAACGCCAAGTGAGGCCGCCGCAGGAGCGAGCGAACCAGGGGAAACAGTGACAGTGACCGCAACCACCGAGGTGGCCGGGCCCGCGCTGGACGTCGGTACCTACGAAGTCCTGCGCGCCCGGCTGGCCGACCGGTCGGCGGAGCTGGCCCGCCGGGCGGAGGCGCTCAACGCGCGCCGCCTGGAGGTGTTCGGCAGCGCGGAGATGCGACTGGTCGGCACCGAGCGGATCCGTACCGAAAACAACTGCGTGCCGCGCGACATCGTGTCGATCGGCGGGCAGATGCTCTTCGGCTACAACGTCTTCATCGGGTTGAAGCCGGAGACCACCGTCGCCGACGTGTTCGCGGTGCACGCGTTCAGCCGCGACGGCGAGGCGTTCCGCTTCGAGCCGGCCGCAGAGGTGCCGTGGCTGCGCGAGCCGCAGTTCCTGCGCGACTTCGGCGAGCTGTACCGGTACTACCGCGAGACGCGGCTGCTGCAGCTGCGCCGGCTCGACGCGCGCCTGCTCGCCATCTTCCAGACCGGGCCCAACCTCGAGGACATCCGGGTGCTGCGGTGGCAGGTCGCCACCGACGGTGCGATGTCCTACATGGACAACCGGGGCGAGCGCGACCACACGTTTCCCGCACCGCACGACTTCGAGTGGGTGGAGACCACCCGGGAAAACCACGTGCTCGGTCGCCACCCGCACATCTCCATCGGCGACGAGGTCTTCGTGGAGACCGTGGGCGGCAACCTCACGGTCAAGATCGAAAACAACACCGAGACCGGCGAGGGTATCTACACCGAGCCGGTGGAGCAGCCGCTGCAGAGCCTCGCCGACGCCGACGTGTACCACGCCCGGGTCGGCCCGCTGATCCTGCTGCGCGTGCGGCCGTACAAGGAGACGGTGTGGCGGCACCTTGTCTTCAACACGCGCACCAAGACGGTCGTGCGGCTCGACGGCATCGGGCAGGCGTGCCAGCGGCTGCCCGAGGACCACGGCATCATCTTCCCCGGCGGCTACTACCTCGCGACCGGCGTCAACAAGACGTTCGACGCCGACGTGGCGAGCCTGGAGTTCGAGCGGGTCATCCGCTCCACAAACGGCGAAGACGTGCTCTACGTCTTTCACGCCCGGGCCGAGGGGCGCACGCTCCTGCTGCCGTACAACGTGATCCGCAAAGAGGTCGCTACACCGATACCGTGCCACGGCTACTCCCTCTTCGACGACGGCACGCTCGTGGTCTTCCGCGCCACCTCGGAGGAGCCGACCCGGGTGCACCCGATGCAGGTGTGGCAGACGCCGTACCTGTCCGACACGTACGCAGCCGCCCAGCCGGTCGGCACCGGCCCGCTGGAGCGGGTGGGCAACGCCGACCTGGTACGCGGCATCTCGGACTGCCTGTCGGTGGCCCGGACGGCCGACGAAATGACGCCGTCGACGGGTGTCTACGAGGCGCTCATCGCGACCTGTGCGCGCATTTTCGACCACTACCACTGGCTCGGCGAGGCGGAGCTCGGCGACCTGCGCACCCCGCTTTCGGAGGTACGCGCCACCGCCGAGCAGGTGCTCGACGAGTTCGAAAAGGTGCAGGCGCTCACCGCGCAGGCCGGTACCGCGCTCGACGAGGCGGCCAGCCGCATCCAGTCGCTCGTCCGCCGCACCCGCGGTGAGGCTCCACAGTCGACGGACGGCTGGGTGGCCCAGCTCGCCGACCTCCGCTCGGCTCAGGGCCACCTTGTCACGCTCCGCGAGCTGCGCTATGTGGACACCGCGCGGATCGACGAGCTCTCCCGGGCGCTCGACGAGGAGCAGGCGTCCGCCGCACAGCGTGCGGTGTCGTTCCTGCAGCGGGACGACGCGTTCACCGGCTATCACGCGGAGATCGACCGGCTTGTCGCGGACGCCGATGGCATAAAGACCGTCGCGGCGGCCGAGCCGCTCGGCGAGCGGCTCGCCGCGCAGGCCGAGGGGATGCAGGTCATCACCGAGGTGGTCGGCTCGCTCGACATCGCCGACGCCACGGTGCGCACCTCGATCCTGGAGCGGATCGGCGAGGTGCTCGGCGGCGTCAACCGGGCTCGGGCCACGCTGGAGGGTCGGCGCAAGGAGCTGCTCGCCACCGAGGGGCGGGCCGAGTTCGCCGCCGAGTTCGCGCTGCTGGGGCAGGCCATCACCGGCGCGCTCGCGGTGGCCGACACCCCGGAGCGCTGCGACGAGCAGCTCGGCCGGCTGCTGCTCCAGCTGGAAAACCTCGAGTCGCGGTTCGGCGAGTTCGACGACTTCCTGGCCGACCTGGGCGCCAAGCGCACCGACGTGTACGAGGTCTTCTCGGCGCGCAAGCAGGCGCTGCTGGACGAGCGGGCCCGCCGCTCCGACCGCCTCGTCGACTCGGCCGACCGCATCCTCGCGAGCGTGCACCGGCGGATCGCCACGCTGAAGACGATCGACGAGGTCAACACGTACTTCGCCGGTGACCCGATGGTGGCCAAGCTCCGCTCGGTGGCGCAAGAGCTGCGCGACCTCGGCGACCCCGTACGCGCCGAGGAGCTCGACGGCCGCATCAAGGCGGCCCGCCAGGAGGCCGGCCGGAGCCTGCGCGACCGGCTCGACCTCTACAGCGACGGCGGCGAGACGATCACGCTGGGCCGGCACCGCTTCGCGGTCAACACGCAGGCGATCGACCTCACGCTCGTGCCGCAGGACGGGCGGATGGCCGTCGCGGTCACCGGCACCGACTACCGGGCCGCGGTCCGCGACGAGGCGTTCGAGGCGACCCGGGGGTACTGGGACCAGCTGATCGTCTCGGAGACGCCGGAGGTGTACCGGGCGGAGTTCCTCGCCGCGTCGATGCTGCTCGACGGCGACCTTGACGCGCTGCACGAGACGGCGGTGGACGCGACCGCGCTCCGCGACCTGGTGCGCCGCACCGCCGAGTCACGCTACGACGAGGGGTACGAGCGAGGCGTGCACGACCAGGACGCGGCCGCGATCCTGGAAGCCCTGCTGCGCCTGCACGCCGGCGCCGGCCTGCTCCGCTACCCGTCGAGCGCACGCGCCGCCGCGCAGCTCTTCTGGGCGTACGGCACCGACGAGGCGGCCCGCGCCGGATGGTCCACAAGGGCCGGCTCGCTCGCGCGGGCCCGGGCCACCTTCGGGGTCCGGGGTCGTCCCCGGGATGGGTCGAGCGGTGCCACTCCGGCAATCGACGAGCTCCGCGCCGAGCTGTCCGCCGCCATCAACGACTTCGTGGCCGCGCGCCGCCTGCCGATGGACAGCCACCTCGCCGGTGAGTACCTCTTCGAGGAGCTGGCCAGCGCGCCTTTCGGCTTCGTCACCAGCGCCGGAGCGCGCGACCTGCTCGACCGCTTTCACCGCGCGAAGGTGGAGTCCTTCGACGAAGACCTGCGGGCGCTCGGCGGCGACCTCGCCGCCCGGCATCAGCTCGCGTCGGCCTGGCTCACCGCGTTTCTGGGCGACAAGCCCGTGCCCGAGCTGCCCGAGGCGATCGCGATCGAGCTGTGCGGCGCCGACCTGCCGCGGCACGACTCGTCGGCGGTGCTGACGGCCACTGTGGAGGGTCTGCTCGGCACGCATACGCGGATCGCGGGTCGCCGCTTGGAGCTGCGGCTCGACGAGACGCTGACCCGCATCCGCCGGTTCCGCGAGGAGCGGGTGCCGGGCTTTCGCGCGTACCAGCGCCAGCGCAACGACCTCATCGCCCGCGAGCGCACCCGGCTGCGCCTGTCCGAGCACCAGCCGAAGGTGATGAGCGCGTTCGTCCGCAACCGGCTCCTCGACGAGGTGTACCTGCCGCTCATCGGCGACAACCTCGCCCGCCAGCTCGGCGCGGTCGGCGACGCCAAGCGCACCGACCAGATGGGCCTGCTGCTGCTCATCTCGCCGCCCGGCTACGGCAAGACCACGCTGATGGAGTACGTGGCGAGCCGCCTCGGCCTTGTCTTCGTGAAGGTGAACGGGCCGGCGCTCGGTCACGCCGTCACCTCCGTCGACCCCGCCGAGGCGCCCAACGCGACCGCGCGGCAGGAGGTGGAGAAGATCTCGTTCGCCCTGGAGATGGGCAACAACGTGCTGCTCTACCTCGACGACATCCAGCACACGTCACCGGAGCTGCTGCAGAAGTTCATCTCGCTCTGCGACGCCCAGCGCCGGATGGAGGGTGTGTGGGAGGGGCGCACGCGCACGTACGACCTGCGAGGCAAGCGCTTCGCGGTGTGCATGGCGGGCAACCCGTACACGGAGTCGGGGCAGCGCTTCCGCATCCCCGACATGCTCGCCAACCGCGCCGACGTGTGGAACCTCGGCGACGTGCTCTCCGGCAAGGAGCAGCTCTTCGCGCTCAGCTACATCGAAAACTCGCTCACGACCAACCAGGTGCTCGCGCCGCTGTCTACAAGGGACCGCGGCGACCTGGAGCTGCTCGTGCGGCTCGCCAAGGGTGACGAGTCGGTGCGGCCCGACCAGCTCGCCCACCCGTACTCGGCGGTCGAGCTGGAGCAGATCCTCGCGGTGCTCCGCAAGCTGCTGCGGGTGCAGCAGGTGGTGCTGACCAACAACAAGGCGTACATCGCCTCCGCCGCGCAGGCCGACGCGTCCCGCACCGAGCCGCCGTACCAGCTGCAGGGCTCGTACCGGAACATGAACAAGCTCGCTGAGCGCATCGTGCCGGTCATGAACGACGACGAGCTGGAAGCCGTCATCGACGACCACTACCTCGGCGAGGCGCAGACGCTGGCCGCGAACGCCGAGGCCAACCTGCTCAAGCTCGCCGAGCTGCGCGGGCGGCTGTCCGGTGAGCGAGCCGCGCGGTGGGCCCAGGTGAAGGCCGGCTACCTGAAGGCCAAGGCACTCGGCGGCGCGGAGGACGACCCGATGAGCCGCGCGGTGGGTGCGGTGGGCCTGCTCGCCGACCGCGTGGGCGCCGTCGAGGAGGCGATCGAACGCGCCGCCGACCGCATCCAAGGACCCAACACATAAACGCCGGGCTACCGCGATGTCCGTCGTGGTCCGGACCGTCGCTCCCGCGGCCTCACCCTCCGCGTCGCATCAGCGACCCAGAAGCCGGCTGGGCTTGTCACGCGGACCCGGCAGCGGAGGTCGGGGATTTCGGCGAGCGCCAAGCGAGCCGCCGACCTCCGCGGTGCCCGCGGGAGCATGCGGTCCGCAGCTGACGCGGACGCGGGCAAAGAACCTTCTCTAGAACTAAGAAAGTGCGTGGAGGATGGCTTCGCAGCTGCGGACGACGACGCCGGCCGCGCGGCGCTGCTCGAGGCTGAGCAACGGGTCCTCGGTCTGCTCCTGCCACCTCGCGAGCGCGGCGGAGGCGAGCTGCCAGAGCTGGCCCGGGTTGGTGCGGGGGTCGACGCCGAGCCGGGCCGCCGGTGCCGTGCCACCCTCGCCGACCAGGCGGCGTGCCTCGGCTTCGAGCTCGTCGCCGAGCTTGATGCGGTGGCCCTGGATCGCCGCGACGAGCCGCAGCTCGCGGAAGTCGTGCGCGTTGGTCAGCGTGTGCTCCAGGTCGGCGAGGAGCTTTTCGCTGCCGGGCCGAGGCTCCGCGCGGAGCACGGACTCGATGGCGGCGAGCGCTGAGCGGGCCTTGAGCGCGTCTGCCCGGTCGACGAAGCAGCGGCCGACCGCCTCGCGCAGCTCGCTGAGACCACTGCGGCGCACCAGCTCGGCCGCCAGCCCGGCGCGCGTGTCGGTGCCCGTGCCGGTGCGGATGAGCGTCGTGGCCAGCCGTACGCCGAAGATGCCGAGCCGGTCGAGCAGCTCGATCCGAACCTGCGCGTCGATCGGGGCGGGGAAGTCGTCACCGACGAACCGGTCGGTGGAGAGCAGGTACGGCTCCAGGTCCGGCCGCGCGACGCGGGCCAATGTGGACAGCGCGGAGAAGTCGCGGTCGCTCAGCGTCCGCCCGGCGAGCGCGACGAGGCCACCGAGCGCCACGACCGCCAGGCAGAGCGAGCCGACGTGGTGGTCGCGGTGGTGCTTGCGGGCCAGCTGCTTGGCGGCGAGCAGCGCGTCGATGCGGCCGCCGCCGATCTCGTCGGCCCTGGAGAGGACGAGGATGACGTTGACCGGCGCCGCGCGGGCGACCGTGCCGTCCTGCGCCGCCTCCAGCCACTCAAGGTCGGTGCCGCGCCCGTCGCGGGTCAGGTAGAGCACGGCGTCCGCGTCCCGGAGCACCTTGTCGCCGGCGCCCGGCAGCGCGGGAGTGTCCACAATGGTGGCGTTGCGCAGTGCGCGGCTGGGCCACGTGACGAGCAGGTCGTTGACCGGCGCCGGCCGCCACCGCCGGATGTCGACGCGCAGCCCGTTGGCCGTGCGGGCCACCGGCAGCTCGATCCCCGCCGGGTACGCGGTGGCGTGCGGCTCCGGCCCGTCCTGGTACCAGGTGAAGACCTGCTCGGCGTCGGGCACCTCGATGGGCGCCACCTCCTCGCCGACGATCGCGTTGACCAATGTGGACTTGCCCGCCTGCCAGGGACCGGCGATCGCGATGCGCAGCGGCTCGTCGAAGCGGCTCAGGTGGTGGCGGAGCTGGTCGGTGGCGGTCGGGCTGTCGTGATAGAGGTCGAGCGCCCCGTGCATGAGACGCCACACCGACTCTTCCAGAGCTGATGTCACGCGGGTGCCCCGCGTAGACGGTGCCTCATCCCACCGGCTCCAGGCGGCGCTGCTGCGGCACCGGCGAACTGCCCAGCTCGGTCAGAGCCCTCGCCCGCTCGTGCAGCGCGGCGAGGCGGCGCATCTGCTGCTGCAGCTCCCGCTTGCGCTGCTCACGCTCCAGCGCGTCGGCGTCGGCGGCCTGCTTCGCGGTGCGCAGCGAGTGGACGATCGCCTCCTGCAGCTGCTCGGTCAGCCCGGTGAAGTGGTCGCGCAGCGCCCGCTGCACCCAACGCGCGGTGTCCTTGCACTCCTTGTTCAGCCGGAGGAAGAAGTCGTCGACGTGCCGCTGCGAGGCCGCCTTGGCGGTGGCCTGCCGCCGCCGCAGCATCGTCTTGCCCTCGTCGCGGATGCTCTTGCCGCCGAAGAGCGCGCCGGCGCCGAGCGAGACCGGGTTGATCAGGGGCATGCCGGCGAGCGTGGTGGCGAGGCCGAACATGAGCAGCCCGCCGTACGACCCGCGCAGGCCGCTGAAGACCTTCTGCACCGGCGTGAACCGCTCCACGCTGGGGCGCTCGATCTCCTCCAGCTGCTCGGCGAGCCGGTCGGGGATGCCCGCGCGCCACTCGGGGAGGATGTCCGCTCCGTACCGTACGAAGTGGTCGGCGACCCGGCCGGTGATCCAGTCGCAGCGCTGCACGAGCCAGGCGAAGTTGGCCTCGGCCGCCTCGGTCAGGCTCTGCTCCATCCAAGCCTGGTAGTCGTCCCACGTCTTCAGGGGGTCGGCCGTCTCGAACGCCTCGTCGACCTTCCGCATGATCTGCCGGGTGCGGTCGCGCAGGTCGTACTCGATGTCGGACATCAGATCCGTCATCTCGTCGGCCAGCGTGTTGATCCAGCGTGTCGAGCAGCGGCGCAGCTCGTCGAGGCCGCGCTGTGCCTCGTACAGCCGGTGCAGCGAGCCGGAGTCCTCAGTGGACAGCTCAGCGCGCAGCGGCGCGGCGAGCTGCTCGATGACCGTGCTCACCATGAGCCCCACCGCGGTCGGCGCGAGCACCTGGCCCTTGGAGCCCTGCTCGCGCTTGAGCCGGGCGATCAGGTCGGGGAATCCGGACTCCGCGTTGACCGCCTTGTCGTTGGTGCGCGCGGCCTGCAGCCGCAGCGTCGCCGAGACCGGCAGGAGCACCGCCGGGATGCCCGCGCTCGCGAGGTGCTCACGGTTGCGCTCGGCCACCGCCCGCCAGTGCGGCGAGATGTCAATCTTGGTGAGCGCGACCACCACGCGCGGATGTGACTGGACGATGTGCAGCAGCAGGTTGACCTCGGAGACGGACAGCTCGCGGGTCGCGTCGGTGACCATGACGACGAGATCGGCGCGGGGGAGCGACGCCACGCCGCTGCCGGTAGTCGGATCGTCGCCGTCCGCACCGGGCGTGTCGATGAGCACGATGCCGCTCGCCAACAGTCCACGAGGGACACCGATCTCGGCGTGCACCTCGCTCGTGCCCGGACGGCGGCCGGGCGCGGTGGCGCTTATCCGGGCGGCGACCTCCGGCACGGGCATCGGCGTCCGCTCGTCCTCGTCGCCCTCGTGCACCAGGGCCGCCGAAGGGGACTCCGCGTGCCGCACGACGGTCGGGATCGCGGTGGTGAGGCCGTCGCCGACGGGGCAGACGGGCGCGTTGATGAGCGCGTTGACAAGCTGGCTCTTGCCCTGCTTGGGCTCGCCGACGACGAGCACCCGCAGGGTGGGGTCCAGTAGCTGCTCCCGCTTTTGCAGGAGCCACCGGACGAGGTCGGTGCGGCTGTGCGCCGCGCATACCCGAGCCGTCTCGTCGAGGGTGTCGAGCCAGATCGGTGCCATCACCGGACCAAGTCTGCTGATTTCTACTGATATATCAAGAGGGATGGGAGACCGGGCCCGAGTCCGGCCTCCCATCCCTGGGACCGCGGTAACGCTTAGAAAACCAGCCGTGACGCCGGGTTGGGCGTGTGGCCTTTTCGGACGGTGTCAGAACAGGATGTCGGTGACGCCGAGCAGGCCGCCGTCGGTGTGCGCGTCGGCGGTCGCCGAGCCGTGCACCGTGCCGTGCAGGCCGGCGACGCCCGTGGAGCCGTGCGCGTCCGCGCCACCACCCAGCACGCCGCCGACGCCGATGCCGTCGAGCGTGCTGTCCACAGTGCCTGTGGCGCCGCTCAGCAGCGAGCCGCTGCCGAGCGTGTCGTCCAGCTCAGGCAGGTCGACCGGCGGTACGCCGAGGGGCGAGGTCACCGAGCCGACGAGGCCGGTCACGCCGTCGAGCTGCGAGTCGACGGTGCCGAGCGTGTCGTCGGTGGTGTCGAGGAGCCCGTCCACCGGGGCGCCCGGCACCAGGCCGGTGGCCGTGCCCAGCGTCGCGTCGACCGCACCCGTGGCGTCGGCGCCGACCGGACCGACCACATCGGAGTCGAGCGTGCCGGCGACGTCGTACACGCCGGAGAGGTCGACCGACGCGCCGGAGGTGCCGGCCGCGACGCCGACGCCGGGGATGAGACCCGTGGTCGCGAGGCTGATGCCGGTGGTGTCCACGGTGATCGCGCCGACCGCGGCGACGTTGACGTTCGCGTCGGCGGCGGGGGCGGGCACGCCGACCGAGAGCTGCTGGGTGACTGTCTGGAGCTGGCCGATCACGTTGGTGGCGCTGCCGTCCAGCGCACCGATCTGGCCCAGGCCGAGGTCGCCCGTGGGCACCAGGCCGGTGATGCCCTGCACCGGCGCGTAGTCCACGACCAGGGGAACCACGTCCTGCACGTCCGCGGCGGTGATGTCACCGAGCCCCGCGGCGTTCAGCGTGCCCTCCGGGTCAAGCTCGAACGCCGAGCGCGCCTCAGGGTTGGTGAGCAGGTTAAGCACGAAGTCGTGCAGTGTCTGGGTCGATTCCATGTCGCAGACCGTAGGAGCGCGGCCACCCCCCGGGCATCGGGGACGGCGCCGGGTTTCCGGGTTAGGGATTAGGGGATCCGTCTCGGCAGAATTAGTGGCTCAGCAGGACGAACATCTCTGGTACGAACGTATGGGTCCGCTGGGAGGAGAGCGCTCGGATGCCATACGTGCTGGGGATCGACATCGGTGGGACGACCACGACCGCCGCCGTCTCGCGACTGGGTAACGCGGGGTGGCTGGCGCCCGAGGTCGTCCGGCTGGGGGCGCGCTCCACAGCCGTTCCTTCGGTGCTGCACGTGACGGGCGACGGCGCGCTCACCGTGGGCGAGCCGGTGCAGTTGGACGCGGGTCGCGTGGCCCGCGGTTTCGTGCGGCGTATCGGCGATGACGTGCCGCAGATAGTCGGCGGCGAGCCCTGCACCCCGCAGGCGCTCACCGCCGTCCTGGCCATGTGGGTGGTCGAGCGAGTGTTGGCTCACGAGGGGAGCCGGCCGAGCAGGTGGTGGTCAGCCACCCCGCCGCATGGGGCGCGTATCGCCGGGAGCTGCTGCACCGGGCGCTGTGGGAGATCGGTCTGGCCGACGTCACGTTGCTGCCGGAGCCCGTCGTCGCTGCCGAGAGTCACGCCGCACGCGGCCTGCGTGGCCGCACCTTCGGCGTGTACTCCCTGGGCGGCAGCGACTACGAGGCTTCGGTCGTGCGCTGGGCGGAGGGCATCGGTTTCCAACTCCTCGGCAGTGCGGGCGCGATCGAGCCGTTCGGTGGCGCGGACGTCGACGAGGCCCTCGTCGACCACGTGCGCTCGCGGCTCGACCGGGACCTGCGGGAGGTGTTCGCGAGGGGCCCGCAGGCCCGGATCGCGCTCTACGGGCTGCGCCGGGAGTGCCGGCGGGTGAAGGAGGAGCTGACCTCGGCCGCCGCGGCCGAGGTGGTGCTCAGCACGTCGCACGGGCACGTGCGGGTGCCGGTCACCAGGGCTGAGCTCGAAGAGCTTGTCCGTCCGGCGCTGGAGCTGAGTGTAGAGACGCTGGCGCAGGTGATCCGTTCCTGCGGCCTGCGGCGGCGTGAGCTGGACGGCATGCTCCTGGTGGGTGGCGCGGCGCGGATGCCGCTTGTCGCGGAGCTGCTCCGCGCCGCGCTGCCCGGTCCCGTCGGCCTGGAGGCGGAGCCGCAGAGCACGGCTGCCGCCGGAGCAGCGCTCGCCGCGGTGCAGGTCGTCTCCCCGCGCGGCGCGTGGCGTCAGGATCCAATGTGGATACCCGAGCAGCGGGCGATCGAGGCATCGAACCACGAGCCGCCGCCATTCGTGCAAGAGGGCATGGACGCCGGCCCGCCACCGCGCCCGCCGGTCGAGATCACACCGTTGCGACTGCGCCCGACCCAACGCCTCTTCGGCCTGGTAGGAGGCCAAGCTTGAGCTCCCGGATCGTCCTGGCCCACGGCTCGTACTCGACGAGCCGACCGCGGCACTGCTCGACGCGGCCACCGCCGCGCCGCACGCGTCGCTGCGGGTCGCCATCCAGGCCCCCGGTGGGTACGGCAAGAGCCTGCTGCTGCGCGAGTTGGGGCGGATCTACCGGCGCGCGGGCATTCCGGTGGTCGACGCGTGGCAGGAGATGTCACCGCAGGACGGTCCGTTCGTACTTTTCTTGGATGACGCCCACAAAGTGGGAGACGAGCGGCTGCGCGAGCTGCGCGCGCTCGTCGAGGCGCGCCGCCCCGGGATCGTGTTGGCGTACCGGCCGTGGCCCCGCCCCGCCGCCCTGGGCGAGCTGCTGGAGCTGCTCCGGCTGGATGGGCCGCCGCTGGTGCTGAGCCCGTTCACCGTCGAGCAGACCGCCAAGCACCTCGGCGTCGAGCCGGACTCGCCCGCCGCCCGGCACGTGCACGCGCAGACCGGCGGCGTGCCGCGACTGGTGGACCGGCTCGGGCCGGCGGCCGGAGAGGGCCTTCCACCGCAGGCGCTCGTGCAGTTCCGGCCCGACCTCGACGACCTCGACGCCGACCTGCGCGCGCTGCTGCTCGCCGCGGCCACCGGCGTGGAACTCCCCACCGACCTGCTCGGCGCGCTGCTCGACCGCACCCCCGACGCGGTCGACGACCTGCTCGACGCGGCGCGGGCCAGCGGGCTCGTGGCGCCGGACGGCCGCCTCGTGCCGGCTGCGTGCAAGGCTGTCGCGTCACTCAGCCCGGCCGCGCACCGCACCGCCGTGTGGCAGCGGCTGGCCGAGCTCCAGCTCGCACGCGGCGGCGCGGTACTCCCGCTGGTGCGTGCCCTGCGCGAAGCCGGTGTGAGCGGCGGTGGCCTCGCCACGATGTTCGAAGCCGCGGGCGAGGAGGCCCTCATCGGCGAGCCGGCGCTGGCCGCGGAGCTGTTCGCGGTCGCGGCGGCGGCCGGGCGGCCGACCGACGCGCGGCGTGCGCTTGCCGCGGCGCTCGCGGGCGATCTCGACGTAGGGCTCCGCCTCGCCGACCGCCTTGTCGCCGCGGAGGGCTCGCCGGATCGGGCGGTGGGAGCGGCGGTATCGGGCTCCGCGCTCGCCCATCGCGGCCAGCTGGGCCGCAGCGCCGAGCTGTACCGGTGGTCCGGCACCACGTCGTCGGTGTCGTTCGCGGCGCTGGGCTTCATCGGCACCGGCCAGCTCGGCCGCGCCGACGACCTTGTGCCACCCGACGGACCGCCCACCCTGCTCACCGGCGCGGCCGCGCTGATGGCCAGCGGTATCCGGGAGTCCCTTTCCGGATCGGCCACCGCCGCATTGTCCACATTGGTCCAGGCAGCCGCCCTCCTGGAACCGGCCGGCCGCGCGGTGCTGCTGCCGGACAGCCCGGCCGCGCTCGCCGCCCTCGTGGCCATCCACTGTGGCGAGTTGGACACCGGTGAATCGGTGCTTGACCGCGCCATCGGTGCCGAGGTCGGCGCGGCGCTGATGGCCCGCCGCCACCGCCTGTTGCAGGGCTGGATGCAGATGGTGCGGGGCCGCACGGCCGCGGCGGCCGAGCACCGGGCGGCCGCCAGCAACGGACCGCTGGAGCCACGCGACCTCCTCTTCGCCACCGCGCTCGACGCCGGCATCGCCCGCCGCAACAGCGACCTGGCCGCCCTGCACCGGGCATGGGCACAGGCCCGCGAGGCGGTCATGCGGCAGCCCGTCGACCTGTACTCGCTGTTGCCCATCGGTGAGCTGACCGTCGCCGCCGCCCGCCTCGGCGAGCAGGCGCGCATGGCCACACACATGGCCGAGGCGTGGCGGCTGCTCGACCGGCTCGGCCGCCCACCACTGTGGACGGCGCCGCTGCACTGGTGCGGGCTGCACGCCGCGATAATCGCCGAGGAACCTACAACTGCCGATGAACACGCCGCCGCATTGGTGGCGACCGCCCAGCACAGCCGGTACGGTTCGGTGGTAGCGGCGGCCGCGGAGAGTTGGCTGGAGACACTGCGCGGGGCAGTCGATCCGGCCAAAGTGGAGGCTGCCGCAAGGGGGTTGCACGGTGCGGGGCTGTGGTGGGACGGGGCTCGGCTGGCCGGGCAGGCTGCGATCCGCACGGCGGACCGCAAGGCCATGACCGCGCTGCTGGACTGTGCCCGGCTGCTGCAGGGCTCGGCCCGTGGGGGTGGTTCGCCGGCGGCGGTACAGCCGGCGGTGTCGCAAGTCACAGAGGCGTTCACCGCACCCGCGGAGAGCCTGCTCAGCGAGCGGGAACAGGAGGTGGCTGATCTGGTACTCGACGGACTGACGTATCGGCAGATCGGTGACCGCCTCTTCATATCGGCCAAGACGGTCGAGCACCACATGGCGCGCATGCGCCAGCGGCTGGGCTGCGCCAACCGCGGCGACCTGCTGGCCAAGCTGCGTGCCATGTCCGCGGACCGGTCGGGCGCAGCGTCGCGCCGGGCCCCTTGGCCGCGACGCCCGATGGACTGAAGTTTCGACGAGGGGGAATGACGACGTGGCGCACCCGGCGGTTACCAGTGATGACCTGGCATGGCTTCTCGATGACGTCGTCGACCGCGTCCCCGGGGCGGAGCATGCGGTAGCGATCTCCCCGGACGGCCTCCTGCTGGCCGCCTCCCGCCACGCCGGCCCGATGGCGGCTGACCAGCTGTCCACTGTGGCCGCAGGGCTTTACGCACTGTCCGTAGCGGCCGGCCGTCACACCGAGAGCGGCGGCGTACGCCAGATCACGATCGAGATGCGGCAAAAGTTCCTCTTCGTGACGGCCACCGCGGGCGGCGCCATCCTGGCAGTGGTCTTCGAGGCCGACTCCGACGTCGACGTGATCGCCTACGAGATGGCCCTCTTCGCCGGCCGCGCCGACCACCACCTGCCCGCGTTCACCGCGCTGGCCGCGTCGTCCTAGGCATCTTCCGCGGTCAGGGTGAGGTGCGACCGTGGTAGCCCGTTTCAAAAGGTCCAATTCGAAGCAGATCCGGGCTACCGCGATGTCCGTCGTTGTCCGGACCGTTGCTCCCGCGGCCTCGCCCTCCGCGGTGGGCGAGCTCACCCCTCGGGGACGATCTGCTCTGTGGGGGCCTTTGTTGACGCCGATCAAGGAGCCAGTGTGCCCTTGCGATTGCCCAGATCGCCCCGGGGCGGCGAACTTCGGCGGATCTGTAGAGACCGGCTTTCCTGATCGGCGGCGGTTGCTGCCTCACCCTCCGCGGTCGCTCAGCTCAGCCCAGGAGCCCGCTCCTGCAGATCTTGGCAAGTTGG